>NZ_LBIZ01000085.1:0-54967 GCF_028128665.1 Bradyrhizobium sp. CCBAU 45384
CGCGTGCTTGCCATACCGAGCAAGCGCCATGACAAGCGACAGGTGCACTTCCTGACGCGCCCTGAGATCGAGGCCGTTCTCGCAGCGCCCGATCGAACGACGTGGCTTGGTCGCCGCGATCACACCTTGCTGTTGGTCGCGGCCCAGACGGGCTTGCGCCTCTCAGAGCTGACTGGCCTTGACCGGGATGCCGTCCACCTCGGGTCTGGTGCACACGTACGATGCGTCGGCAAAGGGCGGAAGGAGCGGACCACTCCGCTGACCACACTCGCTCGGTGTGCGCTCCAGGCATGGCTCAAGGAACCGTTGCGGAAAGGAGCAACAGCGTTGTTCCCGAACGTGCACGGGGGTCGGCTCAGTGCCGACAGCGTCCAGTCCCTGCTGGGAAAGCATGTTCGTGTCGCTCACAAAAGTTGCCCGTCTTTGAAGGCCAAGAGCGTGTCGCCGCACGTGCTGAGGCACAGCGCTGCGATGGAACTGTTGCAAGCCGGCGTCGACTGTTCCGTGATCGCGCTGTGGCTCGGTCATGAATCGGTCGAGACGACGCAGGCGTACCTGCACGCCCACCTCGCCCTCAAGGAAGCTGCCCTGGCGAAGCTCAAGCCGTACGAGCGCGGCAAGCGAACCCCGCTTCCAGCCGAACGACCGCCTACTCGCCTTCCTCGAGACGCTCTGAATGACCAGACTATGCCGAATGGAATGGGGCTGCCCTGCACGCGATCGACGGCGCCAGTGTGACAACGGCGTGCCATACCAAATCCGTTCGGCATAGTTCGGCGGGCGGCATAAACCTGTAAGCTCAATGGCGTCAGTGCCGAGCACTGGCTCGCTGATGTTCTCGCGAAGCTCGTTAATGGCTGGCCTGCGGCGCGACTGGACGAACTGCTTCCCTGGGTATCGACCTATACGATGCATGCGCTCGATCCGAGACTGGCAGCATGAGCCTTAACACGACCGCCGTCCGGATCAGGGTAACCCTCAAGGACGTGAAACCGGAGGTGATGCGGTGTCTTGTCGTACCCATCACCCTGCGCCTTGATCGGCTGCATCTGACGCTTCAGGCGGCGTTTGGCTGGACGAATAGCCATCTCTTAGAGTTCCTAGCCGGCGACGGCCGTTGGGGTATCCCTGATCCCGATGGAGATTTTGACCCTCAGCCCATCGATGCCCGCAAGACGCGGCTCTCCAATATCGTTCAAGAGACCGGCGCCAAGACGATCCATTATCTCTACGACTTCGGCGACAGCTGGGATCACGTGATCAAGCTTGAAAAGTGGTTCGACAACACGACAACGGAGGGACTTCCCCTCCTGCTCGAGGCCGCCGGCCGTTGTCCTCCGGAAGATGTCGGTGGTGCGTCAGGCTATGCCGAATACCTCGACGCCATCAGCGACCCCACCCATCCGGAGCACGAACAAATGCGCCTCTGGGGCCCCGAGCAGTTCGATCCCAACGTCGTCGACCGGAAGGCGCTCGAGGCCGCCGTCAATGCATTGTCGGAAATATGGAAGCCTCGGCGACGCACTACGCGCTCAAAATAGGCGTCAAGCGCCGTTCAAAAGGGCCGCAGAACTACGCTTACGGTGATGAGATACTTGGTCATGTAACACACTCCGTCGGATGAGAGAGAATGCGGACAAAAAAAATGCCCTCCGCAGGATGGGAGGGCTCGGGTCCGCTATCCGATCGGCGCGCGCGCCTTCAATCCCTCCGGCAGATATCCTGCGGGCGGGGCATTCGCGTCCAGAATTTGGTCACGGCGAACGTCATCGGGTTTCCTAGCGTACTACCATCGTATCTAGCGCGACGAATGGCGAGGAACAAGGCCTTCGCGGCGGCGGCCGTAGGGAAGTGCTTTAGCAGAACTGGTTGCCGGACCGACCTGTGCAGATTGGGGAGTGTTTGTCGTCGTCGCTTGAGATCCAGTGGGCGCTGCCACCACGTCGGCTCCTAGGCTTCAACCTTCCTTGGATACTATAAAGGCCCGTGACGTGGGCCCGGATACCGGCGCGCTGCGCAGGCAAGTTCGCCGCAAACGCCGCCGTGTCAAAGGCCGACATCCTGGAAGGCACGGTAAGATCATTCAGTGTGCTCTACCAGCGCTCAATCTCAGATTCGATTTTCGCCGGCCGCAACCAAAAACATTGGCTCGATCGCCTTCGCCCTTGTCATCATCATCATCGATGCCGTCGATCACGTGAAGATCGAGCAAATGCTCCAGCGTCCGCTCATATAGGAATTTCTGTACCTCCTTGTTAAGTCTCATCGGCAAGGACGCGAATCCGACACTTGAATACATTAAGCAAGGCAACGAACGTTCTTGGCTACAAGCTAGCTCTTGTGCCGAAAGATCGGAGCGCTCGCGCGTCGGCAATTGGCCGTCTAAGCGGTCAGCGCGCTACCGTCGAAGCGAAGAAGCGCGCTTGAGCGGAGAAGCCGGCCCCAGTCAGATAGGCCGCATCGAGCTGTGGTGCCGCGGCTACCCACGGCGACAGCAGACTCCGATCGAAGCAGACAGACTCAAATCGAACGAGTGTCGTTTCTGGTTCAATCGGAGTCTCGGAGCGAGAAAGACCCAGTAGTTTCAGTACGCGGATTATGACCCTTCAGAGTCCATTCTGGTTCCACTTGAGTCGGTTGGCCAGAACTGGAGTTCCATCAGAGTCTGCTCCTTGCCGGCAAATTCAACTCAGGCCGTCACGGTCCCGCTTGACCTAAGCAGCAACACTTCCACTCGCTGAAATCAGCAAATCCGCCGGAATATGGAAACGCTCGCGCAGACGCTTCACCATCGTCATGCTCAATTCGCGCTTGCCGGACATGATCTCACTAACGCGACTCGCAGTGCCCAGAAGCGGAACAAGATCAGCGCGCGTCAAACCATGTTGCTCAACCAAATAGGTCAGCAAATCGGGCAACGGCAGCGCTTTGCGCGGCCAACGCGCGCGTTCATACGCCTCGATAAGGCGAGCCTGCGCGACCATGCGCGCTCGATCGGCAACCTCGTTTGATTGCATCAGCTTGCCGACAAGCGCCTTAGCCGCCTCATGATCGGCCTGGTTCTGGATAATTATCAATGTTGCCTTCATCACACCGTCTCCGCGTTGACCTTGTCATAGTCTTCATGACTGCCGAAGAAGCGGATCATCAACACACCATCACGATATTGAACTATGGCGATCAGGCGGTAGTCATTTGCCTTGATGTTGAACACCACACGTCCGCCTTTTAGGATGCTCGCCTTGGGATGCGATCGCTTCACCTGTTGCGGCGTCCGCCAGTCCGAACTCTCCGCAATCGCAAGCCATGCCCTGTATTGAGCGCGCGCCGCATCGATGCCCCGATGACCAGAGCGCTCGGCAAAATAGCGCTCCACAATGTCCGTGCCGATCACCAGCATGAAAGGATACTACCGTGGAGTTCCCAAAAATGGAAGAGGCAATTCCATTTTTGGGAAGTTTTGTCGTGCGACCGAACGCGAGCTGCGGGCCGTCCCTGTAGGAAGAAGAAATTGGACCTTCGGCCGCCACCGCGGGCAGCGCCATGACGGCATCCGAAAAGATTGGCTTGAGTGTTGCCAGCCCAGATCATAGGAGACTGTCATTACCTCGCGTGGATCGAAAAAGCTCTTTGAGCGCCATGGCTTAGGCGCCCAAAGTTCAACCGCTGGATCGGCCCGACAGACTCCAATTGAACGCGAATGACTCAGATCGAACAGGAAACGACAACGAGAAAGGACAACACACCGGACTTCTTCGGAGATGCCTCCTTATGCGAATATCGCAGGGGGAGCCGGCCCGATCCTGCTCCCTGCGGAGTTCGTCACCCAGGTTCGCCAGATCAGGGACCACGGCGCGGCAACGATCCCTATTCGCGGATCTGATCGATCGGCTTGAAATAGTCGCCCTCGACCGCATTGACGAAGATCACGGCGGACTTGTTGTCGCCCTTCTCGGTCCACTGCACCGGCCTCGCATAGGCGATGCCCTGGAAAGTCAGCTTGCGAAGCGCCGCCACGACATCGGCGCGCGTCGGCACACCTTCCTTCGCCTTGGCGGCATCAGCGATCGCAACCATCAGCACGCGCGCCGAATCGTAGGAGCTTGCCGCATAGTTGTTGATCGGCCCGTACTTCGCCGTGTATTTCGCGCCGAATTCGGCGCTGCCGGGAACGGTCCCGATCGCGGGCGCGGCGGAGAGAACGCGAACACCTTCTGCTTTCGTGGCGGCGCCTTCGGATGCCTGAATGAACGCCTTGGTGTCCCAGCAGCCGTCCCCGCAGGTGAACAGTTGCGTCAGTCCTTCTGCGCGCATCTCTTTCAGGATCAGCGCGCCTTCGCGAATGCCAGCAAAGAACACCACGTCGAAATCCTTCGGCCACGACTTGACGAAATCGGCAAAATCCTTCTCGCCCACCTTCACTGATTTGCGCGCCACCACCGTGCCGCCGCTGCCAAAACCGGCGACGAACTGATCGGCCAGTCCGACACCATAGGACGTGCCGTCGTCGACCACGAGCGCGCGCTTCTTGCCCATCTTCTCGATCAGATAGCGCGCCAGACCCGGCCCCTTCCTGTCGTCGCGGTTGGTCAGGCGGAAGATGGTGGCAAAGCCACTCTCGGTCACTTTCGGGTTCGACGCCATCGGCGTGATCACCGCAAGCGAGCAGTCCGCGTAAATCTGCCCCGTCGCGATGGCAACGCCGCTGTTGACGTGGCCGACCACGCCCAGAATGGCCGGATCATCGCAAAAGCCCTTGGCCACCGCCTTTCCAGCCTCGGGGTCGGCCTTGTCGTCGACCGCCACGGCCAAAACCCTGGCGCCGGCGATGCCGCCGACCGTGTTGCGCTCATCGACGGCGAGGTCGACGGCCTGTTTCATCTCGACGCCGAAACCGGCCGAGGTCGTCGTCAGCGGCCCGCCAATGCCGATCTTGACCTCCTTGCCGGCCATTTGCGCGGCGGCGGGGGCCGCGACCGCCAAGGCGACGACAGACACAACAAGAACGGACACAAGCAGGGGGAGAGCGCCGCGACAACGGGTCATCGTAACCTCCAAATGACGTTTTGCAGGAACAGGCTGTCACGCACCTCGCTTCCAGTCAATCATCGATAGATGGTTACGATTCCCCCCTTGCGCCGCCGCGCGAAAACGCCTGAGATGGACCGCTTTCGTCGCGCGGTGGATCAGCGCTGGCTCCCAACACGCAGTTTGATGGTTACACATGAGCGCCCAAAGCCGGACCAGAACCGCCCTCCCGCCCTCACGTGCCGGCAGCCTCGATCTGGTCGGCGGGGAACTGGCGTGGGATTTCACCAACACGTCGTCGGCGCGCGGCTTGGCAGCCCACCAGGAGCACTTGAGGGATTTCGACACGCTGATGCAGTGGGTCGAGCACGCCCGCGTCATGCCGCCTTCCGACTGCGCCTACATACGTTCCACGCTGTCAGGCCATCCGCGTCGGGCGCGCCGCATCTTCGAACGCGCGATCGAGATTCGCGAGCTGATCTGGACGATCGGCACCGCGCTTGCCGAGCAACGTCCGGTCTCGGCCAGACTGCTCGACCTGCTCTCAGCCGCGCACGCTGCGAATCTGCGCCACGCCGAGATGCGGATGCGTCTCGGCAGCTACATCTGGGTCTTTGATCCGCGTCGCGACATCGAAGCGGCGATCCTGGGTCCGATCACGCTGTCGGCCCTGACACTGCTCATGGAAAAGGACCTCTTGCGCACCAGGCGCTGCGCAGGCCAGGAATGCGGCTGGCTATTCTTCGACACCACCAAGAACAACGGCCGCCGCTGGTGCGAAATGCGCGTCTGCGGCAATCGTGCCAAGGTGCGTGCCGCCCGCGACAGGCAGAGACGCACGCCGCGGCAAGATTGATAGAGTTCACAAAGTGTCTGGCTGGACTTGACGCGTCGGCGGGTCATCTTCACGGCACGCTGGTTCTCAAACGATTGGTGCAAACTATGCGTAACCTACCCCAACGGCAGCGTCGAGCCGTTGAACGCGCAATATTGGACCTTCGGCCTCCGGAATACCCGGTCCGGGACTCCTCAAGACAATCCCGGGCGAATCTTCGACCAAAGCAAGCGGTCTCGGGATGGGGTTGTCGATCTGCCGCTCCATCGTCGAGGCGCATGGTGGACGGCTCTGGGCAGCACCGAACAAGCTCCGCGGGCTATCTTTCGTATCGTCCTGCGGCCACGCTCGAAAACACTGTAACGCCATGGTCGGCGACAAGACCAGAGCTATCCGGACACGGCGCCAAGCCCCGTGATGAGCCTGAAAAGCACGACCTTCGTGTTGGCCGCTTATGCGCGGTCAACGGGCCACTCGCGACGTTGCTCTCCGAACAGTATTGAACTTCGCACGTCCGCACGCGGTCCAGCTCAGCGACGACCGCGATTGAAGACGTTCTGTCTCGACACTTCGGAAGGCTGACCATCTGGATAGGCAAGCCAAAGCCGGGCTTAATGTGCCGTACGAGACCATCAGGAGATGTGCGACATGATCCGAAAAGCAAACGCAATTTGGCGCGGCGCGGGTCGCTCCGGCCGCTAGGCCGCGGGCGCACCTGATGAAGTTCGAGCTGATCCCACTCGGCCCATTGATGCCACTTCGGCAACTGCTAGGGCCCCACTAAAGAGCAGCGGACACAGATGGATTCTCCATCTCGGTTCGCACGCAAATCCCCATCAACCGCCAGCTGCATCGCGCGTAAATCGGCTCGAACTCATAGGAGAAATCAGATGCTCAGCGTAAGCAGACCCGAACCCAAGCTTCTCAACTTGTCGGGCACGCTCAGCATGCGTTACCAAGAAACTGGCGGCGGCCCGCCGTTGCTCCTCATACGTACCATTCGGACCCAGCTCGAATATTTTCGCAGTCTGGCGCCCCTCCTCGCCAAGTCGTACACGGTGTATACCATCGACCTTCCGGGTCATGGACACTCACCGATAGATCCGGCCGCAAGCTATGACGAGCCCTATTTCAGGCGGGCCGTTATCCGCTTCATCGAAGACCTCAATCTCTCGGACCTCACACTCGTCGGCGAGTCGATCGGCGGCGCTTTGGCCCTCACAGTGGCCGGATCGATTCCGCAACTGATCAAACGGGTCTATGCGATCAATGCCTACGATTACGAGACCCGCTATGGAGACGGTATTCGACGTGGCAACTGGTTTGCGAATTTCATCATGGGAAGTTTGCAGATCCCAGTGCTCGGCGCGATCAATGCGTCGCTCGAAAACAAGGTAGTTCTCGGCAAGATCATGGGCGGCGGCTATCATGATCCTCGCAAACTCCCTGATGATCTACTTACAGAGTTTGACAAAGTCGCTCATCGCCCTGGATACAAGAAAGTTGCGCGCAAAGTGCTGGCCGGATGGCGATCCTGGAGCAAGGCGCGCGACTATCATCAATCGATCGCGGCCCCCGTCACCCTCATATACGGCGACAGCGACTGGTCCCGGCCAAATGAACGCGAACGCACCCGGTCGCTGATTCCGGGCGCTCAGATGGTAACCTTCAAGAATACTGGCCACTTCTCGGCGGTCGAGAACCCGTCAGAGCTGGCACGCGTGATATTAGGGCCAGCATGATTGGGATGACTGAGCCTATCTGAGCTGTCACGGGTTTTGTCTCCTGGCTGGCACCCGAAGACCTGATTCGTTAGCAAACAACAATCGACGCAAAGCCAAACCGGTCGGATCGAAGAAACTCCCCTCGCGACAACGCCCGGCTGGCCGATAGTCTCGCAATCCCGCAGACCTCCGCGAGATTCGGTGGGAATGGGGGCGGCGCGCGCTCAAGCAGGCACGACAGATCGTAGGTGAACAGACAATCGTTGCGTTCGATAGGAGGTAATACGATTCAAGCGCGGACACACGACGACTACAGCCATGGCCGCGCCGACATCACGATACAGGCCGCCCCCAACGTCGCAAACGATCATTTGCACAGCGGCATCATGGGCAGCTGCCGAGGCCTTCATAATCGCCAATCGTCAGAGAGGCGGAACCAGCGTGGCTGATTGCATGGTGACCGGTTGCGGCATTCGAGTGGCTTGGGCTCAACGCCCGTTTCGGGACCGAAGCTCGGATTGGCCGCGTCTTCTCAAGGTCTCGCCTCATATGGCGCCGGAACCCACTTGAAACCACTGCCAGCCGCACTGACATGACCAATCCCTGGGAACGAAAGATGGGCGCCTCCCACCAAATAGGCATTGGTGGCTGCGTCTGTGAGGACGCGCTTTCGGGTAGCAGCCGCTTCTCTGGGATCGACATCGTAGTCGATCGTGATTGACGGGTCGGCGAACTGCGCCTCGGTTGCGTGAATGATGTCCCCCCACAGAAGAAGGCGTTGCCCCTTGCTCTCGATCATGTAGCCTGTCATGCCGGGAGTATGACCATATTCTGAGAGACTGCTGATGCCGGGAAACAACTCGGTCGGCCCATCGAAGGTCTTGAGACGTTCCGCTTTCACGTAGGGATCTACCGTCTTGTGCGACTGCTCAAAGGTCGTTCGGCGGTTTGCCGGCGCTTTTGCCTCCTCTTCCGCACTCAACCAGTAAGCAGTATCTCGCCTGTCGATATACACTGTGGCTCGCGAGAAAACCGGCCTGCCCTCCACGCTCAGGCCGCCGGAGTGATCGCCATGAATATGGGTGAGCAGGATGGCGTCCACATCCGCAGGGACGTAGCCGGCAGCGCGGAGATTGGCGACGATGTCTCCCGATGTCGATCCGAATAGCTCGCCCGTGCCGGTGTCGACCAGAATGCGCTTTGTTCCAGTGTCGATCAGGTACGCATTGATCGACAATTCCACTGGAAGCATCTGGTGCGCGTCGACGAAGCTCGCTCGGACGACATCCGGGTTGCTCATGATTTTGGGGAGATCGCGTGGAGCCGTACCATCGGAAAGAACCGTGATGCGGAAATCGCCCAAGCGGAAGCGATAGAAGCCCGGCGACTGCGTCGCAACCCATCCCGAGGAAGCAGCCGGACGCGGCTCGTCCGCCGACGCGATGGTCGGCAGGACCGCGGCGGCGCTGGCGACAACGGATGCGATAATTGCGGCGGGAACAACACGCATAGTGGATTACCTTTCGTGCGGAAGTGAATGTCGAACAAGACGCCACGCAACGAGCCAGGATCAGTGTGGCAGACTGCAAGAGAAGGTCGGGCAACGCTATTGGGGGCACGTTCCCACAGATGGCGTGTGCTTGAGAGCTCGTCCAGCAGCGAGGCCGGTCAGTTTGCCGTCTTGGACAGACACTGCACCGTTGACCAGCAACGTTCGCACGCCGACGCTCAGCTCTCGCGGGTGTACATAATCCGCCCTCGGAGCATAGCGCTCAGGATCGAACACGGCGATATCGGCAAAGTAACCGGGCCGCAGATAGCCGCGGTGGTCCAGCTTAAAGATGTCAGCCGAAAGGCCTGCCGATCGGCGAACAAATGTTTGCAGATCGATAACATGTCGCTCCTGCACGTAAACGGCATACTTTCGGGAGAAGGTTGCGTATTGGCGAGGATGGCCATCGTTGCCATCAGAACCGGTGACCACCCATGGCTGCTTCATGACGAGATCCACATCGCTGTCGATCATGTTGAAGGAGGCAATAGTGTCCCTAACATTGGTCCGAAGGATCCTCACCGCGGCATCGACGGCCTCAACCTTCCATGTCTCTGCCATTTCCGAAAGCCGTTTGCCTGTCCATGCTCGCCCGACGCTTGTCAGCAAAATCGATTCCGCACCGCCGCGGCGCCGCAGGTTTTCGATCATCTCAAGGCGGATCTTGGCCATCGCCCCGGGATCGTCGAAGCGCTTGATCATGGCCGGATAGCCGCCGTCGACTGCCCAGCGCGGCACAAGCGCAGCGTCGAGGCTGGTGCTAGACGCCAACCATGGATATTGGTCGGCTGTCACGTCAAGGCCATCGGCCCGCGCCGCCTCAATGAGACGTATCACTTCCGGGATCTGCCCCTGCAGATCGACGCCGAGTGCCTTTAGATGCGCGAAATGGACCGGAATCCGGGCCTCGCGCCCAATCTGCAAGACCTCCTTGACCGAGTTCATCAGGCCGATGGAGTAGGAGCTCTCGTCGCGTTGATGGGTATCGTAGACGCCGCCGCGCCGCGCAGCCTCCTTTGCCAGAGCAACCACCTCATCGGTTTTCGCAAAACTCTGCGGCGCGTAGAACAGTCCGGTGGAAAGACCTAAAGCGCCCTCGCACATGCCTTGGGCGACGAGCTGCTTCATGCGTTCGAGTTCCGGCCCATCGGGGGCGCGAGCATCTTTGCCCAGCACCAACTCGCGTACGGCGCCGAAGCCGACATAGCTGGCGACGTTTGTACCGATTTTTTGGGACTCAAGCCGGGCGTGATCGGCGGCAACCGCAGGCTCGCCGAAGCCGTCGACGCCGGTGAAAACGGTCGTGACACCCTGCAGGAGCCATGGAGCGTTCAGACGCTCGGTCGCGACGGACGATCGGACGTAGCTTTCGGGGTGTGTGTGGACATCGATGAAACCCGGCGCAACGATCATGCCTTGGGCGGCGATGTTGTTTGTCGCGGCTGGCGCGCCAGCAGAAGAGCCGACATAAACGATCTTGTCCGCCGTGACCGCGATGTCGCCGACAAACGGCGTCTCGTCGCCACCCGTGTAGATCGTGCCACCCCGAACAGCAAGATCGGCGGTCTGCGCCGAGGCAGTGTCATTGCTCAAGATGACTCCAGCCGTTAACGCAACAACCAAGACAGCAATGTTTTTCATCCACGGACTTTCCAGCATGCAATCGGTAGGGATCGCGCCAAGAATAATAGACTGGACAGTAAAGTCAAATACGCTATCAAATTTCACGGCGCCTCCATCGCCGTGGCTTCAACCAAGGCCGTCGTCTGAAACGAGTGACGAACCTCAGGATCTGCGGTAACGCGCCAAAAACATCGTGATCGCCTCCCCGACCACCAATTTGTTTGGCGGGAGATCGCGCAGACCCTCACCGATCGCCATCACCTTGGGCCAGATGATGAATTCTTGCACCAAACCCATGAATTGATGGGCTGCCAACTCCGGGTCCTTGCAAGACAGGCGCCCCTTTTTGGTCATCGCGGCGAGTGCTTTGGCAAATGTTTTGAGGACCGGTTCCTTGCCCGCGCGATAGAATTCAGCAGCGATCCAAGGAAGGCGTCGCGACTCCGCAATCACCAGGCGGGTAAATGCGATCTGGTCCGTTTCGTCGACGAACCGGAGCAACGCTTCCGCGAACCTTGCCAGCATCGCACCGGCGTCGTCGTCCGGATCGCTCGTGGATTGAAATACCGACTCGGTTTCAGTGCGAATTGTAGCCCAATGCCGTCGGACGACCTCCCTGAACACGGCATCCTTACTTCCGAACTGGTTGTAGACCGTCTGGCGGGAGGTACCGGCCGCCTTCGCGACCTGGTCCAGATTGACTCCATCGAATCCCCTTTGAAGAAACAGGGTACGCGCAGCATCCAGGATGGCGACCGAACTCGCAGATGCATAACGAGCCGCGGAGGAGCTAAAGGCAGGCTCGCTTGGCGCTGCGCGCCTTTTTCGTCCCGCGCCCGCAACCTTGGTTGATCCGACGTTTGTCTTCACTCGCGTCTCCTGAAGCCTACAATTTGCGTCACATCCGGCAGGATTAAGGGCGAAGGCCGAACAACGCAGCAGGGACGTCCCCCGAATCATGCTTACAACGCAGGAAATACACCATTCGTGGATGGACGTCCCGGCTCCGAGCACATCCCCCTCGGATTGCGCGCCGGCCCCACACCACATGGTCCACAACGAAAGGCACGCCAGCGCAACGACGACCGACGTCAGCGGGTGAGATCAAACGAAATTCCAGGCGAAACCGCAATTCGATCGTGTCACCTTGCCCACGGATGAGCCAGGGAAATGCGAGCTGAAATAGAGGGCACGGTGATCAGCCGCAAATGCGAGGATCTTCATCCTGGATGCATACGCGGCCTCCGCGTCCGCACAAAAGACGGAGTTCAGGTGGGGGTGCTGAACCTGAACCGGATGATGCATGATGTCGCCGGCGAAAAGCCCCATGCGCTCGGGAGTGCGGAGGATGATCGAACAATGATCGCGCGAATGCCCGGGCGTGGAAATATACGTAAATCCCTGTAGCGGCTCTACGTCCGGCTCGATCAGGATCGCTTGGCCGGAATCAATAACCGGCTTGATGCTGTCGACGTAGAGTGGCGTTAGCGGATCCTTATCCGTTCTTTCGAGATGATCGATGCTGGCTCGGGGCATGATGTACGTCGCGTTCGAAAAGGTCGGGAGCCAGCGGCCGTTCTCCTGAACGGTATTCCAGCCGACGTGATCTCCGTGAAGGTGCGTGAGCAGAACGTGCGTCACATCTCTCCTCCCGAAGCCTGCGCGTTCGAGCCGTTCGAGGAAATCCGAGTTCTGGTCGTTGAAGACAGCTTGGGCCCGCAGCTTGTGGTTTCCGATGCCAGTATCAACAATGATCCTCGCGCCTGTCGTTTCGATGAGCCAGGAATGGACGCTCACCGTGAGATCGCCGGCACCGGCGTAGCTGGCTTCAGCATCTGGCAGAAGCTTCGCCGTCGGGAAGGCGAGCGTCTTTTCGGTGATCCTTCGCACATGAAAATCGCCCAGCGCTTTGGCGGAATGGTCTGTCATCCGTCACCCCTTTGCCGATGTCAGCCAGGGCTCACCTGAAAGAAGCCTGCGCGCGAGAGCCGATGCAGCTGCCTCGAGGATGGCTGCTCCTTTGGCCTCGGACGCCCTTTTCGCCGTGCCGGCGACGCCGGATGTCGTCAAGTCACGGAAATCGCGGGAAATTTTCAAGGACGGTGTGAGTGACTCAACAATGTCGAAGTGAGCTCCGCAAGCCTCGTCGAGGCGGGTGCCATCCACGAGATCATTTTCGATGGCCATCATCATTGAGGTCTCGCCTTCGCAGGCGTGCATGATGCAATCCTGATCATCGAGGATCGCGGCAATTTCAGGAAGGCACTCCATAAAATAGGTTGTTGTCGCGACTTCCACACCCAGCTCGCGCGTGAGCTCCTGCTGCAATGCGCTCAAGCCACCCATGTTTCCTCCATGACCATTGACGACGACAATCCTGCGGAATCCAGCATCGACAATCGACCGGCAGAGATCGTGCAATAGGGCATGGAAGGTAGAAAGGCGCAACGAGAAGGTGCCGCCAAACGAGACATGATGATCCGCGAGGCCGCACCATACGGTGGGCGCGACGACGATCGGCTGCCTTGTTAGGATCATCTGCGCTGTTCGTCGACAGACCTCAGTACTCAAGAAGTTGTCGACGCCGGTCGGAAGATGCGGGCCGTGCTGCTCGGTCGAGCCGACGGGCAGAAGGACGATGGCCTCTCGCTCAGCAAGTTTGCCCAACCGCTCGGCGCTGAGCTTGTTCCAGAAAACTTCGTCGGTGGTGTCAAGGCCGGCGCTGTCCGACATGTGTCACGCTCCTTTCGAGCCTTAACCGATGGTCTGCTGCAGGACGCGAAGCCAATTCGAAAAGGCGATCTTTTCGATCAGGCCATCATCGAACCCCTTGGCCCTCAAGGCCGAGAAAATCGCCTGACTCCCGGCGACGGATCCGATCGCCTTCGGCACGACGGCACCGTCGAAGTCCGACCCGAGCGCGACGCGCGTCTCACCCAGGTGTTCGACCAGGGCTTCAACGTGTTGAACTACGACTTCGATCGAAGTGTCCTCGTCCATCTGCCCGTCGGACCTCAGAAAGCATGTTGCCAGGTTCAAGCCGACGATCCCGTCACTGTCCCTGATCGCGTCGAGTTGACGGCGCGTCAGGTTACGTGATGACGGCGACAGGTCGTGGACATTCGAGTGCGTGGCGACGAGCGGCGCATTCGTCAGGCGTGCGACGTCCCAGAATCCTCGCTCCGTCAGATGAGACAGATCGATCATGATCCGCAGGTCATTACAGGCCCGGACCAGTCGCTTTCCGGCGTCCGTAAGCCCTGCCCCGGCATCGGGCGAGCTTGGAAAGCGCATGGGAACACCGTGGCCGAAGATGTTGTTTCGGCTCCAGACCGGCCCGATCGATCGCAAGCCAGCGGCGTGGAGGACGTCGAGCATGTCGAGATCTGCATCGATGGCCTCAGCGCCCTCCATATGCAGGACGATTGCAAGAGCGCCGCGCTGACGTGCGTCGCGAATGTCAGCCACTGTCCTGCAGAGCGAGACGGATCCATTCGAAGCCGCGACCGAACGCAACAGTATCGCGATCTGTCGCATCATGATCCGACTGGCGTCGGCGAGCGGCACTTCCGGCGGCAATGGACAATCGTAGCTCTTGCCTTTGAAGATATTGAGATCGAGTCCGCTCTTCGAAGGCGCGTATAGCGCAAAGATGCCGCCAACCATCTTGCCCTCCCGGGCGCGAGGCAGGTCGATATGTCCGTCCAGGCGGCCGTTAAGGAAAAGCAGGTGGGGGTCGGCGCCCTGACTTTCCGAGAGCCGAAACAGAGCATCATTGTGCCCGTCAAAAAATGGAACTTGTGGCATTTGACCCTCGTCTCGTTACGTGGCGGCGCGCCTGGGCAGAAATCAGTCGTTGAGGTGGCAGGCGGCCAATTGGCCCCCTTTCCGGGGAGTTAGCTCGGGCCTTTCGACCCGGCACCGGTCGAAAGCGAATGGGCAACGGGAATGGAAGGCGCAGCCTGCGGGTGGATTGTCGTGCGAAGGGATCTCTCCCTCGAGCAGGACACGTTCGCGACGTAGCGCGGGATCGATGACGGGAGCGGCCGCGATCAGCGATCGCGTATAGGGATGGGCCGGTTGATCGAAAACAGCCTTCTTTTGCCCGATCTCGACGATCCGGCCGAAGTACATCACGGCGACCCTGTGGGCGATGTGTTCGACGACACCGAGATCGTGTGAAATGAAAAGGTAGGCGACGCCCAGCTCCTGCTGCAGATCCATCAGCAGATTGATCACCTGTGCCTGGACAGATACGTCAAGGGCCGACACTGGCTCGTCCGCGACGATCAGTTCCGGTGAAAGCACAAGAGCACGCGCAATGCCCAGGCGCTGCCGCTGTCCACCCGAGAATTCGAATGGAAACTTCTGCATCGCTTCGCGCTGAAGCCCTACCTTACCAAAGAGGTCGGCAATGATAGAATCGAGCTCCTTGGCCGGACGCCAGTCGAAGTTTTCGAGCGGCTCGCGGACGATTGCACCGGCCCGCATGCGACCGTTGAGCGAGGCGTAGGGGTCCTGAAAGACCATCTGGACTCTGCGGCGCAACTGCCGCAACGGCTCGCCATGCGCGTGGGTAATGTCCGAGCCGTCGATGCGGATCATGCCTCCGGTCGGGTCGGAAAGACGCATGATCAATTTCCCGACGGTCGACTTGCCGCATCCGGATTCGCCGACGAGTCCGAGCGTCTCGCCAGAATAAACGCTGAAGCTCACGCCATCGACGGCCTTCACCCTAGTGCCGGGATGACCGAAAGCACCCTTGGGGGCGCCGTAGTGTTTCTTTAGATCGCGTACTTCAAGTAAGGCGGTGCTCATCACGTGGTTACCTTGCGGCAGTCGCCAGTTCGACATGGTGGCAAGCGACGAGATGCCGCTCGTTTGCAGACCTCAGCTCGGGGCGCTCAACGCGGCATCGCTCGGTTGCGAGCCCGCAGCGAGGAGCGAACGCGCACCCACGGATCACTTCGCGAGGCGAAGGCACGGTTCCAGGAATTTCGACCAACCTATGTCCTTGCCGTTGGGTGCCGACCTGAGGTTTCGACGCAAGCAGGCCCTGCGTATATGGGTGCTTCGGCCGTTGAAAGAGCTCGCTCACACGCGATTCCTCCACTTTCCGTCCGGCGTACATAACGATCACGCGATCGCAGGTCTCCGCGACCACGCCGAGATCGTGCGTGATGAGGATGATCGCGGTGCCGGTGCTACGTCTCAGATCCAGCATGAGCTTGAGTATCTGCGCCTGGATCGTCACATCAAGTGCCGTGGTCGGCTCGTCCGCAATGAGCAATTTGGGTCGGCAGGCCAAAGCCATCGCGATCATCACCCGCTGGCGCATGCCGCCGGAAAACTGATGCGGATAGTCGTTCAGGCGGCGTTCGGGGTCGGAGACGCGTACGAGACGAAGCATCTCGATAGCTCTCTCTCGCGCAGCCTTCCTCGGAAGGTTCTCGTGCAGGAGCAGAGCTTCCATGATCTGATCGCCGATCGTCAGCACCGGGTTGAGCGACGTCATCGGCTCCTGAAAGATCATCGAGATCTGTCCGCCGCGCAGTTTGCGCAACTCTCGGTCGTTGAGACCGAAGAGGTCGAGGCCGGCGTATCGGGCAGTCCCTCCGACTACGCGGGCGCTCTTAGCGGGCAAAAGGCCCAGTATCGAGAAGGAAGTCATGCTCTTTCCGCAACCCGACTCGCCGACGACGCCGAGCATTTCGCCGGGCATCACGTCGAACGATACGCCGTTGACCACGCGAGCTTCGCCGTTCTCATTGAAAATCGACGTCCGCAGGTCCCGGACGGAGAGGATCGGCTCTTGAACCACGGAAGAACTGTCCATAATCGTCACATCCGACGGGAGAGGCGAGGATCGAGGTGATCCCTCAATCCGTCGCCGATCAGGTTGATGGCCAAAACGGTCAGCGCCAGTTCAAGACCGGGGCCGAAGATGGTCCACGGCGCTTTGGCAAGATACAGGCGGTTTGAGGCGATCATATTGCCCCATGTCGGAATGGACGGCGGCGTGCCGGCTCCCAGAAAGGACAACGCCGCCTCGATCAGGATGGCAGACGCGCAGATGTAGCTTGCCTGAACGATCAGCGGAGCGATCGTGGACGGCATTATATGCCTGATGATCACCCTCGGCGTCCTGGCGCCACCAGCAATCGCAGCTTGCACGAAGGGCTGTTCGCGCACCGACAAAACGACCGCGCGCACCAAACGCACGACGCGCGGGATTTCGGGAATGGCAATCGCGGCGATCACGGTGACCACGCTCGCTTGCGTCAGAGCGACCAAGGCGATCGCGAGCATGATCGCCGGGATCGACATCAGCGCATCCATGATCCGCATCAGCGGCGCATTGGCCCGGCGGAGGTAACCCGCAATCAAACCCAGGGTGAGCCCGATCAGAACCGAGATCGCGGCAACGCAGATGCCGACCGTCAGCGAAACCCGGGCGCCATAGATGGTTCGCGCGAACACATCCCTGCCGAGAGGATCGGTGCCGAGAGGGTAACCTGGCCCGGCCGGAAGGAGGCGCCGGCTTGGCATCATCGCGTAGGGATCTCCGACCAGCCAGGGCGCGAAGATCGCGGACATAAGGATGATCGCCAGCAGGAGGATGCCCAGGACCAGCATGGGATTCCGCTTGATGAAGCGGCCGGCCTTTGAACGGCGGAAGGGTGTCGCAGCACATGCATCAAGCGTGCTCATTGCGTCCAATCCTCGGATCGATGAGACCGTAGCTGAGATCCACCATCAGATTGATGAAGACGTAAACGGCCGAGAAAACCAGCGTGACACCCTGAATGATCGGATAGTCCCGCTTCGAGATGGCATCGACGACGAGACGCCCGACTCCCGGAATGTTGAACACCGATTCGGTGATCACGACGCCGCCGATGAGCAGGGCGACCCCGATACCGACGACGGTCACGATCGGAATGCCGGCATTGCGGAGCGCGTGCTTGATCAGGACCCGATCCGGAGCGACGCCCTTGGCTTTTGCGGTTCGGATGTAGTCTTCGGCGAGCACGTCCAGCATGGCGGTCCGCGTGATCCGGGCAATGAGCGCCACGTAGGCGAGGCCGAGGGACAGTGCGGGCAGGATCAGATGTTGCAGCCAATCTAGAATGCCGGCTGATAGCGATGCGTAACCCTGCACCGGGAGCCATTTGAGCTGGATTGCGAAGACGTAGATCAGGACGTAGCCGACCACGAAGATCGGGGCTGAGAAGCCGAGAATTGAGAGCGCCATGACGGCGCGGTCGATCCAGGAGCCGGCATTCGCCGCCGCAAGCACGCCGGCGGTTACCGCAATCACCAATGCGATGATGATCGTGATGAGCGTCAATGAGAGAGTCGGCTCGAGACGTTCGCAAATGAGCCCGAATACGGGTACGCCCGAGAAGATCGATAATCCCAAGTCGCCCCGGCTTGCGGCGAAGACCCAGTTGAAGAATTGCAGGGGTAGCGGGTCGCGGAGGCCTAACCGCTCGCGAATGGACGCGATCTGCTCACTCGTCGCATTGTCGCCAGCAATGATCGCCGCGGGATCGCCCGGAGCCATATGGATCAGGGAGAAGACCATCACAGCGACGAGCAACATGACGATGGCAATCGACCCGATGCGGTTGACGATGACGCGCAGCATCGCTTGGCTTCCTCTTTGCGATCCGGAGTCAGGCCTTCTCGACGTTCCAGAACGGAATGAGATCGGGGATGCGCAGAAAGCCTCTGACGTTGGCTCGATACGCGACCGGTGCCACGAATTGCCCGGTCAATATCTCCGGTACAAAGTTCCAGCCGTTCGCCTGCATTTTCTTTGCGATCTCCTGACGTTCGGAGAGGGTCTCGGCACGCGTCCACGCGCGACGCGAGGCCTCCCATTCGGCGTTTTCCGGCCAGCCGATAAATCCCTTCGTGCCATTTGCTGCGTGTCCTGGAAACGATACTGGACTGGCGAAGGTCGAAGTCGGATTCCAGGTTGCGAAGATATTCCAGCCGCCCTGTTCTGGGGCCGCCTGTACGGCACGTCTCGCCACGACGCCGCCCCAATCGGACGCGGCAAGCTGGGCATTGACACCTGCCTGCTTCAGCCATTCCGCCAGCAACTGAGCCGTGGTGTTCAACAGCGCCAGGTTCGTCGGCTGCAGGATCACGACGGGGCGGCCGTCATAGCCCGACTCCTTGAACAATGCTGCTGCCTTCTTTAGATCCTGCCCGTGATCGGACCAGCCGACATTCTCGTGATTTTCCATGTTCGTCCCGCAACCGAAGAGCGAGTTGCAGGTCCGGAAGTATTTCTCGTTGCCGAAAGCCGCCTTCATGACGTCGGTCTGATTGACGACGTACAGCATCGCCTCCCGGGCCTTCTGATTGTTGAAAGGAGGGTGTAGCCAGTTCAGGCGAATGAACCCGACGTTGCCGAGCTTGTTGAGGACTTCGGTCTTGATGCCGTGATCGGATTCGAGCTGGTCGATGAATTCGATCGGCGGAGTTTCGTAGAAATCGATCTCGCCCGCTTGTAACGCGGCAATCGCCGTCTGCTCGTCCGCCATGTTCTCCCAGACGATCCGATCCAGTTTCGCGATTTTCGCGCCAGCCGTTCCGGACGGAGCGCCGTCGCGCGGCCTGTAGCTATCGTTCCGATCGTAGACGTAGGTCGCGCCCATCTTCGTGGCGTTACGATTGAAGACGTAGGGTCCTGAGCCCACGATTTCGGAGATTTGCTGGGTCGGGTCGGTATCGGCCTCCTTCTTGCGCATGATCCAGAGGGAGTTGCTGGTCTTGCCCAGGGTATCGAGCACGAGCCCGTAGCGCTCCCTCAGGACAATCTGGAAGGTTCTCTCGTCCTTTGCCGGCGTGTCCGCGACACTCTGGAACAGGACCTGCCCGGCCAAATCGCGCGCGGCCCAGCGCCGCATCGATGCAATGCAGTCCGCGGAAGTCACTGGCGAGCCGTCGGAAAACCTTAGACCATCGCGAAGCTCGAAAGTGTAGGTCAGCTTGTCGTCCGATAAACCATATCGGCCCACCATTTGGGGCTGGGGGGTCTGCTGCTCATCGAGTCCGAAAAGCGTGTCGTAGACAAGAGCGGCATGGCTTCCGGTGATAGTTGCGGTCGTCCAGACCGGATCGAAGGAGCGCAAGTCCGCTTGCATGACGGCTTTGAGCGTTCCCTTGTTCCTTGCCGATGATTGAGCGCGGACGCGGTCCGGGCCCGAACGTAGCAGGACGGCGGCGGCCGCCGCACCCTGAAGGAAATGTCGCCGTGAGGCACTCATGGCCCTCTCCTCGCTCATATCGATGCAGATCAAAATCTCGTTGCCGAATTGCCGCAATATTAACTTAGACTGTACTGTAAAGTCAAGTCCGGATTCGCGGGTTTCTCCTGCGCGGGCATAGACTATTAAGCGCGGCCACCAAGGGACCTTGGTTTGGAGGCCCGATCCTCCCGAATCCGGGCAGAGGTCCTGGTGTCTCGAATACCTGTCGGCGTCGCGTGCCGAGGCTTGGCAGGATGAAGATCGCTGGCGCGCGTTGTTTGAAGCGCTGATGGCACTATTCGTGCGCGCCTGTAGTGACGCAGCGGTGCCCGCTCAAACGCTTTGACTCGGACTGCCGGGCGCCTTCCTCAGTGCTCCGTGTTTGATCGCCGGAGTTCAGCAAAGCGCCCAGCGATGAAGTCCAGAAACGCGCGAACGCGATTGGGGACGAAGCGCCCGCTAGGTAAGAGAGCATGCAACGGATACGGATCTGTCTCCCATTCGGTCAGTAGTCGCACCAGATTGCCGCTTTGCAGATCCCGCCGTTGTTCGATCTCCGTCATGAAGATGATTCCGGCTCCCGAAACAGCCCATTCGCGTGCCAACGAGGCGTCATCCACGATCCGGTCGCCACTGACCCTTACCATGGTCCATTGGCCGTTCTGACCGAAGCGCCATGAGTTGGACGTGCGACCGCCGCGAATGAATGAGATGCAGTTGTGGTCCACCAGGTCTGTCGGCGTATGTGGCGTGCCATGACGACTCAAATAGTCGGGAGAAGCGCTGACGACAGGGCGCGCAAGCGAAAGTGGACGAGCCACGAGGCGAGAGTCGCTCAACTCACCGTACCGAATAGCCAGGTCCACCTCATCTCGCAGCACGTCGAGCACGCGGTCGCCAACATTGAGCGCCAGTTTTACTCCGGGATGAAGGTGCAAGAACTCATCAAGCATTGGCATTAGGACGGTCCGAGCAAGGTCCGACGGCGCCGAGACACGCACGGTGCCCACCAGCGCGCCGCGTTCGGCATCAAGCTGGGATTCTCCCTCTGCAAGCAACTCGAACGCGCGCTGGGCGTACTCCAGAAGAATTTGACCCGACGGCGTCAGCCGCATTGCACGGGTGGAGCGCTCGAACAGCCGCGTGCCGAGCTGAGTCTCGAGCCGCTTGAGCGTTGCGCTGGCCGCCGCTGGCGTCATGCCAAGTGCCCGGGCAGCTGCAGTCAATGACCCTCCGCTGACCGTGTGCAGCAGCACCTGGAGGTCGCCCACATTTTCAATTCTTGTTTGAAACTGAAACATCTGGAGGCCGTATTATCAATTATTGGCATATCCTCTACATGGCCTTCCATCGACATGGAAGGAGAGATTGCCATGAAAGCTGTCGGTTATCGCAAGAACCTGCCCATCAACGCCCCCGGGGCGCTCGAGGACGTGGAACTTCCCGCACCGGTGCCCGGTCCGCGCGATCTGCTCGTGCGCGTGCAGGCGGTCTCGGTCAATCCGGTCGACACCAAGGTCCGCGCTGGTAGCGCGCCGGCCACCGGCGAGGTCAAGATGCTCGGCTGGGATGCCGTCGGCGTTGTCGAGGCCGTTGGCCCGCAGGCCAGTGGCTTTGCGGTCGGCGACCGCGTCTGGTATGCCGGCTCGATCAAGCGCCCGGGCGCCAACAGCGAGCTGCATGCCGTGGACGCTCGCATCGTCTCGAAGGCGCCCAAGTCGCTTTCGGATGCGCAAGCCGCGGCGCTGCCGCTGACGGCCATCACCGCCTGGGAGCTGCTGTTTGATCGGCTACGCATCGCCCAAGGCGATGGCGATGGTCAGACGCTGATGGTCGTGGGCGGCGCCGGCGGCGTGGGCTCGATCCTGATCCAGCTCGCCCGGCAGCTGACCAAGCTGCGCGTCATCGCGACGGCGTCGCGTCCGGAGTCGCGTGAATGGTGCCTGGAGCTGGGCGCGCACGCGGTCATCGATCATTCCAAGCCGCTGTCGCAGGCGCTGCGCTCGGCCGGCATCGAACATGTCGACTACGTGGCCTCGCTCACGAAGACCGGGACGCACTACCAAGAGATCATCCAAAGCCTGAGGCCGCAGGGCGCGCTCGCCGTCATCGACGACATGGAAGGGTTGGATCCGATCGCGCTCAAGAGCAAGTCGCTGTCGCTGCACTGGGAGCTGATGTTCACGCGCTCAATGTTCGAGACGCCCGACATGCAAGAGCAGGGCGTTCTGCTGGCGCGCGTGGCTGACCTGGTCGACTCCGGCCGCGTCAAGACGACCGCCAACGCCGTCTTCGGCCGCATCAACGCGAAAAACCTGACCCGTGCGCATGCGCTGATCGAAAGCGGCAAGGCCGTAGGCAAGGTCGTGCTCGAAGGCTTCTGATTTCGGACGCACCTCATACAAGCCACCCAGGCGCACAACTTCAATTCTCCGCCTCCTAACTTCACCTCAAGGAAATTCATCATGGCTCAAAGCAACGCTACTCAAACCCAAACCAAGGCTTCCATCACGCGCGACAGCGCGCTGGCGCTGGCCATCACTGCGCGCGACGCGGCCACCAGGATCGGCCTGAATCTGGCCATTGCGATCACCGACGACGGCGGCCACCTGATCGCCTTCGAGCGCGCCGACGCCACGCCGTTCCTGGCCGCCGAAGTGGCCATCAACAAGGCTTGGACTGCTGCCTCCTTCGGTCTGGACACGATGATCTGGAACCAGGTCGTCGCTCAGCCGGCCACCGCTCCGCTGGCCAACCATCCGCGCGTCATGCCGGTTGGCGGCGGTGTTCCCATCGTGGTGGGCGGCCGTGTGGTCGGTGGCATCGGCATCTCTGGTGGCACCGCCCAGCAAGACCACGACGTGGCTGCCGCTGCGCTCAAGACCGCTGGCTTCGAGGCCGCCAAGTGAACGCAACCATCTTTCGGCGACGCCG
This sequence comes from Bradyrhizobium sp. CCBAU 45384, assembly GCF_028128665.1. Lineage (NCBI taxonomy): Bacteria > Pseudomonadati > Pseudomonadota > Alphaproteobacteria > Hyphomicrobiales > Nitrobacteraceae > Bradyrhizobium > Bradyrhizobium sp. CCBAU 45384. The sequence continues at coordinate 22,963 of NZ_LBIZ01000085.1, forward strand.
GCGTCGCGTTGACTACGGCGGTCGCTGATGCGTGAGTGGAGTTGAAACGCAAGTTCCGAGAGGCCCCCACTAGTCTAGATGCTCGTGCAATCAAATTTTGCGCGCCCGGGGGGGATGCTAGGCGTGGCGATACGGATCAAAAAGATAACTCGGCCTTGGGAATCGCTCGGCGCCACAACGCAATCGATATGTGGAAGACGCATTGTAGCAGAGGCCGCGCCTGCCTAGGTGCGGTGGTGGCCGGCGGCCTGCCCTCCATCGACATGGACAATCTCGCCTGTCACAAACCCAGCGCCATCGAGGTACAGCACCGCATCGACAACGTCGGATATCTCTCCCATCCGGCCCATGGGATGGAGTGCAGCCAAAGCCTGATGCGCCTCCGGTGGATGCATCGGCGTTTTGATGATGCCGGGCGAGACGGCGTTGACGCGGACGCCAGTGCTCGCATACTCGATCGCGAGCGCCCTAGTGGCCGCATTCAAGGCGCCTTTGGTAAGCGACGCCAAGGCGGCCGGGACGCTATTCATCGGCTGGTCGACAAGACTCGTCGTGATCGTGACGACATGGCCGTGCCCTTGCTTGCCCATGATGTCGAGCGCGCGTTGGGTCATGTTAAAGAAGCCGGTCACGTTCGTCGAGACGTAGGCCTCATAATCGGCCCGCGAGTAAGCGGTGAACGGCTTCGCCATGAACATGCCGGCGTTGTTGACCAGCGTGTCGACCCGGCCGAAATGGTCGATCGCCGCGCTGAATGCCCGCTGCGCCGTTTGGGGATCGCCGACGTCACCCGGCACGACCAGCATGTCGGCATCTGCTCCCGACTTGATTGATCGCGAGGTCGCGACGACCCCGTAGTTTCGCTGCCGAAAGGCCTCGGCAATCCCGGCGCCGATGCCCTGAGATGCTCCCGTGACGATGGCGACTTTCCGTTCTGTGCCCATGACCATCTCCTCAAGCCCCGCCGCTTGCCGCAAGTGGATCGTAGCCGCCTTGCCGAAACATCATGTGCAGTTGCCGTCGCCTGACGCCCATATTGCCGCCGTCGAAGATTGGCAGTGCCAGCGCGTCCTGGAGCAGACGAGCGAAGGGCGCTTCGTGATCGTAGCTGTCGACGCCCACCACCCGCATGAGATCGGTGATCACGCGCACCGCGGCCTCCGAGCCAAAGATCTTGGCCTCGATGGCCAGCTCATCGGCCCCCGGGGACTGGGTATCGACCGCGTGACAGGCGCGCCAGCTGAGATAGCGCGCGGCCTCGATCGTGGTCTTGGCATCGGCCAGCGCGTATCCGACCGCCTGATGCTCGATGATCGGGTGAACGCCACCGCGCCTTTCGGTCTGGGCAAAATGCAGCGCGAACTCGAAAGCCGCGCGCATCAGCGCCACGCCGAAGATGCCGACGAGCGCCGCGGTCCCCGTGAAGGCGGCCGCTGTCAGGGCGAGCCCCGTCCCTTCCTGGCCCAGCAGATTACGGTGCGGTGTAGCAACATTCTGCAATCCGAACTGCGGGACGAGATGCGCGCGATGGCCGATCGTGTCGATGGCGCGCTCGAACACAAGGCCCTTGACCGGTCCCTCGACAGCAATGATCGAGATCGCTTCACTGGGGGGCGCTGCGGAATCGGTTCGGCACACGACGCACAGAACGTCGGCGCCCTCGCGATTCCAGCCGGTGGCTGAGGACACCCATTTCTTGCGGCCGTTGATGACCCAATTGTCGCCCTCCCGTCTCGCAGTGGTGCGAACCCCTTCGCCCGGCGGAGGCGAGCCGGAATTGGCGCTGCCGCCTGGTTCGCTGGAGCAGAATCCGGCGAGCGGGGCGCCACTCGTCCTCAGGAACGGCACCAGCAGGCGCTTGCACTGGTCCGGCGTGCCGCCGAGCAGAATCGGGAGCAAGCCGAGCACGGTGCCGAGCATCGTCAGCGTCACGCTGGCGTTCACACTGTAGAATTCCTCGGCCAGGATCGCCATGTCGATCAAGCCTGAATTTTCGCCACCCGCCGGCGACGGAATGCATTTGCGCAAATAGCCGGCCGCGACCATCGCTTCATAGGTGGGCCGGGTCGCGCGAAAGCGTTCTTCCGGTGTCGCCAGCAGCTCGGCGCGCCGGGCCTCGCCGAGCACCTCCCTGGCGAACTTGCGCGACGCGCGCTGAAGATCCCGCTGTTGTGTCGAAAGCGTGAAATCGATCGCCATGGCGATGTCCTCTGATCCGGGATGTCAGCCGTCACGGATGGCTATCCCTGCCTCGGAAGGAAATCTTGGACGGCAGCGTCCAATTTCTTGGCGTGGAGTGAACCGGATCAGTCAGCGTGCGCTGCTCGCGCGCCGGAACTCGCGCGGGGCCAAACCGTGGCTGCGTTTGAACAGGCGGTTGAAATGCGAGAGGTCGCGGAAGCCCGCGGCAAAGGCGATTTCGGCAATGGTCCGGTGATCAGATTGGGGATCCAGCAGCATACGCGTGCAGACGGCGATCCGCCGGTCATTGACGTGCTCGCCGACAGAGCGATCGGTCATGGCAAAGAGACGATGGACGTAGCGCTCGGAGCAACGGAACTTCGCGGCAAGCGCCGCCGCGCCAAGTTCGAAATTCTCGCTGTGACGCTCGATATGGTCGATCATCATGGACAGCAGGACCGGGACGTGCACGCGCTCAGCGGACAGATCGCTCAGCACGTCGGGCGCGTTTGCGATCAGATCGACCACATGCGCACCCACCTGGGCCGAGTTCATTGAACGCCGATGGTCCGCCAGGCAGATTTCGGCATAGCCGGCGAGCGTCTTTGACAAAGCCCGGCCCGTCTCCGTGCGAGACAGGTTGAGCTGTGGACGAACGAGCAGCCCGCTCGGCAGCAGCCGTCGCGGTACAGCAAAGCAGAAGAGCTTGAAGTTGTGGCAGTTGGCGATCTCGAACGGCTCAGTCGTATCCGCAACCGCGAGGTCACCGGGCGCGCAGGTTTGCTCGTGGTCGCGTTGCCTGGTGCGCCCAAGCCCTTCGAGCTGGAGGTTGACGAAACAAAGATCGTCGGTGCTTCCGGAAATATGTGAGGCAAGGCGGACTACCGTATGCCGCGTCGCCGTCACCAGGGAGACCTGGATTGGCGCAGCGTCAGCTCTGGAAATGGCGCCTTCAAACGGCTCGTCCACAATCCTGCGCGGCTCAAGACGAACAAATGCCGCGGCGAGGTCGTCCGCCCAGCTTCCAAAGGGTTGATCCGCGCGTCGCGGCCTGGTCGACCATTCCATGAGCACCCCATACAAATTGCAAGGGTCCCGGTCGGCACAGGATATCGCCCGCGCAATGTGCGGTCAAATTCCGGGCACTGGCAAGTTCGGGGTCACACGTGCCCGGCAAGAGTTGGGCCAGCAGCGGCTGATCCCTGTCGAAAGCGATCCGCACCGGAATTCGTTGGACGACCTTCGTGAAATTGCCGGTCGCGTTGTCTGGGGCGGTCCCAAGCCTGCTGTTTGCCGTCGTATCTCATGCCATCCCGTTCGCCAGAAACTGCGAAAGGTTGATGGCGTTGAGCATCGTCTATGGACTATTGCTGGGCACGTTTGTGCCGGCGACATTCATGATCATCTTCCGGCCATGTTGCGCTCAGGTCAGTTCCGGGTCCCAGATGCCACCTTCACGACGCTATTCCGCTCAGCGCTCGGAAGCGGACAATTCGGGCACCAAGAGCACAGGTCAGCCACGGAAGGTTCGATCATGAGGCGGCAGGCAATCAATTTGCTACCGGAGAACTCTTCTGGAACGGCATCTAGCTCCTCATCGATTATTCGTTCGGCGGCAGTATCAAAGGCTTGATCGGGGCGGCCGAAGCCAACGTCGACGCTGTAGTAGCGCTACGATTCGTCATTCCGGGCCGCGGTCATCCGGTGAGCAACAGGGCGTACGCCAGCATTGGCCTACCGGGCGCACTCTGCGGTTTCTAAATCGCAATGCGCTATTTTCTCTGCCTCGCGCTCTCAAGTAGCGTCATGCAGGCCTCGAGACAGGCTTCGGCGATGGTCCGACCATGAGCACTCGGCTTCCTGTTTAATAGCCGGTGCATCACCACGCCATGCAACATCATCATGACCGGATAAGCGACGCGGGCGGCCTTGCCTGCCTCGACACCGGCGCGCACCAGATGGGCAGTGTATCGCTCGATTTCACCGGCCTGCGCATCGGCTGTGACACGCTCCATCCAGCCGCGCCCGTACAGCAATTCATAATCGCGGGGATGGTTGGTGCCAAAAGCGAGATGTCGCTCGCAAGTGTCCCGGAAGTCGCGTGATTTCGCCAGGTAGGCCGAGAAGCGCTGAAAGGCGAGCGTGCGCAAACCCATCAGCAGCGTCTCGCGATCCGCGTAGTAACTGTAGACCGTCGGGGTTGTGGTCCCCGCTTCCGCCGCCACGCCACGGATCGTGACGGCCTCTTCGCCGCCGGACTGCCAAAGGGCGTCCGCGGCCTTCAATATCCTGTGAGGCAGTTCGGGATCGGCACTTCGCGGCATTCCGCCCTCTTGCTTTTACATCGTATAAGTTTTACGTCGTCTAAATAATAACTCTGTTCCCAGGAGCAAAGCAATGGCCGCCCTTTCCGCGAAAACAGAACCAGCGAACATGACGACGACATATGAGCATACCATCCTCGTGACCGGAGCAGCCGGCGCTGTAGGCGGCATCGGCCGCAACGTCACCCAGATGTTACTGGACCGCGGCCACAAGGTTCGCGCCCTGGTGCGACAAGAAGATGCGCGCGCGGAGGCCCTTCGGCGCCTCGGCGCCGAGGTCGTCGCAGGCGACCTTACCGACCTCACCGCGGTGCATCGCGCCGTCGATGGGTGCAAACGCATCTACTTCGGTATGTCGGTCTCGGCGGCCTATCTCGAAGCGACTGTCAACTTCGCAGCGGTTGCGCGCCACCTCGGCGTCGAAGCCGTTGTGAACATGTCGCAGATGACGGTCTCGCAAATGAGCATCACCGAGACAACCAACAGCCCGCAACACAAACTGCACTGGCTGGCGGAGCAGGCACTTGCATGGTCCGGCTTACCGGTCGTCACGATGCGGCCGACCGTGTTCCTAGAAGGCTTCTTCCAGGCGGCCGCTGCAGCGGTCGTGCGCGACAACGATGCGCTCATGCTGCCTCTTGGCCGCGGCCGCACCTCACCCATCTCCGCGATGGACGTGGCACGCGCCGTCGCCTTGGTGCTGGACGAGCCGGCTCCGCACATCGGCCGCATCTACGACCTCACCGGACCGGAGTCGGCCGACCTGACGCACTTCGCGAAAGTCTTCTCTGAGGTGCTCGGGCGCACGATCATCTACCGTGACGTGCCGATCGACGCCTGGATCGGCAGGATGCGCGAGGTCGGCCTTCCGGAGCACCTGCTGGCGCACCTCAAGGCGATGGCACAGCTACATCAGCAAGGCCGTTACGACCGCATGACGGACGACTTCCTGCGGCTGACGGGCCATGCGCCGACAAGCATGCGCGAGTTCGTGCAGGCGCACGCCGCGGAGTTCACACGACCTGCCACGACTGCTGAACCACACGTCTGATCATCCGTGGCCTCGGTGGGGCCGGACCTTTTGTGGCCTGCAACCTGAAGGGCTTCCGTGCGGCACTGTCATCGCCCGGACGGTCGGGCAGCCTCCTTTTCTTAAGTCAGGAAAAAACATGTCCGCTACTCTCGTCGATGACGCCAAGGAGATTTTCACACCTCCTGACAACTTGCCGGCCGACAAACTGATCCACGGTCCGTTGTTGCCACAACTGATCCGACTGGCCTTGCCGACGGCTGCTGTGCTGTTCATGACGACGTTGCTCAGCGTTGCCGAAACCTATTTCGTAAGCGCGCTGGGCGTGCATGCGATCGCCGCCGCATCTTTGGTGGTTCCGGCAATGCTGCTGATGACCACGGTAGCGAGTGCCGGCATCGGCGGCGGCGTATCCTCTGCTATCGCTCGCGCCATCGGCGCCCGCCGCCAGGACGAGGCGGAAAGCCTAACATGGCACGCGGTGGTCATCGGTGCAGTAGGAGGCGGACTGTTCTCCCTAATAGCGCTGATGGCCGGGCCCGCGCTGTATCGCAGCCTCGGCGGTCGCGGAGCGTCGCTGGACCTTGCGGTTCTCTATTCCAACATCCTGTTCGGGGGTGCGATCTCGTTCTGGATCCTGCTGCTACTGCAGGCGGCACTGCGCGGGGCCGGCAATGTCAAGGTCCCAGCGATGACCATAATGGGCAGCGTGGTCGTCGGGCTGATCGTGTCACCGGTGTTGATCAACGGCTGGCTGGGTGCTCCGCGCCTGGGCGTCGCTGGCGCCGGTGTAACCCAAGTATTGTGCAGTATCGCCGCGCTGGTCGTCGTGGTCGTCTACATGCGTTCGCCGTCCTCGACGCTGCGCCTGCGCCGTTATCCGCTGCGGCGCCAGCATTTCAGTGCGATCCTTGGCGTCGGCTTACTGTCGTCGATCAACGTTGTCATGTTGGCCATGTCAGTCACCGCCCTGACCGCGGCGGCCGGGGCAGTGAGCGTCGCCGCCATCGCTGGCTACGGCATTGCCTCCCGCCTCGAGATGCTGCTGTCTCCGGTGATGTTCGGCTGCGGAACCGCAGCGATCGCGCTGGTCGGCACAAACCTGGGCGCAGGCAACATAGCTCGTGCCCGGCAGGTAGCGATCGTGAACGTACTGTTTGTCGCCGGCGTGGTCGGGCTCGTTGGATGGTTCGTTTCACTCTTCCCGCAACTCTGGCTCGGTCTGTTTACGAACGATCAAGCAATTATGGCGGTCGGCGCGCAATACCTGCATATGGTAGCGCCTTTCTACGCAGGGATTGGCGTCATTTTCGAGCTCTACTTTGTAGGGCAAGGCGCACAACGCATCCTCTGGCCAATGACCGCCAGCGTAGTGCGTTGCGCATTTGCGCTCGCCGCCATGATGCTGGTCCTGCGAGGCGATGCGAGTCTGCACACTGCATTCGAACTGGTAGCCGTTAGCGTCGTCGTGGCAGCGACCATCAGTCTGTTTGGCTTCCTGCGAGCTCGCTGGGATCGTTAGACACCGGCCTTCTCTTTGTTGAGGGCTTAGTGAGTGAACCTACCATGAGAGGAGCTTCCGGTATGAGCGCCGCAATTCTGGTGATTGGAGCTACAGGAACAACCGGCAAGGAATTGGCAAAAATTCTGGCGAAGGGCGGTCACAAAACCCGCGCTACCGTTCGATCGACAAGCAACAAACGCGCACTGCAGGCATTGGAAGTTGAATTGGTTCAAGCCGATCTAAACGATGTCGGCTCTCTGGAAAAAGCTATGGACGGAATCCAGAAAGTATATTTTGCCACTCCTCTTGTACCGAACATGGCTGAACTCTCTTCATCAATCATCACCGCGGCTAAAAGCGCAGGCGTGAAACATCTTGTGAAATTGTCGGGAGGTGGGGCCGATAGCGATCTGGACACAATGGCCAAGTGGCATAGAGCGGTTGAAAGGGAAATTGAGCAGTCCGGCATTGCTCACACCTTCTTGCGGTCAAATTCCTTTATGCAGAACTTTAGCAATTTCAACTCGCACACGATTCGTGATCATGGAGCCTTTTACGGGCCGCATGGCGACGGAAAGACGGCTTACGTTGATGCCCGCGATATAGCCAAAGTTGCTTATCAGGTCTTGACGGAAGATGGTCATGAGAACAAGGCATATTACTTATCAGGGCCAGAGGCACTTTCTGGTGCCGAAGTTGCGGATATTCTTTCTGCGGCAACCGGAAAAGCAATCAGGTATATCGATGTGCCGGTTGAAGCCGCTCGCGCTTCCATGCTAGGCGCAGGCATGCCTGCTGTAATCGTTGAGGGCTTGTTGGAGCATTATCGGACGATGAAGTTAGGATTCACCGCACGGGTTTCTAGTTCGGTGGAAGAAATAACCGGACGAAAGGCAACCCACTTCGCGGCGTTTGCTCAAGAAGAGAGAGAAGTATTTGTCGGGTGAAGCGCCCCTGACACTCCTCGACTACCAGCTTTCTCCGAACGGTCGGAGTTCAACATTGAACGACCAAGCGCTGCGGTCCTGGTGAGCAACGTGCCAGATCTCGCTCGCGATCGCCTGCGGTTTGATGAAGAAATCGTCCGGCCGCTCGGGCCACCGCTTTCGCGTCCATTCGAGGTCGATCACGGCATCGATCACGACATAGGCGACGTGGATTCCCTGAGGACCGAGATCCCGGGCCATGGACTCCGCCAGGATCCGCTGAGCTGCCTTGGTCGGCGCGAAGCCGGCAAAGCCTGCTTTGCCGCGCAGTGCCGAGGTATTGCCGGTCGCGATGATGGCGCCCGCACCGGACGCGATCATCGCCGGGGTTAATCGCCGAGCCAGGTACAACAGCCCCATCGTGTTGACCTGAAAATTGCGGTTGAGGATCGCCGGATCGATCTCCCGAAAGGTGCCGAACGCACCTCCGACGGCGTTGTGGATGATGACCGTGGGATGGCCGAGATCGCGCTCCACAGCGGATGCCACCGCATCCACCTGCGTGGGGTCCGACACGTCGCAACGAAATCCCTTCGCGCCCGGCAATTGTGCTTCGAGCGCTGCAAGGCGCTCCTCATTGCGCGCGAGCAGCGCCACGCGATAGCCGCCTTCAGCGAATCTCCTGGCAAGGGCCGAGCCCGTACCGGGGCCAACACCCGAGATCAGGCAAACTGGCGCGGTCATGCGATCAGACCTCCTTGTTGCGGCCGCCGGCCTTCATGCCGCGGCCTCTACGCTGCAATCTTGGACAGCAGCTTATCGACATAGGGCGCGAGATCAGGACGAAAGTGCTCATGCGCGAGGAGCCGGTCGAAATGAGCAAGGCACAGAGGATACTCGCTGCCGACGCCAGCGTGCAGGATCTTGTCGAGACCCAGGCTGGTCAACTGATCAGCCCGCGCATACTCGTTCATGAACAGCGCAAGTTCAGCGGCAAAGCAGATGTCCGCCAGCGTGATCCCATTCCCGACCAGCGTATTTCGGCGTGGCGATAAGGCCTGCTCGATCCCCGACATATAAATCGCGAACGCCTCCTTCGCGCGGGCGTGGATGGTCGCGTCGACCGCACCACCTGACAGCGCGAGGAGATAGATCTGCGCATCCCTCGCAAACACCAGGCTGACATCGAGAAAGCCGTCGATCCTCGAGGCTTCATAGGCGTCTCGCCCGTAGAGCTGGTGCGTGGCTGCGCCCAGGCGCGCCACTGCGCGCATGATGCTGTTGGACTCGAAGATCCCGACCTCTCCGCCAGGCCCGAAGGCAGCCGGCACATGGCCGAACGGCTGCGCCGCAAGAAAGGCATCGGTCTTGAAGAGCTGCGCCCCGGTGAGCCCGACCCGCCCCGTGCGTGCGAGGGATGACAGCGATTGGCGTTCATCCTCGGCTAAAGGACGGGCATCGTAGTCCCACAGCCAGTCTTTCAGTTCCTTCGGAGGCGCGCCCCTGACCTCGATATCCAAGCCGCAGAAACGTGCAGCAATAGTTGCCTTCCAGACACGCGGGTTCGGCAAATATGAGAAGATGCGCAAATCGGCCATCGTGATTTCTCCTGATGAACTTCGCCCCCGCAATAAACGTCAGAGCAGATCCACTACTCGGATCTTGCATCGAGAATGTCGCCGAATTGCTCCCAGCGTGAGCCGTTCCAGCGCTGGAGCTGAAGTTGCGTCCAGATCATGTTGTTGCTCTCGCTGGTATTGATCCTGACGCCGGGCAGCGCGGTCGGCAGATCAAGGTTCTTCAGCGACTTTGCCTGCTTGATGATGTTCTCGCGCGACAGATCGTCGCCGCATTGCTTGAGGATCTGCTCGAGCACCATGCCCTGCTGGTACCCGGTCAGGTAGCTCGTGTTGGTGATGTCGGAGCCGGCAAGATACCGCTCGAAGAAGGCGCGATAAGCCTTGACCGCCTCATCGTCCGTCCATTTCTGGTCGTTCGGATCCTTGTTCGGGGTGCCGACAATGACGCCGATCGAATTCTCGAGGCCCGCAGGCCTCAGCGTGCCCGCGACAGACGACGACGGGAAGTTGATCACGATCGTTGCTTTCCACCCGGTCTCGGCCGCGCGGCGGATGGCCTGCGCCGCAAATTTCGGCGTCCCGGCCACGAACAGCGCCTGCGCGCCGGAGCTCTTGAGCGCAACCACCTGCGAGTCGACCGTCGGTTCGGTGACCTCGTAGCTCGCGGTGACGACCCGCTTGTCGAAATCCGCGCCAAGCACCGACTTGAACGCGTTGACGTAATCGCGACCGAGATCATCGTTCTGGTAGAGGATTGCGTATTTCGCCGCGGGGAGCGCCCGCGTGAGATATTTTGCGTAGATCTTGCCTTCGGTGTCGTAGCTGACGAGACCCGTGGTCGTCAGCGGGTACTCCTTGACGTTGGTGAACTTGCTCGCACCGGTGACGATCGCGATAGCTGGCACGCGCTTCGCGGCGAGATATTTGGCGACCGCGGAGTTGCCCGCCGTGCCGAGCTGGCTGAACATGAACGCGACCTCGTCGCTTTCCACTAGCCTTCGCGCGTGCTCGAACGCCTTGGGCGGGCTATACGCGTCATCCATCATGACATAGTCGATCTTGCGGCCGTTGATGCCGCCGCGATCGTTGATCGATTGTACATAGGCCAGCACGCCCTGCCCGGTCTGACCGATCGAGGACGCCGGTCCGCTCAACGGAAATATGCCGCCGATCTTGATCTTCGTCGACGTGACGCCTGGCGTGTCACCTGCCCAGCAGGGCGTAGATGTTGCAATCACCAGTGCGCAAGCCAGTCTCATGCACCAGGACATCGCAGATTCCCTCCATTGTTGTTTATGCATGCCCTGCCGGCGGCGAGGCGTGATAGACTTCCGGCGGCCGCGTCAGGCGGCCAGCTTGAGTATCTTGACGATGTCACCGGACTCACGGATCGGCTGCGGATTGGCCCGCGTGAAGATCGACAGCATGGCGTTCTTGCCGATCAGCTCGAAGCGGTCCTCGGCCACGCCGACGTCGGCGAGCCGCCGCGGCAGGCCGAGCTCCGCGATGAAGGCCGCGAAGGCTTCGCCGGCATCGCGGCCGGGCGCGCCGAGCGCGGCGGCGACCGACTTCTGAGCCACTTGCGTGGCCGGCAGATTGTAGTGCAGCACGCTCGGCATCATCACGGCCGTGCAGAAGTAATGCGGCACGTCACAGGTCCCGCCGAGGACATGGCCGATGGCATGGCTGGCGCCCATCGGAACGCGCGACTGCAGGCCGAAGGCGGACATCCAGGACCCCAGTTGGCAGCTCAGCCGCGCCGCCTCGTCGTTCGGATTGTCCTTGGTGCGACGGAGCCCGTCGGACAAATAGCGCAAGCCCTGCTGGCACACGGCATCGACGAGCACATTGGGACGGCTGGAGCAGATCGCCTCGATGCCGTGATCCATTGCGCGCGTGCCTGATCCGAGCCAGAGCTTCTCCGGCGTGTATCTGGTGATTGCCGGATCGAGGATGATGCTTCGCGGCATCATCATCGGATGATTGAAAATCTGCTTCAGCTTGCGGCTGGTGTCGGTGACCAGCGCGCCCGAATTGTATTCGCCGCCGGAGAGCGTGCTCGGGATGGCGACCATCCGCACTTTCGGGGTTCGGAATGGCCCGAAGCGGCGGTCCGGCGTGGTCTCGAACCCATCGAGCCCTTTTGGCTCGAAGATTTCGTGCTCCATGCACATCAGCACGATCTTTGCCGCATCGACCACCGAGCCGCCGCCGATCGCAACGACCAGGTCGGCCTCCGCATCCCTGGCCTGCCGGGCAATCTGCGTCACCACGTCCCGGGTCGTGTGCTGCGGCACCCCGTCAAAGGTCGCAGCATGGCGCGCGCCGAGCGCGGTCCGGATCTTCTCGATCTCGTCCGTCGTGGTGTTGAGCGTGCGGCTCGCGATCAGATAGACGCGCCTGGCGCCCAGCCGCTCGGCCTCCTCCCGCAGCGCCTCCGCCGCCGGCTTGCCGTAGATCACGGATTCCATGGTGGGATATTGATGGCTACCGACGACGGGCATGCTCTTCCTCCCCTATGTTTTCTTGCCGTAGCGCTGCGGCGTCTGCATCGTGACGCCGTCAGCCATCCCGGTCTTGACGCACTCGCATCCGCCGCATCTCAGGCGACCGCGCGTGCCCGCTGCGCTTCGACCGTTCCGTCGAGGAAGCCGGTCAAGCGCTGGCGGATGATCGCTTCCGCCTCCGCCATGATGCGATCGATCAGCTCCTTGACCGTCGGGATGTCGTGGATCAGCCCGACCACCATGCCGCAGCTCCACGCCCCGGCATCCATCTGGCCATCGACCATCACCTTCGGATAGACGCCGGCCACCTGGTCGATGATGTCGTCGATCTTCAGGCTTGCGCCCTTCTCGCGCTCGATCTCGAGCAACTCGTCGACGCCCTTGTTCCTGAGCACGCGCTCGGTGTTGCGCAGCGCGCGCATCACCAGAACGGTGTCAAGCTCGGTCGCCTTGACCAGCGCCTGCTTCACATTGTCATGGACCGGGGCTTCCTTGGTGGCGATGAAGCGCGTGCCCATGTTCATGCCGGAAGCACCCATCGCGAGCGCACCGACAAGGCTGCGTCCATCTGCCATGCCGCCGGAGGCCACGAACGGGATCTTCAGCTCATCCGCCGCCCGCGGTAGCAGGATCATGTTCGGGATGTCGTCCTCGCCGGGATGACCGCCGCACTCGAAACCGTCGACGCTGACGGCGTCGCAGCCGATCTTTTCCGCTTTCAGCGAATGCCGCACCGAGGTGCATTTGTGGATCACCTTGATGCCCGCCGCCTTCAGTGCCGGCATGTAGGCCTCCGGGCTGCGGCCCGCAGTCTCGACCGCCTTGATGCCGCCTTCACGGATCGCGGCGATATATTCCGGATAAGGCGGATCCGACAGCGTCGGCAGGAAGGTCAGGTTCACGCCGAACGGCTTGTCGGTCATGTCGCGGCAGCGCGCGATCTCCTTGGCGAGGAGCTCTGGCGTTTTCTGGGTGAGGCCCGTGATGATGCCGAGACCGCCGGCATTCGACACGGCCGCAGCCATCTCGGCGAAGCCGACATAGTGCATGCCGCCCTGGATGATCGGATGCTGGATGCCGAACAGTTCGGTGATTGCTGTCTTCACATGAAAACTCCGTTTCCGATCAGTGGACGATTTCAAACAGGCCCGCGGCACCCATGCCGCCGCCGACGCACATGGTCACCACGCCGTACTTGGCCTTGCGCCGCCGGCCTTCGAGCAGGATATGCCCCGTAAGCCGCGCTCCGGTCATGCCATAGGGATGACCGATCGCGATCGAGCCGCCGTTGACGTTGAGCTTGTTCGGATCGATGCCGAGCTTGTCGCGGCAATAGATCACCTGCACCGCGTAGGCCTCGTTGAGCTCCCACAGATCGATGTCATCGATCTTGAGGTTGTGACGCTTGAGGAGCCGCGGGATTGCAGCGACCGGCCCGACACCCATTTCGTCCGGCTCGACGCCAGCGGCGACGAAGCCGCGGAAGATGCCGAGCGGCGTCAAGCCCTTCTGAGCGGCGATCTTGTCGCTCATGATCACGCAGGCCGAGGCGCCATCCGAGAGCTGGCTAGCATTGCCGGCGCTGATGGTCTTGCCTTCGAACACCGGCTTGATCTTGGCGAGGCCGTCAGCCGTGGTATCCGGCCGCGGGCCTTCATCCCGGCTCAGCGTGACCTGCTGATAACTGACCTGCTTGGTATCCTTGTCGACCAACGCCATCTTGGTCGTGATAGGCACGATCTCGTCATTGAAGCGACCGCCCTGAAGCGCGGCACCGACACGGCGCTGGCATTCGAGCGAGTATTCGTCCTGCTGGTCGCGCCCAATCTTGTAGCGCTCGGCGACCACTTCGGCGGTCTCGAGCATCGACATGTACATCTCCGGCTTCATCGCCATGAGATCCTGGTCGACGGCATGAAATTTGTTCATGTGATCGTTCTGCACCAGGCTGATCGACTCGATGCCGCCGCCGATTGCGATCTCGACGCCGTCGAGCATCACCGAGCGCGCGGCGACCGCGATCGCCTGCAAGCCGGAGGCGCATTGCCGGTCGATCGTCGTGCCGGCCACCGTCACGGGAAGACCGGCACGGATCGCTCCCTTGCGGGCGACGTTCATCACCATGGTGCCCTGCTGCATGGCGCAGCCCATCACCACATCTTCGACTTCGGCCGGCGCGATGCCTGCGCGCTTCACCGCCTCGGCCATCACGTGGCCGGCCAGCGTCGGACCATCGGTATTGTTGAGCGCGCCGCGATAGGCCTTGCCGACACCGGTACGCGCGGTGGATACGATTACTGCTTCGGTCGTCATGTCTGCCTCTCTGCTAGGCGGCCGCATCGAGCTGCGCGTAGCGCAACAGGTGGAAGGCAGGATCGCCGAACTGGATGTTGATGGAGGAAATCCGCTTGAAATAATGCCCGATGCTCAATTCGTCGGTCATGCCCATGCCACCGTGCAGCTGCACGGCCTGGTCGGCGATGAATCTGCCGGCATAGCCGATCTTGGACTTGGCACCAGACGCCAGCCGCGAGATGCCAGCCTCGCCTGCATCGAGGCTGAGCGTGAGATGCTGCATCAATGAGAGCGCTTCCTGATGCGCGATGAACATGTCGACCATCCGATGCTGCAGCACCTGGAACGAGCCGATCGTCGTCCCGAACTGCTTGCGGGTCTTGGAATAGTCCAGCGTCGCCGCATTCAGCTCGGACATCGCACCGACCGCCTCGGCGCAGAGCGCGCCGATGGCACGGTCGCGGCAGGCTTCCAGCGCGGCTATCCCCTCGCCTTCCTGACCCAGCAATTGGCCGGTGACGCCACGCAGGCTGATCTCCGCCGCGCGACGGCCATCAATGGTCTTGAAGCTCTGCAGATCGAGGTTGGCGGAGCGGCGATCGACCACGAACAGGCTGACGCCCCCGCGATCGCGCTGCTGGCCGGAGGTGCGCGCCGAAACGATCAGATAGTCAGCCCAGGGCGCGGCAATGACCGCGGCCTTCTGGCCGGTCAAAACATAGCCGTTGCCCCCGCGTCGCGCCGTGGTGGTGACATTGGTGAGATCGAAGCGCGAGCCGTTCTCCGTCCAGGCCAGCGCCCAGATCTTGTTGCCGGCGATGATGTCGGCGATGAAGCCTTGTTTCTGTTCGACGGAGCCTAACTGCTCGAGGAGACTGCCAGCGAGAACCACCGTCTCGACGAAAGGCTCGACCACAAGATGCCGGCCGAACTCCTGCATGATGATCATGGTCGAGAGCGGACCGCCACCGAGCCCGTCGACCTCCTCGGAGAACGGCGCGCCCAGGAGGCCGAGTTCCGCGAAGGCCTGCCACCGCTGGCGGCTGTAGCCCTCCTCGCTCGCGACGATCTTGCGGCGCGCGTCGAAATCATACTGGTCGCGCAGCAGGCGCTGGACGCTGGATCGGAGTAGCTCTTGCTCTTCCATGAATTGGATATCCATCCGGTTCCTCCGTGCTGCTGTTCGCTAGAGACCGAGCACGGCCTTGGCGATGATGTTGCGCTGGATCTCGTTGGATCCGCCGTAGATGGAGAGCTTGCGCGAGTTCAGATACTTCTCCGATGCGGTGTGAGCGTAATCCGGTCCCGGCATAAAGTGATTGGCGCTGACGGGATGCTCGCGGATAGCCAGCCCGTAGTTGCCGATTGAGCGATGCGTCAACTCGGTGATGTCCTGGAAGATCTCGGTGCCGCGGATCTTGAACAGCGAGGCCGCCGGCCCCGGATCGATGCCACGAGCCATTTGCGCTACGACGCGCAGCTCGGTTGCCTCCAGCGCCAGCACGTCGAGCTCGACGCGGGCGATGTCCCTGAGGAATTCGAGGTGGGCTGGATCGTCCTCCGGGATCTCCGCCTTGACGATCGCTTTCAACTTCGCGATGTAGCGCGTTGAGCGGCCGATGCCGGCCATGCTGGTACGCTCATTGCCGAGCAGGAATTTGGCGTAGGTCCAGCCCTTATTCTCCTCGCCGATCAGGTTTTCGACGGACACACGGACATTTTCGAGGAAGACGTCGTTGACCTCGCGCGAACCGTCGATGGTGATGATCGGCCGCACGCTGACGCCCGGCGACTTCATGTCGATCAGGAGAAACGAGATGCCGGATTGCGGCTTTGCGGCCGGATCGGTCCGCACCAGGCAGAAGATCCAGTCGGCGTGCTGCGCCAGCGTCGTCCAGGTCTTGTGACCGTTGACGACGTAATGATCGCCGTCGCGCACCGCCTTGGTGCGAACTGTGGCAAGGTCCGAACCCGATCCAGGCTCCGAGTAGCCCTGGCACCACCAGTCCTCGCCCGAGAGGATCCGCGGCAGAAACTTTTGCTTCTGGGCATCATTGCCAAACGTGTAGATCACCGGTCCGACCATGGTCACGCTGAATGCCAAAGGCGGCATGGTGCCGGCGCGCGTGGTCTCCTGCTCGAAAATGAAGCGACGGGTGATGGACCAGCCGGGGCCGCCATATTCCTTGGGCCAGAGCGGCGCGATCCAGCCCTTCTTGTGGAGGATGCGATGCCACAGCAGCATCTGCTCCTTGGAGAGATCGGTCTCCGGATTGGGAACGCGCATTTCGGCCGGATAATTGTCCTTAATGAAGGCGCGGACTTCGTCGCGAAACACCGCGTCTTCCGGGGATAGCGCGAGCTCCATCGGGGCGCTCCCTACCACTTCTCGCCGAAGGGACGGATCTCAAGCTCGAACGTCCAGGCGCTTTTGGGCTGCTGGTAGAGCTGCCAATAGGACGTCGCCACCGAGGCGGGTGGCATCAGCAGGTCCGGATTGTCCAATGCATTGGGGCCGAGCGCTTCGAGCCGGCGCTGCCGTACCCATTCGGTATCGACGCCGGAATCGATGATGAGATGCGCGACATGGATGTTCTTCGGCCCGAGTTCACGGGCCATCGCCTGCGCGACGGCCCGGAGGCCGAACTTCGCGCTGGCGAACGCGGCATAGCCGGAACCGCCACGCAAGGACGCGGTCGCGCCGGTGAAGAAGATGTTACCGCCCCCGCGCGCCAGCATCAGCCGCGCAGCCTCGCGGCCTGCAAGGAATCCGGAGTAGCAGGCCATCTCCCAGACTTTTCGGAACACCCGCTCGGTGGTCTCGAGGATCGGGAAGTTGACGTTGGCACCGATGTTGAAGATGCAGACCTCGAGCGGCGCGTGCTTGTCGGCGTCGTTCAGGAACGAGATGATCTCCTCCTCCTTGCGTGCATCGAGCGAGCGCGCATGAATCTCGCCGCCGGCGGCTTCGATGTCCTTGACCAACGGCGCGAGCTTGTCGCCATTGCGGCGACCGGCGAACACCGTGAAGCCCTCGGAGGCGAATTTCTTGGCAATTTCGCCGCCGATAAAATCACCGGCGCCGATCACTGCAACCGTCCTGTTTCTCTTCTGCATGGGACTTCTCCAGCCTGGTGACTTGTTGAAGCGATCTCGCGCGCGTCAGTTGCGCAGCGATTCCGCCAGCTTGTGTTTCAGCAGCTTTCCGGTCGACGTGGCCGGCAGCGCGTCCATGAGGATGATCTCCGACGGCCGCTTGTAGGACGTGAGCTCGGGCGCGACATGCGCCATCAAATCCTGCGCGGTTGCCGACGAGCCCTTGAGGAGCTGGACGAACGCCACGATCTCTTCATTGCCCGGGACCTGCCGTCCGACCACGGCGCACTGCACGACGTCGCGATGGGTGCTCAGCACCGCCTCGATCTCGGCCGGATAGACGTTGAAGCCGGACCGGATGATCATCTCCTTGGTGCGTCCGACGATGAACATCGCCTCGCCCTCGAAGCGCGCCAGGTCGCCCGTGTTGAACCACCCATCCGGGTCGATCGCCTTTGCCGTGAGGTCCGGCGCGCGGTAATAGCCGAGCATCACGTTCGGTCCACGGACATGCAGTTCACCGATATCGCCGTTGGTCACGATAGTGCCGTCTCGGGCCACGATTCGAGCCTCGATACCCGGCACGAGAGTGCCAACCGAATTGTCGTTGCGCGGCGCCTCCGCCCGAACGCCGGAAATGCCAGGCGAGCATTCGGTGATGCCGAAGGCGTTGCCGAGAGGAAGACCAAGCTCCTTCTCGACCCGCGCTTTGAGCTCCAAATCGAGCGGCGCACCAGCGACGCTCATCAGCCGCAGCGACCCGCGCTCCAGCCTCTGCAGGCCCGCCGTCTGCTTGTATTCGAGCAGCCGCTGGTAGGTCGCAGGCACGCCGTTCAGGAGCGTGATGCCCTCCTCTGCGAGTGCCTTGGCAAGCGCGGCGGGATTGTATTTGGTGACCAGCCGGGTGACCGCACCGACCATGAGCGTCATCGTTAGAAGCGAGATGCCGACAATGTGCGAGATCGGCAGCACGCAATACTGCACGTCGTCTGCGGTCATGCTGCGCAAAGTTGCGGTGGTCCGGGCCGAGAACAGCAGGTTCCGGTGCGTGAGCATGACGCCCTTCGGCGCTCCGGTGGTTCCGGACGTGTAGATGAGCACCGCCACCTGGCGTGCGCCGTCGGCCTCGACCGGCTCGGCCTTGGTTTCCCGGTTCAGCCCGGACACGCCGATGCTGTCGAACGGTCCGACATCCCGCAGCGGAGCCTCATAACGCGTCGCGTGTGCGGCCGCCTCTTCCGAGACCTTTGCCGTGAAGAACATCCGCCGGGCGCCGCTGTGATCCCTGATCTGGTCGAGCTCGCGCGGCGACAGGCGCGGGTTGGCGACGATCGCCCAGGCATCGAGCCGGCTTGCGGCGAGCAGGAGACAGGCCAGCGGGATCGAGTTCTCGCTGACGAGCATGATGCGATCCCCGGCCCGGATGTCGAGCGCGCGTAGCGCGTCCGCGGTGGCACCGACCGCACGGTCGAGCTCAAGATAGGTCAGTTTGGCGTTGTCATCGATCAGCGCTGTCCGATCAGGCGTGGTGGCAACATACGGGTCCATCACCTCATGGATGCGGCGCGGCAATACATCTAGAATCTCGTCTGCAGCCTGCTGCCAATTCACCAACGACACCTCCCGTTGCTGGGCCCTCTCCGGGCTCGATTTATCTGAAAGCTGATGCGCCATCAGGCGGTCTTGCGTTTCCCCGAGCTCAGTTGCATGAGGATTTCGTCCTCGACGTCGCGCAGGCTGTCCTTGCCAAAATAGATCTCATTACCGACGAAGAAGGTCGGGGAGCCAAAAGTGCCGCGGGCGACGGCGCTGCTGGTATTCTCGATCAGCTTCTTCTTGACATCATCCTGCTGGGCGCGCGCGATGATGCGATCGACGTCCAACCCTGAGGACTGGAACGCTTCGCGAAAGACCTGTGTGTCGTCCATCTTCTTGGGCTCGACCCACATGTGATGATAGGCCGCGCGGAAGTAGGACTCGAACATTCCCTCGAACTCGGCCGCGACCGCGCCGCGCATCAACGCGAGTGTGTTGACCGGGAAGAACGGGTTCATCCTGAACTTCGTGATATTGTGCCGGCGCAGGAAGCGCTCGGTCTCGCGCGCGTTGTATTCCGGCTTGTTCTTGATCCCGCGCAGCGACTCGGCGGGCGACATGTTTCCGGTCGCCTTGTAGACGCCGCCGAGCAGCACCGGCACGTAATCGAACTTCACCCCCGTACGCTGCTCGATGGCGGGCAGCGCGAGTTCGGCGAGGTAGGCGTTGGGGCTGCCGAAATCGAAGTGAAACTCGACCTTGAGCGGAGCTGCCATGGAACGCCCTTCCCTTCGATGGCGGCTACTGCCTGCCGCGCGATTGATCGTTGCGCGATTTCTATGGTTCTATTTTAGAACTGTCAATATGATCTTCATCATTCAATGGCGGATTTCCGCCGAAATTGGCGATCATATTGAAATGGCGCAAGTTCTGATTTAGAATTTATATTGATTGATGCCGCAGATGGACTGGAGACGTTGATGAAATGGGATGCCCTTGAGGAGGAGCCGTGCTCGCTGGCCCGCACCGTGGCCGTCATCGGTGATCGCTGGAGCCTGCTCATTCTGCGCGAATGTTTTCTCCGCATCCGCAGATTCGACGAATTCCAGTCGTCGCTTGGCGTGACCCGCCACCTGCTGGCCGACCGGCTGAAGAAGCTGGTGCGCTTCGGCGTGCTGCGCAGGATTCCCTATCAGGACGCGCCCAAGCGCTACGAATATATCCTGACGCAGAAAGGTCTCGACCTCTATCCGATCATCATGTCAATCGTGCATTGGGGCAATGTCCACATGGTCGACTCGCGCGGACGGCCACTGCTGCACGAGCACAAGAACTGCCACAAGATGTTTGATCCCGTCATGGTCTGCTCGGAGTGCGGCGAGCCGCTGACGGCGAAGGCGGTTCACGTCCATCCGGGCCCCGGCGCGCGGAAACCCACACGCACCGGCGCCGCCGCACGATAATCGCGAGTGCCATTCACCACTGACGCGGCCCAGCCGGTCGTTGACGATGCGCAATGGCATGTGAGCTCGGCGGCGCCACCTCAACCAATCTGCTGGAGCGAACGGCGCATCCCGATCCCAATACATCCCGATTGCTCCTGACCGCGGCCGGCGCCATGGACGGCAATGTCAGCCTGGATACACTATTCAGGCAGCAGCTGATGGACCTCGTGGCCACGCGCCTGCTGGCAGCGCATGTCGGTGTGCCGACCACGTCCCAGCCGACTCTGGGCGGCCTCTCACCGATGATGTTGCGCCGCGCAATCGAGCGCCTGCGTTCGGACAGCGACGCCGACGTATCGCTTGCGGCGCTCGCGTCTGATGCAGGTCTTTCGAGATTCCCCTTCTGCCGCGCCTTCAAGGAAAGCACCGGGCTGTCCCCACATGCATGGCGTCGCCACCAACGGCTGGAGGAAGCCAAAAATATGCTGCGCGACACCGACGCGTCCGTGCTCTCGATCGCGGTCGCGCTGGGCTATTCTTCCCAAGCCGCGTTCGGCGCGGCCTTCAGGAAGCTGACCGGAGCGACTCCGAGCACTTGGCGGCGCCATGCAGGTTCATAGCAATGGCCCGAACTCTCCATGACCGAGAGCTCCAGTTGCAAGCGGCAGAGCGCTAGTGCCAGAGGCGATCGATGGGATCTTGATTTCGTGGGTGTGGAGAACCCGCCGCTCTGCGCAGGCAAGATCGAATTTGTCGCCCAAGAAGCCGAGTGGCTTCCGCAGTTGGTTTGAACGTACAATGTAGTCAAGAGGACATATAGAATGGAGTCGGTCGCTTGTCCGGGAGGCGAGAATGCGTGCTGTACTTTGCTCGGCGTTCGATGGGATCAAATCGCTGACTGTTGGCGATGCGGCGGAGCCACAGCCTAGGCCTGACGAAGTCCTGATTGAGGTGCATGCGGCCTCGGTGAGCTACATGGACTATCTGATGGTCTCTGGTGGCTACCAAATGCGGCCGCCCCTTCCCTATGTGCCGGGAACGGACGCTGCCGGAGTGGTGGTCGCGGTGGGCAGCGAGGTCGATCGGTTTCGCCCAGGCGACCGCGTGACCTGCGAAAACTGGTATGGCGGCTTCGCAGAACGAATGACCGCGAAGGCCAGCCGAACAAGCCGGCTGCCCGACAACGTTGATTTTGGCGTGGGTTCGACCGTATTACATATTTATCTGACGGCTTATTATACGCTAGTGGATCGCGCCCGCCTTGAACCGGGCGAGACTGTTTTGGTGACGGGTGCGGCCGGTGGCGTGGGTCTTGCCTGCGTTGAGCTGGCCCACATGCTCGGCGCCCGCGTCATCGGTGCCGTCGGCGCCGCCGCCAAGACAGCGATCGTCCGCGACTACGGCGCCGAAGCAGTCATCAACTATTCCAGCGAGGACGTGCGTGACCGGATCAAGGCGCTTACCGCAGGTGAAGGAATCGACGTCTGTGTGGACAATGTAGGTGGCGCCTTGTTCCAGACACTGGCTCGCCTCATACGATGGAACGGAAGGCTGTTGCCGATCGGCTTCGCTGGCGGAGAGGTGCCCTCTCTCCCGATGAATCTTCCCCTCCTGAAGAATTATTCCGTCGTCGGCGTGTTCACCGGCGCTTGGGCGGACCGCTTTCCAGATGAGAGCTCACGCGCCGCCGACAAGATCTTGCAATGGATCAGTGAAGGTAAGCTGCGCCCTCACGTCGATCGTGTGCTGCCCTTGGAGCGAGCGGCCGAGGCGATGAGCGCCATCGAAAGCCGATCGGTCGCAGGTAGAATTGTACTTCAGGTGAGATGATCCTATGACGATCGATGTTAACTTGAGGTCATCAGCGGCCCATTCGTGATCCGGGAAGGTGGATTGATATGCAGACGCTGACAATCCCTCGCCGCTTTCGTGGTCCGCCAAATTCCGGCAACGGCGGCTATGTGTGTGGGATGCTGGCGCGCCAGATCGCCGGTGCCGCGGAAGTAACGCTACGCGCTCCGCCTCCCTTGGAGACAGAGCTGGATATTGTGGAGCTCGAGACAGGCGCGTGGGAGCTGCGCCAAGGCACGGCGGCAATAGCAAGCGGCCGGGCCGTGACGCTCGACGTCAGCCGCCTTGAGGGCGCGACCTACGCTGAGGCCCTTGACGCTGAAAAGCAAACTCCACTAAAGCCGCATGAGCATCTGTTACCTATGTGCTTCGTTTGCGGACCGGAGCGAGCGCCCGGCGACGGGTTACGGCTTTTCGCAGGGCCGCTGCGACGACAAGGCCGCAGCGGCGTGTTTGCTGTACCTTGGAGGCCTGACGCCTCTCTCGCCGCCGACGATGGGCTGGTTGCGCCTGAGTTCGTGTGGTCTGCGCTGGACTGTCCGACTGGCTATGTATCTCAGTTCGATTCCGAAACCGGGAACTTCACGGTCTTACCGATCTTGCTCGGCCGCCTTTCTGTGCGCATCGATCGCCGGCCGCGACCGGGTGAACGATGCGTGGTGACGTCCTGGAAGATTGGCAGCGAAGGCCGCCGTCTCATCGCCGAAGCTGCGCTCTTTGGTGAAGAGGAGAACCTGCTCGCAGTCGGCCGTGCCATCTGGATTGTCGTTGATCGGCAGGTTCAGCTCGGGATGAAATAGAGAGCCGCGGCTGCCGCAGGCTGGACCACGGCACGCGGCGACACATGCGGGCAATACCGATGTCAGCTTTGAGCCAAGAGCTGCCCCTCCCGCGAGGTTCCAGTTTGACCTAGCGGAGATTTGCCCAGCGACAAGCTCCCATAATCTGCTACTTTCCGGGCATGGCGGCTCCCGCGGGGAGGCAACGGTCTCGCGCAAATGCCTGGCGCATTCGTCATCGGACGCGGTACGGCGTTTACCTACAGGAACAAGCAGATCGAGCCAAGGACGCTTGGGAAGGATCTCGGCATCCGATGGGCAGTACAGGGCGCAGTGCGGCGCAATGGCAATCAAGTCCGCGTCAATGTGTCCCTCACGGATCTTCAGACCGGGCGAGACGTCTGGTCGGATTGTTTCGATGGCGACCGCGCAAGCCTCGCCACCTTGCAAGATCAGATCACCGCGCGCTTCGGTGCATTTCACGCCCAAAAGTACCCTTTGGCCCAGCCGCTGTAGAAGAGCCCAGCCCTGCGCAAGGTCAGGTTGGCCCACCGCTGATAACGGTCTGGTTGCAGGTTCGAGTCCAGCCAGGCCCGCCGAGGAAATCAGGGGCTTTACCCGAACGGATGTAGCCGATGTTACGGCTGCTAGACGAAGCGCCATATCCGAACTGACGACTGGGCTTTCGACCTTCCCGGGATGACATTCTGTCTGAAGTGTAGAACCCGTCCGATTGCGTGGAGCGATTGCGATGAGGGAGGCTACGATGGATTTTTCGCGGATGTCGGATGGGATCCGGCTGCATCACGCGCCTCATCGGCACGATGGGTACGCTGGTGACGATGAGGCGGGTCCGGCACCGAGCCCCCCCTTCCTGACCGACGCGGTCGGCGGTCCCGACCCGTTTGCAAGTCAATCTGCTGGTCCTGCAGCGGCCCCCGCGAGCCCGAATACCCAGGACACGGGCGGCCACGCCGGTAACCACGCTGCGGCGAGCCTGGATGTTTCGTCCACCATGCCCGCCTCCGGCGCATCACATTCGGGGATGGGAATTGCTACAGCCGAGAGCGGAGCCAACACGGCCGGGAACGGCGGCGATGGCTACTTTTACGGAAGTATCATTCACGCGTCCCTGTTGATCTATGAACCGATCAACATCTCGGTGAGTTTGGGATACGGCTCGGTCGCCCTGGCCGACCAGTCCAACAATTTGAATGTCGATCAATCCGCCTTTCAAATGGCCGGCGTCGGCGGCCATGGCGGCAATGGCAACATTGCATTGGGAGGGAGCATAGGTACGTCCTCAAGCTCCGGCGTGATCGCGAGCGGCGACAACGGCGCCGGAAATGGGGGCAGCGGTTATTTCTCGGGTGCATTGGTGGACGCTCCCGTGGTGATCTACCATCCGATCAATATTGGCGTGGCGGGCTCGGGCGGCACTGCGCAGGCAAGCCAATCGAACACGGTCCACATCGATCAATCGGCCACTCAGATCGCGGGCATCGGCGGAAGCGGCGGAAATGCCAACGTGGCCGCCGGCGGCAGCGTCATGACGCTCGACCCCAGTTGGGGATCAAGCAACGGAGGGGGCGTCCCGGACGTTCACACCGGCGGAAGTCAGGCCGGCAATGGTGGTGACGGCGCATTCTACGGCGGCCTCGTTCATTCCTCCGTCGTGGTTTACGACCCGATCAACATCGCAGTCGCGGGCTATGGCTCCAACACTCATTCGGTCCAGACCAACGACGCCTACGTGGATCAATCCATCATTCAGATCGCCGGCATTGGCGGGCACGGCGGCAACGGCAACGCCGCGACGGGCGGCCATGCAAGCCTGCTTTCCCATGGCCTGTGGGGCGGCTCCGACACGATCGCGACCGGTTCGAACGGCGCAGGCAATGGCGGCAACGGATATTTTGCCGGCAGCCTGGTCGATGTCAGCGTCGCGATCTATGCACCCATCAATATCGCAATTGCAGGTCCCCATTCGACGGCCGTGGCCGATCAGGTCAACAACGTGCACATCGACCAGAGTGCGGTCCAGATCGCCGGTGTTGGCGGGGACGGCGGCCACGGCAATCTCGCGCTGGGTGGCGATCTTTCCGCACATCTTCTGTCGGATCTTCACCTGATGGGTTAGCGAAACATCACGCCGCTCGCACAGGTCCGATCGCGAACTGCGTCGATGCTCTGCGCATGCAAGCTCGCCCTGCGGGCCCTCCTGGATGCTTCGAGCTCCGATGGTGCGCGACGAATGTTATACTTTCGTACGTAGGTCGACCAAGCCGGATGGTGTCCGATTTGGCATCTATCGCCACCGCGCGTGGGCGGATCAGACTTGCCGCGCGCGTCCGCCTGATCGGGATGGATGATGCACGAAAGCCAACAGAGGGAGGCACACATGATGCCCAAAGCGATCCACATTTCGGACTCGATCGAATTCAAATCGATCAGCACCGGTGGTCAGAACGTCGGAAATGGCGGTGACGGCAGCTTCAAGGGAGCTATCATCAGCAAGCCGACGCTCAACTTCGATCCGACCAACAAGGCGGTCGGTGCCGACGTGCACGTGAACACCGGCGATCACGTCAAGCAGACGGCAGATTGGGACGCCGGCGGCGCCAAGGCGACGGCCTCGTGGTTTTCGAAGGCCCATGGCGGAGACGCCGAGTCGAACGGAAGCCAGAAGTCCTACAGCGGTTACGATACCTCCAAGGTATACGCCAATACGGATGCGACCCAGATCAACAAGGTCTCGGTGGACCAGCACCAGGAAGTCGTGGCCGGCATCGGCGGAAATGGTGGAGACGGCAACGCCGCGCTGGGCGGAGAAGTGAGCTTCCACCTCGATACGTTCTGACCACCGGCTCGTCCGACTGTGCAGGATCGGTGGCCACCGCCACCGGTCCTGAAGTTCGAGCTAATACCCCGCTGATACCGTTGGCAGATGGCGTTGGCCATCGGTCAACTACGCCGGACCTCGATTTCAGGCGGTGACGATCATGCTGATGCCGCCCATTCGGCTGCCTATCCTGCCGCAGATCGGGACGCCACTGCACGCGGCCCTCCGGTCCTGCGCCGGACCTCTCGGTCTCGTATTCGCATATAGCTGCAGCTACAACCTGCTTCTGTTTGCGCCCTCCATCTATCTTCTCCAGATCTACGACCGGGTGTTGTCGAGCCGGAGCGGCGACACCTTGCTCCTGCTCACACTCATTGTCGCGATCACGGTGGTCGTCGGCAGCGTGTTCGATGCATTGCGGCGCGCCGTCCTTGGACGCCTTGGCGCCTGGCTCGACGATCGCCTTCGTCCTTGCGTGCTTTCGGCAGGCCTCGAATCGGCGCTCCGCAGCGATTGGACGCGAGCGTCTGGCGCGTATCGGGATCTCACCGTGCTGCGCCAGTTCGTCGAGTCCGGCGCATGTCCGATGCTGTTCGATGCGCTCTGGGCGCCCTTGTTCCTCCTTGTCCTGTTTCTGATCCATCCCCTGCTTGGCGTGGTGGGCGCCTGCTCCGTCGCCTTCCTGTTCGCGCTCGCGGTTGCCGGAGAGCTGGTCACGGAAGACGTTCTGCTCAGATCCGGTGCCGCGCTGTCCAGAAGCTGCGGCCGCCTTCAGACTGCAGCGAGCAACATCCACATGATCCGTGCCATGGGAATGCTCGATAGCGCTGCGCGCATGATCCACCGTGACGCGCAGCACGCCCGCAGAGAGCACGATGTGGCACTCCGTCGAGGCGAGATCGTCTCACTGGCCACCAAGCCGGTTCGTGCGCTGTCGCAGGTCCTGATCATGGGGGCTGCCGCGTGGCTCGTCCTCGATCACGGGAAGAGCCCGGCAATCATCTTTGCTGCTACGCTGATGTTCAGCCGGGCGCTCGCGCCGACCGAAAGTGCGGTCGCAGGCTGGAAATCACTCGTGACGGCGGTGAGCGCCTGTCAGCGGCTCGGCGAACTTCTCGCCGCATTCCCCGTAGCGCGGCAAGAGAGCGCCGTGGCTTTCCCGCCGCAGGCGCGAAGCGGCCTCGTCGTTGATAATGTCAGCGTGTGGCTTGCGGGGACCAACCATCTTCTGCTGAACAGCGTCTCGTTCAGCCTCATGCCCGGAGAATGCCTTGGCATTATCGGTCCGTCCGGGTCAGGCAAGTCCTTGCTCGGCCAAGTGATCGCTGGGCTGTCAATGCCGACGCATGGCCGTGTCCTCCTCGACAATACCGACGTCCCGCTGCTTCGCGAGGGCCGAAACGGCGACCGCCTCGGATATCTCCCACAGGACATCAACCTGATCGGCGACACCATCAACGACATCATCGCACGCCTTGAAGATGCCGACCGGCGGACGGTCGTCGAAGCGGCCAAGCTCGCCGGAATCCATGGGGCGATCATGCGCCTACCGGAGGGTTACGACACGGTGGTTCAGAGCGAAGCAACCTTCTCGCGCGGGTATCGGCAGCGCCTCGGTCTTGCCCGCGCCTTCTTCGGCAGTCCGCGCCTCATCGTTCTCGACGAACCCAACGCCAGCCTCGACTACGGGGGCGAGCGAATGCTCCTTGATGCCATCGAGCGCATGAAGCTCGCAGGCGTCATCCTTGTCGTCATCACTCACCGGATGGGTCTTCTCGCCGCTACGGACAAGATTGCCATCATGGAGGACGGTGCGGTCGCCGCGTTCGGCGACAGCGAGGACATCTTTGAACGGCACCTGAGCCGACCCCAGGTTACTTCGCAGATTGCGCCATGATCTGGAACTTTCTCACCACCTGGAAGCTTCCCGCCGTCTCGAGGCTTCCCGTGATCTGGGACCAGCTCATGCGAGCGCCGGCGAGCCCCCCGCCCGCCCGGCGATTTGGCGTCGTGGTGACCGCAATCGACGATTTCGAGCCTCTGGAATTTCCGTGGTGCTCGACGCCCACGCCGACCTCTCCGCGCGGAAGGCTTCGCGGTATCACCGTCGCGGGCAATCTGCTGGTGCTCTGCTTCATGCTGGGGCTCGGGACATGGGCGAGCCTCGCGCCGCTCGAGAGCGCCGCGATCGCCTCCGGCGTCGTGGAATCGGAATCGAGCCGCAAGACGATCCAGCATCTGGAAGGCGGTATCATCAGCAAGATCCTGGTTTCGGATGGCGATATCGTGCGCAGCGGCCAAACACTGGTCGCGCTGGAGGACACTAGGGCGAGCTCGGAGGTGCAAAGTCTTCAAGGCCAATTTTGGGATGCAGCTGCTCGTGCCGCTCGGCTTCAAGCCGAGCAGCAGAGATTCGAGAGGATCGCAATTCCGGACGCGCTGGAACAGGACAGCAGGCAGAGCGGCGTGGCCGCCGCTGCGGTGTCGGCGCAGCAGTTCATTTTCCAGGCGCGCCTGCAGGTTCACGAGTCGCAGCTTGCGGTCATTCGCGAACGAAGGCGTCAAGTCGAGAAGGAGATCGAAGGTCTCAAGGCTCAGGAAACCGCCGCCGGGCAGCGGGTCGACATCGTCCGGGAGGAACTGGATATGGTCGCGACCCTCGTCAACAAGGGACTCGAACGGCGGCCGCGGCTCCTGAACCTGCAGCGGGAGCTGGCCGACGTCGAGGGCCGCCGCGGCGAGATCACCGCGCAGATTTCCCGCGCCGGGCAGGTCATCAGCGAACAGCAGGCCACATTGTTCAAGCTCGAGAGCGAGAGACAGAACGAGATCGCTCAGTCGCTTCGTGAAGCACAGAGCCAGATATTCCAGCTCCGCGAGCGGTTGCTTGCGGCCAGGGATCAGCTATCGCGAACGGAGGTCAAGGCGCCCGAGGACGGTGTGATAACCGATCTGCGGGTTCATACAGCCGGCGGCGTCATCGGAGCGGGTGCTCCGCTCATGGACCTGGTGCCCCGGCAAGACCGTCTCATCGTAACCGCGCGCCTGAGGCCCGAGGACATCGATGTAGTTCATCCCGGCCTCAGTGCCGAAGTTAACCTCGTACCGTATAATCAGCGTCGCGTGCCTCGCCTGAAGGGAACCGTCGTGCACGTATCCGCAGACCGGCTCCTCGACAAGCGCACCGACCAGCCATACTACGCGACCAGGATTCGGATCGACGACGGGCAGATCGTCGCGAACGACATCCAGATCATCCCCGGCATGCCGGTTCAAGTGTTCATCACGACAGGACGCGGCACCGTGGCTCTCTACGCGCTCAGGCCCCTGCTCGACAGCTTCCGTGGCGCATTCAGAGAGGACTAAGTCTCATGCATGGGAGCCGCGCCGGGGTCATGATCGCGACTCTGCGCGGGCAACCGGCCACGCCAGCGGAGGACGGCTTCCGTGCGATTGTGCGCAGCACATTTCCTCATGATATGCTGAATGTGCATTTTGACTGTGCTTTCCGAGAGGCCCAATTTGGCGGCGATCAGCTTGTTTGGCAGGCCGAGTTCCAGTTCCGCCAGAACCTGTTGCTCGCGAGGCGTGAGATCGGTCACGCTCCTGTCGATAGCCACTCTGGTTCCCTCGCTCATCAGATATGAGGGCGCAAGCGCGCGCACATCCGGCGGCTCGAAATCCGGTATCCTGTTCATCCCGGCCACGGGCAACGGCCTGTAGGCGCCGCCGACAAGAACAAGGCGCAGGCCAGCTACCGCGATCTCGATGGGCAGCGAGGTGGAAAGAAAGCCACGCACGCCCCGCTGCATCGCGGCCTGCACGGTCGGCTCGTCGTCATGGTTTGACAGGACCACAGTGGCGGCGTTGGGACAACACTCCGCAACGAAGGCGAGATCGTCCTCAACCGAGGGATCGCCGATCGGCTTGTCCGCGATACTCAGCATCACCAGACGAACATCGCGGGCTGACGTGCAGTCCAGACCTTGGACCGTTGCCATGTCAAGGATCTCAACTTCGTCCAACTCCCTCCTGAGGACGTGCAGAATGCATGTACGAGGCAACAGGAGCGGCTCGATGATCACCAGAACCGGCAAGTGAAGCGATTCATTGAGCCGTTTTGAAGTGTTGGTTATGTCGTGCATGATGTCCTCGAGATGAAAAGAATTTCCGCGATATTCCCATTCCGTATTGCGTCTCCCCTGCTGCTGCATTCGTCCCGAATGCACCATCACGAGAGGTAGTGCCGCATCCACTGCTGGATCGCTTGAACACCTGGGTGGAAATTCTTTCCCCTCAAATCATTTTTGCGTATACCGCGCGGTGGCGCAGTCGACGCATCACCTAATTGCAGATATTTCGATACGCAGTTGAGGCCGCCGACCCTGACTTGCCGTCGACGACATATGCTTCATCCTCCTTCACGAGATATAGAAACGGCCTCTCTCCAGTCTCGCCGCCTGACGCGCTTCTTCCTTTCACGCGCCCGCAAATCGTATCCACGCGACGGCCAAGTATGTTCTTTCGCATTGCGCGCTTCACGTCGCTGAGTTCGACCGTTTCCGGATCCCCCAACTGCGTCGCGATCGCAACCTTCGCCTTGTCCAGAGCAGGATCCGACTTTTCCGCGGTCCGCTCCGGTGCCGGGACGCTGATCGTCGTCCGCGGGGACGCCGCTTTGGCAAGGTCGGCCGATCCGCGTTTCTTCGGAGATGAAGTCTTGCCGGGCTTTGCCGACGTTCCGGAATTCGATCTGACAACCGCAGGCTCTTGCGCCAACGCCGTCGGCATTGGTCGCGCGGGCTGGGCGACGGCGACCCTGTCGAAACAGGGTCGTGACGCGCACCCGAGGAAATACCCTCGGGAAGGCGCGAACCAGCCAAAGCCGATCAGGATTCCCGCCAGCACTCCGACAAAAATCAGTCCCATCCGATTCCCCTCCTCGGGAGCTCGGCTCGCATTCGTAACTTGGACTAATTCCGCGCTGGTGATCTATCTGTTGCGCAAAAGCATTAAGCGCCCATTAAGCGCGCGCCGTTGTCCGGCCCATGCCTGGATGGGCGGATGAGATCGGGCTCCAGACCCGGACCGAGGTGACCGCAAAAGGCCAATCGTGAAAGCAATCATGGCCGATTTGGTCCGCCCCTGGACTCTTCTGCAATTTGCGAGTTCATCCGAAGGTTTGCGCTACCAAACGCTGCCGATCGCCGACTCAGGGCCTTCGGGCGGGTTTCGGAGCACCGCACCGGATTCGCACCCATAACGGTCTGGTTGCGTCGGCGTTACTCAGGCCGGACATCGGAGATCAAGAACGGAAAGATCAACCGGTTCAGCCTGAGCATGCTGGTCCGGCTTGCGCAACGCGCCGAGCTGCGCCCCGGGATCAAGCTACAGAAAGCGGCGTAACAGACTGTACGTCGCGGCGCCGGCCTGGTCGCGTGGAAGCTTGACTCTCTTGCCCCGAATGTCATCGCCGGCTCAGGCGCCATACTGCTCCGTCATGTATTTCAGGTAGTTGCCGAGGTGGTGCTGCCAGAAATAGTCCAGCTTCTGGCATCCCGGCGTCCCATCGGTCGGGTTGCCGCCAGGGGTGGCGAATAGCGGCAGCAGCGAGCCGACGTCAGCATAATTCAGCGAGGCCTGAATCTGGTCGAGAATCTGTTGGATCACATCCGAGATCGTTGATCCCGTGATCGGTGCGGCGGATGCCGCGCCGAGATCGGCGGCCTTCAAATGGATGGTCTCGGAGGTCAGTCTCCGGGAAAGAGCTTCGACCCGCTGCTTGAGCCGCTTCGCCGCATCATCGCGAACGCGATTTACCGCACTCTCACCGTCGGCGGCCACCCTGCCGAGCGCGATCGTTCCCTCGGGATTGGGACTGCCGCCGAACCCACGCAGCGGATTTGGCGTGTTGAGGTTTGATATCCACTCCAGGGCAAACGGTGCCTGCGGCACCCAGTCCTGCGTCGACGTCAAACCGTATCCGTCGACGGCGGCAAGCCGCGCGTAATCGTATGCGTAATGGTCGTTGCCGGCCTTGGCGGGCGCGAAGGTATAGGCCCATGCAGCCATGGGCCACGTCAAACCGCGAAGACAACCGTATGCTACC
>NZ_LBIZ01000086.1:0-57866 GCF_028128665.1 Bradyrhizobium sp. CCBAU 45384
AAAACAAGCTGCTTCGGCTTGAGCGTAATCTCCTTGCCATCGCGCTCGACGAGGACCGTCCATTCCTTTTTGGCGTCGTTCCAATCAGCGTGTTTGGCCGTGGTGCCGGTCCAGTAGTTCAGCTCCATGACCTTGGTGTACATCTCCAGCCAGTCGCCGATCTTGTCCTTGGGCGAAAACACCGGCCAGTTCTTCGGAAAGTCGATGTAGGGCAAATGATCGTACCAGACCGGGTCATGCAGGCAGAGCGACTTGTAGCGGTTGCGCCAGGAGTCGCCGGGACGCGCGTTCTTCTCGACGATGATGGTGGGCACGCCAAGCTGGCGCAACCGCGCGCCGAGTGCGATGCCACCCTGGCCGCCGCCGATAATGAGCACGTACGGCTGCGTTTTGAGGCCGAGCTGCTCGGTTTCCTCGTCCCGCAATTCTTTCCAGGTTTTGGCGCCTGGATTGACGCCGTGGCGGGCGCCAAGCGGCCGGGTGAAGCCCGCCTTCTCCTCGTAACCCTTCAGTTCGACCATCGTCGTCAAAAGCGTCCAGATCTGGCCGTTCTGGAGACGGATTAGACCGTAGCCGCGGGCGACCTCGGTCTCGAACGAGATCCAGCATTCGGTCACTCCGTCTGCTTCAGAAGCATTTTCCCCGTCGGCTATTTTCCAATTGCGTGGCTTTGCGTGCGCCAAGCAGGAGCTGAGCATCTCGCGGATCTGATCGCGACCTTCCATTGTCTTGATGTTCCAAGTGAAGGCAACGAGGTCGCGCCAGTAGCACTCGGGTGCGAACATCCCTAGGGCGGCGTCCAGGTCGCTTGCCACAAGCGCCGCTTCGAATTTGTCGAGAAAGGCCTGGATGCGCGCGTTAGGCGTGGTGTCGAGCATCATTTCCTCCCAAGGATTTTTGTTCTTTCGGCAACTGTCGCAAGCTTATCTGAACTATCGACCGAAGCCAGACTTACGCGGATCAACTTTTTCACAGCACTTCTAATCGAAGACCGGCACCTTGCCGCGCTGCATCAATCTGCGGATTGCTCATGTTTCGCTTTTCCGAAAGTTTGTCATCAGGAAATGTCATAGCACCATGGCACGAATGTCCTGCCAACGGACGATATCGCGAGATCATCATAGCCTGCGTCGGTTCTACAACTAAGGCCGTCTTGGTCGAGGGCCCCTCTCATTTTGAACGGCCAGCAAGTGGCCAAACCCGACCGTCGGCGCCACGCAGCATCTCGCAGACGGCTTCAGTGTCCGCGCTATGGACACAGCAGGTCAACGCCGTTCAGAGGACTCGAAGAGACGACGATTCAGCCAGCGGCCCACTTTCGGCAACTGCCGATGGTTCCCGACGTAGCATGTAACAAGGCCCTCGCTATTCGGCTAAGCGAGGCGCATAGTCGCCCTACCATCGAGCGGCCCCCTAGCATCTATCGGTGGTGAGAACGCAGCTGCGCTCCCGCTCACCCCTTTGCGGAGCAGCAACATGGCAGCTCGACGATCTTCAGAACAATCATCGACGTTCGAATACCGTCTAGCGCAAGAGGCGACAAATTGCGCCAACAGGCACAAGGAATGCCTAGTGGCATCCGCCGCATTGAGCTGTTGCAAAAAAGCCCGGCAGATCGATGTCGCCCTAGGAGTCAATAAGTGGCTGACTTCCCCGGGGCTACAGCCACCATGCCAACAAGATGAGCCGCCGGCCTATCCTCTGCCTCGATCCAGAGATCGGCTAAGGCCTCGCCAGGTAAATGAAAGGTCGTCATGAGCAGACGCGAATATGACGCGGACAATTCCTTACGTCCATCGGATAGACCCGTTACTGAATACGAACAGGAGCAGAAGGCCTTCCGCAAGAACCTAGAACGACTACGAGCTGAACGGCTCGCACGCGAGAAGGCGCCATCAAGCGACGCTTGAAATCGGCGACCAGCCGCAGAGCGTACATGCCATGCTCACTCTGAGATTGGTCACGGCAAAGCGCAGAGCGATAGCTTACGTCGACAAGCGATAAGGAACGTTGACCCGCATGACTCACCGTTCCCGAAAGGCGATTGCCGGTGGTTGAGGCACGTGGCAGCGCTCCCGCCAAATGAGCGTTGGGATGAAGCGGTATTTTTTCGATATTCGCGACGGCGAAGAATTGGCCCTCGACGGGGAAGGAATGATGCTGCCGAGCATCGAAGCGGCTCAACGAGAAGCCGCCAACTCGCTTGCTGATTTAGCCAGGGACATGAGTAGAGGTGCGGAGATGCAGCACCTCTCGATCGAGGTGCGGAACGCCGCCGGGCGGGTCGCAGAAGCGCACCTTGACTGGATTGTGCGGCGACTGCAGTAGGCGCACCGAGATCAGGTTAAAGTTGCTCTATTCGGGAGCCGCGTTCTGCTTTAGCTTCGGACCAATACTGCCCGAGCCTTGGCAAGAATCGGCGACTGACAGCTCCACATGCTCCGGGTCGGAGAGCGGGAAATGTCTTCAACCAATCCTACCAGTCGTGCCCGCCAAAGAGCGGTTCGATGACGGCGCACCTTAGCCATCGCAGTCTCGACGCAAGCGGCAACTTGGATGCGCAGCGCGTCTTAGAACACAGCGCCCTTTACACGACCAGGTTAGCGGTATAGCGTTCGGCTACAGGTTAGCAGATGCTTTCCTTGAAGCTGCCCATGAAGCAGCGACCTCCGAAGTCGCCGCCCCACGTCGTAGCAGCAGCTCCCGTGCCATCGGAAGGCGCAATCATAAGAATTATGTCCACCACGGTGCGCCAGCGGTGCAGGCGTGCATCTGTGCGCTCAAGAAAGGCACGACCTTCATGAAACTTCCTGCAATCTTGTTAGGCGAGGCACGGACGCGCGTGCTTCAAGGCATCGCCTTCGGGGCGGTGGCGACCATGGCCATTGGATTTATCTGGGGTGGTTGGATCACTGGGGAGACCGCCAGGATTATGCGCGCCACGGCGGAGAGCGATGGCAGAATGTCCGTTCTGGTACCGCTTTGCGTCGCGCAGTTCACAGCCGCGGACGGCGCTATGGCCAAGTTCAAGGCGGCCAGCCCTTATTCAAGGGGAAACATCGTCAGCGAATTCGTGAAAGATGTGGCGTCCACCAGCATGGATTACTCGTTCGCCAAGGCATGTGCCACCGGGATCGAAACAGAGATTGCCAAGACAGCGACAAAGACTTGACGGGCGCAGCCGCAGGCCTGGTCGAGGATCGCCTGACTTGGGATCAGAATGCACGCTTAACGAACAGGAGAGGCACGGGCTCAATTCAATTCGTCGTCGTGCAGCAGACCAATAGGCTCTAGCCGGGCCGCGCGGCTCGCGCAGAGAGCGGGCCCGCGCACAATCTGGCGAACGCATAGGGAAGCCGGACAGGATGCAACTCGAAGACGCCGGCAACGGGAGCCGCGTCGCCGTCAGGATCTTCGCGGCCTCCACGCCGTCGAAGCCCTTCTCGCGCTCCTTGACCTTCTTCTTCACCCGGACCTTCACTTCCTTGGTCGGGTTCTCGGGCAACTGCCCCTGATCGACCGCGAACTGGAGGAGCGCCTTGGTCGCGGCCAGATAGACGTCGCGCACCGTGACGTTCTTCATGCCGGCGGCGAGCAGCGCGTCTTTCCAGGCGATGAGGTCGGCGCGCGTGATGGCCGCGGCGTCGTCATGGCCGAGATGACCGATCAGTCGCTCGACCACTGGGGTCCAGCGCTTGATGGTCGTGGGCGAGAGCTGCGCTTCCTTGCTGTAGGACGTGAAGAGGGGGCGCAGCGGCGCCGACGTCTCGCCGTCGGCGGCTGCGGCGACTTCCGACGACCCGACAGGGGCGCAAGCGACGGCACTCCCGGACCAGACGTCGACCGACGAAACTTCGACCGACGGAGCTTCGACCCACGAGAGAGGGGCCGACGGGGCGTCGGGCTCGAATTTGCACTGAAGATCGGCGAGCAGGTGGCCCTTGCCCTCGACGATGGAGGCGTCGATGCCCGATAGTTCGCGCTCGATCCTGATCAGCAATTCGAGGGGACGGATGCGCGCGACCATGTCTGGGCCGATCACCTGCTGGATCGAATCGAGCCGGAGCATGGAGAAAGCGTCCTGGACGTGGCGTGCGGGACCGGCGTCGTGGCGCGCCGGCTGGCCGAGCGCGGCCACATCGGAAGGCTTGTCGGCGTAGACCTGAACGGCGCGATGCTGGCCATCGCCCGGACCAAATCCAGGGAGGTAGAGTGGATCGAGGGCAGCGCGCTGGGCTTGCCCTTCGCGTCGCGCAGCTTCGATGTCGTGCTCTGCCAACTCGGACTGCAATTCTTCCCTGATCGGCCGCGGGCCCTCAGAGAGATCGCTCGCGTCCTCAGGTCTTCCGGACGACTGGGGCTGAGCGTGTACAGCTCCATCGAGCGCACGCCGGCCGCCTACGCGTTCGTGCAGGCGCTGGACAAGTTTCTCGGAGCCGAGTCCTCGCGGACCAAACGCGCCGAGCATCTTTCCTGCGGCGCCGACGAGGTGGGGAATTGGGTGCGGCAGGCCGGATTCGACCGTGCCCAAGTCGAGACCGTGACCAAGCAGATCAGCTTTCCGTCGGCGCTCGATTATGTTCGCTTCCAGCTCACCGCGACCCCGATGGCTGTGCTGTTGAAGGGGGAGGATGAGGCCGGCCGCGCGCGATTGATCGCGGAGATCGCCGACGACGTGGCCGCCCGTCTCGATCCCTCAACGTTGGCGAACGGCAGGTTGACGTTTCCCCAGGAATCCTTCGTCGTCGTCGCATCGCTTTGCTGACGCTCGACCGGGACTACTCGTTCAGGCGGCCTGCCGGCGTCCTGAAATTGGAAACGCCGATCGTAGGAGGACCACACGTGAACGAGCATTCGAAGCATTCCGAGACGCCGCCTTATGACCGGATATTGCTCCTCCACGGTTCGAAACGTAACGAGCTGCTGACTTTGGACGAAGTCCGTCGATACGGCAGCGACAGTTTCTCCGATCCCGACTTCGTCCGACTGTACGGCATGACGCCGGCCCAGTGGTACGCGCAAGGGGTACGCTTGCTCGGCCGGACAGCAGTCGAGTGCACCCGGGATGCCGTTGCCGACCGCATCGGGCAGGACGTCGCTGCTGTCGCGGCCTCGCTTCCGGCAAGGGGGCGATGGGTCGTCGTGGATCCTTTCGCCGGCTCTTGCAATACCTTGTACTGGATATTGCGGCACGTGCCGCGATCGCGCGGGATCGCCTTCGAATTCGATCCTCAGATCTTTCAGCTCACCAAGCAAAACCTCGCGGTCCTTGACCGGACCATCGATCTGAAGCACGGCGATTATCGCCTCATGATGGGGCAACTCCATACGGCGCCCGATGAGGCCATGATCGTCTTCGTGGCGCCGCCTTGGGGCACTGCGCTGAATGAGACGGAAGGACTAGATCTGCGCCGAACAGAACCTCCCATAACCGAGATCATCGCGAAGTTCGCCGAGGCATTTCCTGCCAGTCGGATCCTTTTCGCCGTTCAAGTGTATGAGAAGTTGGATAAGCGCGCCCTTGCCGAACTTCAAGGCAAGCTCGATTGGTCCGACCTCAAGATCTACGATTTCAACGTTGCCGGCAGGAATCACGGCATTCTCTTGGGAACGCGGGGATGGACGCCGTGATGGCCCGCGTCACGCCCGGCAGGAAAATCGCGTGAAAGCGGTCAGCCTCTGCACGGTTGGGTCCACGTCCTGCATGTAGGTCCGGAGGAACGCAATCTCATCGTCGAGCGCGGTCTCGTCGACGTCTATGAACCAGGACTTGGGGCGCCCGTCGCTGCCGTCGTTCCAGCGATAGCCGCGTCGCTTCAGCGAGTCCTTGAGCTCGAACGCGGTCTGCTCCGCCCACACCCGCATCGTCGGCTTGCGGGCGGTCTCCAGCAGCAGGGCCAGCGCCGGCGAGCCCGTCGTCTGCAGTTCGAAAGCGAGAACCTCCAGCAGAGCGTGACAGTCGTCGACCGCCCGGTGCGCCTGGTGAAAGTAGCCGGCGCCGTTGAGCAAATAGCCGAGCTGCGAGCCCGCGAAGCCGTGTTTGCGCCACTCGATCTCGCTCATGCTGCAACCCCAGGCCTTGTGCTCGAACACGGGCCAATAGCGTTCGGCGAATTTTCTGTCAAAGCCGCTGTTGTGCGCGATCGTGATGACTCCGCTTTCGACAAAGGCGGCGACCGCGGCATTGTCGAATTTGTGTCCGGCGACCATTTCGTTGGTGATTCCGGTGAGTGCCGTCACCTCCGCGGAGATCGGCGCACTCGGTTCGTTGAAAGCGGAGAACGAGTCTCTGACGCCGACGATCCGTCCGTCCTGCGTGTAGTCGAACTTGACCATTCCGAGTTCGATGATCTCGTCCTTGGCGTGGTCGAGGCCGGTGGTCTCGGTGTCGAGCAGAATGCCGGTCCTGACCCCTTGCCCTACAGTCGGCATGCATCTCGGTCGGGCAACCAAGCGCCGAAGGATCCGGTAGTCGGGTGACCGGCTCAATGCCTCGGCCATGGCAACCAGATCGGTCGTGTCCTGTAACATCTTTACTCGGAAAGGCTACCAGAAGGTCGGCTGCTCACCGCAGAATATCCGGAGCGCCGGCAATGAGGTACTCGAAAAACAAGCGATTCACGGGCTTTTCGGCCGTTGCGAATTCGATAGCGGGCATCCGGTCTGCATTCGTCGTTGCAGCGGTGGCTGATCATCAGCGCGGGCGGCGATTGGGACATGCATGGCCGCACGTCCGGTCCTGCCGCCAATAGCCCACATTGCGAACGCCGCAGCTCGCTCGGCCAAGGGCCACGTTCAGAGTGTTCGTTGAAAACACCGTGCTTTGTTCTGCGAGGAACCCCTGCGCAACACTATCGTTGTGCTGATCTTCCGGACAGCAAAGGATACGATCATGGACCGCGAACATGTGAAGGGCGCCGCCGACAAGGCAAAAGGCGCCATCAAAGAAGGTGCCGGCAAGCTCACTGGCGACAAGGGCATGGAAGCCGAAGGCAAGATCGACAAGGCCAAGGGATCCGCCCACAACGCTGCGGGGGACGTGAAGGATGCGGCGCGGGACGCCGCTGACGCCCTCAAGAAGTAAGCAGAAGAAGCGAAGATCAAAAACTGGCCGCCTCCGGGCGGCCTTTTTCGCGCCATTTGAGATGGCGCGGGCTTTCAGCCGGAGATCAGAGGAACGA
Organism: Bradyrhizobium sp. CCBAU 45384; assembly: GCF_028128665.1. Classification (NCBI taxonomy): domain Bacteria; kingdom Pseudomonadati; phylum Pseudomonadota; class Alphaproteobacteria; order Hyphomicrobiales; family Nitrobacteraceae; genus Bradyrhizobium; species Bradyrhizobium sp. CCBAU 45384. The sequence continues at coordinate 7,182 of NZ_LBIZ01000086.1, forward strand.
AGTGGACCTCCTCTATCCTTTCCTCGACGAATCTACCGTCCGGCTCGCGTGTCAGCTTCGTCAGCCACTGCACACCGTCAGGATCGCCGAGCGGGATGAGCAGTCGTCCCGACGGAGCTAGTTGAGCCTTCAGGACCGCGGGCGTCTGCGCGCCGGCGGCCGACACCAGGATCACGTCGAACTCGCCGCCTTCCGGCCATCCTGCGGTCCCGTCGCCATGACGCACATCTACGTTGCGGCAGCCGAGATGCCGAAGGCGCGACCGGGCGCGCTGCACCAATGCCTCATGCCGCTCGAGCGCGCAAACCTCCCGCCCGAGCTTGGCGGCGAGCGCCGCCAGGTAACCCGAACCCGCGCCGATCTCCAGAACCCGGTCCGATTTAGCGATCGCGGCAGCCTCGAGCATCTTGGCGACGATGTAGGGCTGAGAGATGGTCTGCCCTTTCGGAATCGGTACGGCAATGTCTTCGTACGCGGCTTCCGCGAACCGCCGATCAAGGAAAATTTCGCGGGGGACCTGCCGCATCGCAAACAGGACCCGCCTGCTGCGAATGCCGCGGCTGGCAATCTGCACGTCGACCATCGCGTCGCGGAGGAAGCGGGACCTCTTGGACCGTTTGCTCTCCCTGACCGCGCGCATGACCTCTCCAGGCATGGACGATTTCGCTCCAACAGATGGAAAACTCGGAAGCCCGCGACTTGCTCCTCGACGAGACGGCTGGGTCGCTCTCGCCGACGAGACCGAGTTCGCTGCCGATGAATGAATCGCGGAGCTGCCGTCAGGAACGTGCCCGCAACGGGAACGACCGCCTCCGGATCGAATTGATTTCGCGGAAACCGAGCCCGGAGAACGCTCATGAAATGGATCTTCAAGGCGGCATGCGTGGCCGCAATGGCGCTGGCATCGGCCTCCGGCGCGGACGCCAAGGGCTGCATCAAGGGCGCCATCGTCGGCGGCGTCGCCGGCCACATGGCCGGTCATGGCAAGCTCGGCGCGGCGGCCGGCTGCGCGATCGGCCATCATGAGGCTAACAAGCAGAACCCGAACAATTCGAATGCCCAGGCGCCGTCGGGCCAGAAGTGATTTCCGGATCGGCCTCCATAGTGTTGGAGAGACGCGATGAAATCGACGGTGTCGGCGCTCGTTCTTGGACTTGCCGTCACGACCTCCATGGTCTCGGCTCAACCGGCGAGATGGACCACCTACTCCATCCCGCAGACAGGTACCTCGGTCGATTTTCCGGCCTCGATCTTTACCGAAGAGGCGGGCCGGCCGGACGGCTACGGACAGCGATTTAGGACTGCTGACGGCCGAGCCGACCTTACGATACAGGCCACGCCCAACGTCTCGAACGATTCACCAGCTGCATTTCTCGCAAAGAAGCATCCGCCCGCGCGCATTCAGTACAAGCGAACGACGCCTCGGTTTTTCGCGGTGTCCAGTTATAAGGGCGACAAGGTCTGGTACGACCGGTGCAACTTCTCAAGTGGATTGATTCACTGCGTCCTGATCAACTACCCGGCGAACGAAGAGCGCGACTGGGACGACATCGTAACGCGGATCAGCCTCTCGCTGAGGGGCAGATAAGGAGGGTGCGGGTGGACCTCGCGCGGGCTGCGCGGGTGCCTATGCCCGTGGCTTCGAGAACACGGAAGTCCGAGAGGCCGCCGCCTTTGGCTATCCTCGCGAGCGCTAGTTCTGAATAGCGGGTCGTGAGACCTTTGGCTATCCGCGACAGGCGCCGTAGTTCAACGGCGGGCGACGGTCCCTGCAGTTCAATAGGGCGGCAAGGCTATCGTTCCTCCGATCTGCCCGCGGCTCGCCGATCTGTGGTTCACGCGGTAGCCGCCGCCCGTCCGGCCCCGGTGATGCGATACTCGATATCTCAGGATGGAAGCGGTTCGGTTTCCACGAGACCAAGCTCCACGAGCCGCGCCACGATTTCATGGTCGAACGTCGGCGGGCTGACCCAGGATTCGCCGAGGAGCTTCCTCAGAAAATCCCGCTCCAGATCGGTCAGCTCCATGCTCTAACTCCGCTCGCCGACTTCGTCCGGCACATTGCGGCGCGTCATCCGATCCGGCCGCTTCATCCTTGGGAAATCAACTTTTCGCCCCGGATTGTGCCAGGAACAGAGGCATCGTGGCCCCGTTGATTCCCGAAGACAACACCCAGGAGGTCAACATGACCATGGAAGATCGCGAGACGTTCAGCCTGATCGGCAGCGACAAGGTCGAGGGCACGAACGCGTACGACGCGAAGGGCGAAAAGGTCGGCTACATCGAGCGCGTCATGATCGACAAGATCAGCGGCAAGGTGTCGTACGCGGTGCTCAGCTTCGGCGGCCTGCTCGGCATCGGCGACGATCACTATCCGCTGCCATGGCAGACGCTGAAATACGACACCAACCTCGGCGGCTATGTAGTCACCGGCATTTCCCAGGACCAGCTCCGCAGCGCCCCCAAATACGCCGACGAGAGCAGTTGGAATTGGAGCGACCCGGCGACGACGCGCTCGGTGAACGCCTATTACGGTGTGCCGGTGGCTTGACACGGCTCATTACGTTGCCTGGCTGGCTGACGGCGGAGGTCGCTCTTCCGCCGGACTGCGACTAGCGCACTGCCGCACGCGAGACGACCCGGGTCGGTCGCCGAGGAGATTTGAAAGTGAGTGATGCCGTTCGTGTTCTGGTCGTGGAGGATGAAGCTCTGATCGCAAGCTTCGTCGAGGACGCCTTGTCCGACGGCGGTTTCGAGGCCTGTTCGGTCCACTCGGGGGAGGAGGCCATGTGCACCTTTTGCGATGGCCGCGAGGGATGTCGGGTCCTGCTGACGGACATCAACCTAGGTGACGGCATCAGCGGCTGGGAGCTGGCGCGGCAGATCAGGGAAATCACGCCTGGCTTTCCTGTGGTATATATGACGAGCGCCAGCGCGCCTGACTGGCAATCGCAGGGCGTCGACGGCAGCGTCTTGATCCAGAAGCCCTTTGCGCCGGCGCAATTGGCTGCCGCCGTCTCGCAGCTACTGGATACCAGAGCCTAGCCGGGCGCTCGCGGTGTACGCGCAACTGGGATGAACGGCGCTTGGCGGTCCGCAATGGCCGGGTAATCGAGATACCCTTCTGGTCCTTGCGCGAACCACGCCGCTTGGTCGTCTGGCATAAACGGCAGGCCTTCGGCCACGCGGCGCGGAAAGTCGGGGTTGGAGATAAATGGCAAGGCGATGAAGCTTGTCCCCGACGAGACGGGCCGGGGCGGCGAGCGATACGTCTGCCCCGCCTGCGAGGAGGATCCGCTGCACGACCCCGCCGCCCAAAAAAGGGCGGACAGCCCGCTCCGCCCGCCGGCTAAGAAAAATCCGGCTCTGGCGCCGAGGCCGGTTGTCGATCCTATCGAAAGGGCTGACTCGGCTCGACGGGGACCCGACTTTTCGGGAAAAAGTAGAAACTTCATCTTCGGAGACGAGTTGGCATCCGGCGAGGTCTGTTCTCGTCGGAGCCGAACATGGTCGACGACGTCCCGTTGCGCACGGCGGTACATACGGTCTGGTCCCTCTACCTAGCGAGGCATCGCGACGTCGATGCTGCCGACACCCGCCGCTGCCTGCTGGAGCGTCATCTGCAAGGGAAATGGGAAGCGCGTGTGAGCGATGCCGAAGAACTCACGGGATTCGGCCTGGCTTACCTTGAGCGCCTTCCCGAAGACGAATGTTGAGGCTGATGGAGGGGCTCGTCAGGCGAGCTGCGGTCGACAGCGCCAGGCCGGATTGGACGTTGCTGGCCGTCTCAGAACTCGCCTCCGCGGCCGTCGTGCTGCTCTTCCGCTCGATGTTTTCGGTCTAGAGGGTCGGCATCGATGCGCATCGCTCAACTTGCTCCCCTGGCGGAAAGCGTCCCTCCCAAGCTCTACGGCGGCACGGAGCGGGTCGTGGCGTGGCTGGTGGATGAGCTGGTCGAGCTCGGCCACGACGTCACGCTGTTCGCGAGCGGCGACTCCCGGACGAAAGGCGAGCTTCATGCCGTGTGGCCGCGCGCGCTGCGTCTCGGACGAAAGGGCGCCGATCCAAATGCCGCCTGCGCCGTGCTGCTGGAAGCGATCGCAAAGCGCGCAAAAGACTTCGACGTGATCCACGCGCACATCGACTGGCTGCCGCTTCCGCTGCTCAGCCGGCTCGGCGTGCCCTTCGTGACCACCATGCATGGCCGGCTCGACCTGCCGGGCCTTTCCGATGTGCTGCGGCAGTTTCCCGGCGCCGGCTTCGTGTCGATATCGGACCATCAGCGTCTGCCATTGCCGGAGGCGAATTGGATCGCCACGATCCCGCACGGACTGCCATCGAACAACTTTCGCCCGTCTTTCGATCAGGGATCCTATCTGGCGTTCCTCGGCCGCCTGACCGCGGAAAAGGGGCCCCAGGACGCCATCCGCATCGCGCGCGCCGCCGGAATGCCCTTGCGCATCGCCGCCAAGATTCCGCGCGGCGAGACCGTCTTCTTCAAGAAGCAACTTGAGCCCCACATCGACGGTCTGGCGGTCCAGCTCGTCGGCGAGGTGGACGAGGCGAAGAAGCAGCCGTTCCTCGCCGAGGCCGCGGCCCTGCTGTTTCCGATCGATTGGCCGGAGCCTTTCGGCCTCGTCATGATCGAGGCGATGGCCTGTGGGACGCCAGTGATCGCCTACCGCTCCGGCTCCGTGCCCGAGGTCGTCGAGGACGGCGTGACGGGCTTCATCGTCGAGAACGAGGAGCAGGCTGTCAGGGCCGTGGGCGATCTGGGCCGGCTCGACAGACGAAAAGTACGTGCCCGCTTCGAGGAACGCTTCTCCGCGGACCGAATGGCGCGCGAGTATGAAAGCGCGTACCGCCGATTGATCTCTGGCGCCGCGTACCCGGCTGCGGCATTCGCGGCGCCGCACGCCGAACGTCGGCGCGAGCCGAGGCCGGCCGACGAACTTCCGGCCCCCGGCTAATCGATTTTTATCCGCCCCCTTGAAAACGGCCCCGGAGCATCCATTTGACATCCATGCGCCATCCCATTGGATGGTAGAAATGGATGCTTTCATGGCCGACAATGTCCGCGAGCTGCGATCCCGGATCCCCGATACTGAGAAGATCACGATCAACCTTGGCTATGTCGATCTGGGTCAGGTCGATCTGATGGTGCAGGAAGGGTTCTATTCGAACCGCACGGATTTCATCCGGACGGCCATCCGCAACCAGCTCGAACGCCACGCGGACGTCGTGAAGCAGTCGACGGTCCGAAAGAGCCTGGACTTGGGGCTGCGCAACTACAGCCGCGAGGATCTCGAAGCGGCGCGGCGCGCCGGCGAGATGCTGCACATCAACGTGCTGGGTCTCGCGACCATCGCCCAGGACGTCACCCCCGAGCTGGCCCGCGCCACCATTGCTTCGGTATCGGTGCTCGGGGCCCTTCACGCCACTCCCGCGGTCAAGGCCGCACTCTCCGACAGAACTAGGTGAACGCGATGCTGAATCAGAACATGATTTCCGAGGCTACGCGCCTCACACGTGCGGGCCACCTGGCCGAGGCCACCGCGCTCCTGCAGCGCATGCTCCGCGGCGAGAGCGCCTCCGAGCCGTCGGACAGGACTGCCCGCGTCGCGCCAGCTCGGCTCGAGCCGCCGACCATCGACGTGAAGGCCAACGTCGTCGAGGAGAAGGAAAGCCGACGAACCACCCGGGTTTCTCCCGCTCCTTTGCAACGCAAAAGCATCGCCCGGTTCGATCGCTTGAAAGACTTCCCCGGACTCAACCTGCGTGGTCCGATGACCCGCGCTCCGCCTGCCACGACGGATATCGCACCCGAAGGCACGAGGTTCATCGCCGGCACCTTCCGCAACGCGAATGGCAGCCGGAACTACAAGCTGTTCGTCCCAAGCCACTCGCAGGAAAAACCGCTTCCCCTGGTGGTCATGCTTCACGGTTGCACCCAGTCGCCGGACGACTTCGCGGCAGGCACCCGGATGAATTTCCTGGCGGAAGAGCGGAATTGCTTCGTGGTCTATCCGGAGCAGCCCAATGAAGCCAACCAGGCGAAATGCTGGAATTGGTTTCGCACGGGCGACCAGCAGCGGGAGGGCGGGGAGCCTTCGCTGATCGCAGGCATCACTCGCCAAATCATGCTGGACTATCCGATCGATCCGAAGCGGGTCTACGTCGCAGGTCTGTCGGCCGGCGGGGCGGCCGCCGCCATCATGGCAGCGACCCACGCCGATCTGTACGCGGCCGTCGGGATCCATTCCGGCCTCGCCTGCGGGGCGGCAAGCGATCTTCCCTCAGCGTTCGTCGCCATGCGTCAGGGCGGCGGGTCTAAAATTGCCGCTGGTGGACCGCCATTGCCGACCATCGTTTTCCATGGCGACCGCGACACCACGGTGCATCCGAACAACGGCGACCGGATTGTCGAGCAGTCCGCCAAGGCGGCAGGCTTGAAAGCGAAGGTGAGCAACGGACGGGTGCCCCATGGGCACGCCTACACCCGCACCAACCTTGCCGACGCGGACGGGCGCGCCGTCTCCGAGCATTGGAATGTTCACGGCGCCGGCCACGCCTGGTCGGGCGGCAGTCCCGCCGGCTCGTACACCGATCCCCGCGGGCCGGACGCGACGAGGGAGATGCTGCGCTTCTTCCTTGAGCATTCGCTGCCGGGTTAGTCGGGCTTCACAAGGCGCTCAGATCGTCCGGCACGTCCCCGAACTTCCGGATCAGCTTCGCGTCGCCGAAGTCCCCGGTTGCGGGGGCCCCGCTGCGGCTGAACGCGACGGCGCCGGCGTGTCCGGGCTTGCGCGCCAGCGCCTCGGCCCGCATCACCGCGGCATTGGCGCTCAGGCATTCCGCCGCCTCGCCGGCGGCCATGCCGTCGTCGGAGAAAACGAACGGCAGAGCGACATAGTAGGTCACTTCAGACATCTGCCTCATCCTTGCGTTCGCGCGCCCCTGGGAGCCGTCCCCGGGCGTAGCCTTTCGACACATTCGTCCGGAGCTCGTCGGTCTCCGCCTCGAGAAAGTCGACGGCGACGAGCAGTGCCTTGACCGCCTCCCGGGCGTCTCCGCCGCAGGCCGCGATGGCCTGGTCGGCGGCGGCCTCCAGGTCGAAAGTGGCCGGTCTGGAGGGCTCGGGCGTAGCGGTCATCAGATTATGTTCTCATTTTGTTCACGAGAGTCAAGCGCCGGCGCTCTGTTTCGCGGGCGCCGCTGCAGGGGCAGGCGGAATTCCGTGGACGGCCCGTGGCGGTGTCGGAACCGCGCCGCCCCGTTCGTCTTGAGTCCGTGTCCCGTACCCTGGAGCGTTGCGTACCCATGGCCCCCCGCGCGAACTGGAAAGGTTTCCTGCGACTCTCGCTCGTCACCTGCCCCGTGGCGCTCTATCCGGCCACGTCGGAGAGCGAGAAGATCAGCTTCAACCAGCTCAACCGGCAGACTGGCCACCGGATCAAGTATCTCAAGGTGGACGCCGACACCGGCGACGAAGTGCCCAACGAGGACATCGTCAAGGGCTACCAGCTTGAGAAGGATCAGTTCATCGAGGTCTCCAAGGAGGAGCTCGAGGAGATCGCGCTGGAGTCCACGCGGACCATCGAGATCGACGAGTTCGTCGACAGGACCGACATCGATCCGCGCTATCTGATCCGCCCCTACTACATCCGTCCCGACGGCAAGGTCGGGCATGACGCCTTCGCGGTGATCCGAGAGACCATCCGCGAGATGAACAAGGTCGCCATCGGTCGCGTGGTGCTGACCAACCGGGAGCACATCATCGCTCTCGAGCCGATGGACAAGGGCTTGGTCGGCACGCTGTTGCGCTATCCTTATGAGGTGCGCAGCGAGCGGGAATATTTCGACGAGATCCAGGACGTGAAGGTCACGAAAGACATGCTGGATCTCGCCAAGCACATCGTGAGTCAAAAGGCGGGGCGGTTCGATCCGAACAAGTTCGAGGACCACTACGAAACCGCGCTGATCGACCTCATCAACCAGAAGCGCGCCGGCAAGCCGATCACGCCGAAGGAGCGCCCAGCATCGACCAACGTCGTCGATCTGATGGAGGCGCTGCGCCGATCCGTCGGCAAGGAGGCCGCGCCGGCGAAGGCCGCAAAGCCCGCCAAGAAGCCGCGAAAGGCGGCGACCGGCCAGAAGGAAATGCTGATGTCGATCGAGGGGAAGAAGGCGGCGAAGGAAGCGACGGCGAAAAGGCCGGCGACGGGAGCGCGGCGGAAATCGGCTTGATGGCGACTGTATTCATCACGGGCAGCACGGACGGACTCGGTCGCGCGGCGGCCGAGGCGCTTCTCGGCGGCGGCTCGTCGAAGACGAGGCGCTCATACGCAAGATCCTCGTCGATATGGTCGAGGGCATTTGGGATCACTGACTCTCTGCTGCCAGGCGTCTTCATGACGCATTATTGGTCGCTCGACCGAGTTTTAGACGCAGCGTCGCCAACGCGTGCCTTAGAGAGATCGTGCGTTCCGTCCCGAGATCGATAGCACGCGAGAGTTTCTCAGAGGCGTTCTTCGCCGCAGGTTCGAGCGCCCGTCCGGAATCAGCGAGAGTTATGCGGACCTTCCTGTTGTCGGTCGGATCTCGCTTGCGGCGGAGATACCCCGCGGCTTCCAGCCGTTTCAGAAGGGGCGTTAGAGTGCCGGAATCGAGGAAGAGCCGAGTGCCTAGCTCGTTGACGGTGACGTTATCGCGCCCCCACAACACGATCATCACCAAAAATTGGGGGTACGTCAGACGAAGCGGATGAAGCAGCGACTTGTATGCTTTGTTGAACGCGAGGGCGGCCGCGTACACCGCGAAGCTCACGTCTTCATCCAGATCTATCGCTCCTGAACCTACGTCATGGGAATCGTGTGTCATGTGCGTCTGCGGCCTAGCGCCCGCCGGCCGCGTCCGCGCGCATTGACCGTAGAGAACGGACGCGGGCGAAATTCCATGGAAAGTGAAGCGCGGCCTCCGTTGCACTGAGAACGTCCTTCACTGACCTCAAGACGCCGACGCGAAAGATCCGGACGGGTCGCATCGAACTCAGGCGGTAGGCGGTGGAATTGAGAACGACCACGTTCAAGTACGCGATGGCCATCAGGTCCTGCGCGGCCAGGCTACCGGGCGGCATAATGGTGGCCGCAAGAGCCACGAATGCCCTGACGCCGACGCAGGCAGTCCGATTTCTGCCTAACTCCGTGCAGAGATCCGCGTGGCTCGGAAGAACACGCTCAACCAGACGCGCCGCGGCGGACAGCAATGCTGTTGTTGTCATGATCGATACTCCGTCAGCAGTCCCGCTTTCAGCGCGAGCGGACTGTTGAGCGCACCTTGCAATGTTGCGCAGGGAAAAATAATCTCTCGTTTCAGAGATTGTGGCTTCCAATAAATGAAAGTCAGGGATGGATAGGCTGGAAGCGATGTCGATCGTGCTGCAGACGGTCGAAAAAGGCAGCCTGACGGGGGCGGCCAAAGCCTTGAACATGCCGCTGCCGACGCTCAGCCGGAAACTTAGCGACCTCGAAGCCTATCTCGGGACCAAGCTGCTGCAGCGTTCGACGCGCAAGCTCACCCTGACGGACGCGGGTCAGTCTTATGTTGCTTCGATTAAGCGCATCATGGAGGAAATCGAAGAAGTCGAAAGAGCGGCATCCAGCGAGTACACCACTCCCCGCGGCGAGCTCGTTCTGACGGCGCCACTCCTGTTCGGTCAGATGTACATTCTGCCCATCGTCACGGACTTCCTAGCGGCCTATCCCGAAATCAACGTTCGGCTCCTTCTGTCGGACAGAAACCTTCATCTATACGACGATCACGTCGATATGGCCGTGCGTCTGGGCGAACTACCGGACAGCAGCATGATCGCGACGCGCGTCGGGGCTATGGACACGGTGGTGTGCGCCTCACCGGACCTGCTGGCGGCTCACGGCGTTCCGAAACACCCGAAGGATCTACAAAGGCTGCCCTGTGTGATCTTCACTGGCCCTTCCTCCGCAATCTGGTCCTTTCGGAATCCCGCGAACAAGCGCGAATTTGGAGTCGACATCGTTCCGCGTCTATCGGTCACGGCCGCCGAATCCGCCGTTCAGGCCGCAGTCCGGCGCACCGGCCTCACCAGAGTGTACCGCTATCATTGCGCCGATGAGCTTCGATCCGGAAAGCTCGTCCAGGTGCTGCAGAAGTTCGATGTCGAACCCATTCCCGTCCACCTCGTCCACGCAGCACGCGGGCAATTGCCGCTCAAGATGCGGGTCTTTCTGGACTTTGCCGCCAGCCAGCTGCGATCGGCCCTATCGAAGCTGGGATGAGAGGATGGTCACGACGGCCCCGCTTCCCCTTCCACAGCATGAAAGAGACACTTCCATTCTTACCGGATTATTCTTTCCAATGAAACATCCGATGTTCTCCTCACCGAAGCCAAGGTGGCTCGGTTGCAAAGGAGAAACCTCATGGCTCGCGCCCCCATCCCTTCCATTCAACAGGCCCCCACCAAGTCCCAACCGATCCTTGAGAACTACGTGAAGGTTCTCGGCGTGGTGCCGAACTTCTTCTCTCTGATCTCCCAGTCGCCCGATGCCCTGAAGGCGATTGCGGATATGCACGCGACGCTCGGCAAGAGCATCGGCCACAAGACCCGCGAACGCCTGCACATCATGACCGCCGAAGTGAACGGCTGCAGCTACTGCCTGACGGCCCACAGCTATCTGGCCGGCAAGCTGAACGGTCTGACCAAGGAGGACATGGAGCTCAATCGCGAGGGTCATTCCACCGATCCCCAGGCCGATGCCGCGCTACAGTTCGCCTACAAGGTCGCCAAATCGCGCGGTCACATCGAGGATGCGGATTTCGCGGCCGTTCGCGCTGCGGGCTTTACCGACGCGCAGATCATCGACATCGTCGCCGAGACCGCCTTCAGCTTCATCACCAATCTGTTCAACAACACCTTCAAAACAGACTTGGACCCGTCATTTCCGGAGCTTCACACCAGGAAAGCGGCTTGATCGAGGTATCGGCCTGGCCGGCGGATGGCCTTCAGCCTTCCGCTGGCCGGACCTCGCGTCGGCGCAGATCGCTTCAAGGTTTGTTCGTGAGCGACGAATTCGTTGCCGCGTTCGATACCCGAATGGGCGATGACCAAATCTTCGCGTCCCCGTTTGAGACACACGCAACCCATCCGACAACAGTCCCGCCGTCAAAGAGCACGGCTTTGAGGAGGTATCAATGACCACCGTCGTGATTCCCGTCTACAACGAAGTAACTCAGCTCGACTTCACCGCGCCTCATCAGTTTCTGACCATGATTCCTGACATCACGGTGATCGTCGCGTCGATCGGAGCAACGCCGGTGACTTCCCACGGACTCTCTTTCGCAAGGCTGGCGGATCTGGAAACCATCGGCAGCTGCGACGTTCTCTGCGTCCCCGGCGGCCTCGGCTGCATCGACGCCATGGAGGATACCCGCTTCATGTCGGCCGTACGCAGACTGGCGAGCACCGCCACCTACGTGACCTCCGTTTGCTCCGGATCTCTGATCCTTGGAGCGGCTGGATTACTGAAGGGACGTCGAGCATCTTCGCACTGGGCGTGGCTCGACATGCTGCCGGCATTCGGTGCGATCCCCGAAAAAGCCCGCGTCGTTCGCGACGGCAACATCTTGACGGGCGGTGGCGTCACCGCCGGCGCCGACTTTGCGCTGATGCTGATCGCTGAACTGCGCGGTGAGGATGCCGCACAGTGCGTGCAGCTGGCCCTGGAATATGCGCCTGCCCCTCCCTTCCAATCCGGCGATGCGGATACTGCGCCGGCGCACATCCGCTACGCGGTGATCGAGCAGATGGGAAAAATGATGGGCGACACGCGCCGACGCGTCGAGTCGGTCGCAAGCCGAGCCCACCAATAGTCGTCGCGGACGAACGCCCCTCAGAAAAGGGGCCAGATGGCGGGCGGTGCTTTGCGGCCTGCGCCCGCCTTGCGGAAGAAAATCGGGATAAACCTGTAAGGAGAGATCATGTCCCGCTTGCGAATATCGACCCGCGACGGTGCGCTTGCAGCCAGTAAACCCATCCTGGACAGCATTTATCGGAAGCTGGGCGTCGTGCCCAATCTGTCGCGTCTGATCGGTAGCAGCCCGATCGCACTCGATGCGTTCGCCGCGTTTCAGGACGGGTTATCCAGGACCCTTGACTCCAAGACACGCGCACGGATCGCCCTCGCGGTGGCTCAAGTCAACGGTTCCGACTACTGCCTATCGGCCCACAGCTATCTCGCGATCAATTTCACCAAACTGCCTCCGGAGGAGATCGCCCTCAATCGAATGGGCGCATCCAAGGATCCGAAGGCGGATGCGGCGGTGAGGTTCGCGGCGAACGTGGTTCGCAAGCGTGGTCATGTCGGCGATGCCGACCTTTTTGCGGTGCGGCTCGCCGGCTACGGAGACGCACAGATCGTCGAAATCGTAGCCCTGGTGACCGAAAACGTCTTCACGAACTACCTGAACAAGGTGGCCGAGACCGACATAGATTTCCCGATCGTGCGGACAGAAGCTCTCGAAGGGCGGGACGGGTAGCGAGCGAGCCGACGCGCTCCAGCACGCGATCTTTCCTTGCGGACATCGGCGACGCATGAGTGACCGCGATCGGCTGCAGCAATCATGGAGATGGCTATGAACCTCGATATCGATTGTCTCCGTACGCTTGTTCTGGTGGCGGACACGATGAGTTTTTCGCGGGCCGCCGAAGCCGTCGGTCGGTCGCAGTCCACGATCAGTGCGCAAATCGCAAAACTGGAAGGGCAAATCGGCGAGGCATTGCTGTCGCGTCGCAAAGGCAAGGTTTTGCAGCTCACTCCGCATGGAGACTGTCTAGTAAACTATGCAAGACGAATTCTGCAACTGAACGACGAGGCCTGCCGGTCGATGTCGGAAGAACCACTCGACGGTTTCATCCGTTTGGGTGTTCCGCTCGATTTTTTCGGTCGCGAGCTCGCGGCCTGGCTCGCGCAGTTCAAGGCGAAGCACCCGATGGTCGGGCTGGAGGTGGAAGCCAACCAGTCCGAAGGATTGCAGAAGCGGAGCGCGCGCGGAGAATTCGACCTGGCTTTCTTCAAGCAGGACATGGGTGCCCAGCTCGGCACGGTGGCCCAGCGCGAGCAGTTGGTGTGGGTTGCCGGACCGAATTTCGAGTGCGATGAGATGAACTCCATACCGCTGGTCTTGTTTCCGGAAGGCTGCTTGTATCGCCGTTGCGCCCTCGCTTCTCTGAAGCTTCACGGTTCACCCAGCCATATCAGCTTCGTCGGTCCCGGCTTCGACAGCCTCAAATCGGCGGCGATAGACGGCATGGGAATCACTGTGCTCGCCCGCGCACTGGTCAAGCCCCCGCTGAAGATCGTCCCTCACGGATTACGTCTCCCTCAGTTGCCTGCAGTCGAACTGGCGTATTCACAAAGCCAGCGGAGCAATTCCCGCGTGGTCAACGAGCTTACCAACCATCTTGCCGATAGCCTCGCGATGGCGGACCAAGCGCCGGCCGACAGGCCGCATCTGGTAGACGCCCGCACCGCTCTGCATGCGCATGCGTACGAAGGGGCCCAAGAGTCTCCGCCTTCAACAAGCTGAACCTGAACGGCATCGTCCAGAAGAATTTGACGCAATCCATTTATGGGAAAGTTCGATGCTCCAATCGGAACAATCGATTTTGAGATCGGCGCGCGTCTGACTAGCGTTCCGGACAACAGGCGGCGTTCCTACGCTGGCCGTCGCGCTTCTACGCAGGCGACGTCGACAGGGCGACTGCCGGATCCCAAACCGAAAACGCTGAAAGAAGCATCGTATGAATCGTAGGAGTTTGTTTGTCGTCTCGGTCGCACTCGCCTTCAGCGCCTCCGTAGCGCTCGTCCTCGCAGCCGACGAGCGGCCCGCGAAGTCTTCGAACGTGGAGGATGCCGCCGGCAACCTGCACGTCCCTAGCGACTATCGCGAGCTCTACGAATATCTGGGCAGTTGGTCCGTGGCGGATGACGACAAACCGGGCGCCAAGCAGATCCACGCGGTCTACGCATCGCCAGGAACACGCGAGGCTTTCAAAAAGACTGGAAAGTTTCCCGACGGGACCGTGCTGGTCAAGGAGCAGTTCGAGGCAAGCACGGATAACATGACCTCGGGTACGGCGAGCCACCAGGATAAGCTCAACGGTTGGTTCGTTTTGGTGAAGGATTCCACCAAACGGCACCCCGGCAATCCCTTGTGGGGCGACGGTTGGGGATGGTCCCATTTCGACGTGGGGGCCCCCACCCGCACTACCGCGACTGACTACCACAACGATTGTCTGCCCTGTCACACTCCCGCCCAGGCCACAGATTGGGTCTATACGCAGGGTTACCCGTCGCTACGTTGAAGTCGTGCCTCTACTGCGCTGACCGATAGATGCATTCGACAGGTGCTCGCTCTCCTGTCGCTGAACGGGTGAACCGGCGCACTTCCAGTTCTCTTGCGAACTCTAATTTAGCTTCAGGAAATCCACATGCCACTCAGTTTCAAAACCATCGATGTCGACGGCCTCGAGGTCTTTTACCGTCGGGCCGGTGATCCGTCCCGGCCTACCGTTCTGCTGCTCCATGGCTTCCCGACCGCAAGCCACATGTTCCGCGATCTGATTCCGCAACTCGACGATCGCTATGACGTCGTTGCACCTGATCTGCCCGGGTTCGGCATGACTGAGCAGCCGGCACGCGATCGATTCACCTACACATTTGAGAAGATCGCCAAGGTGATCGACCGCTTCACCGAAGTCCTCGGGCTGGACAAGTTCGCGATCTATGTCTTCGACTACGGCGCTCCGGTCGGGTTCCGACTGGCGGTGAAGCACCCCGAGCGGATCACCGCGATCGTCACCCAGAACGGCAATACCTATCTTGAGGGCGTATCCGACGCCTTCGCACCAGTCCAAACCTACTGGAACGAACCGACCCAGGCCAACCGGGACGCGCTCCGCGGCTTCCTGGCGCCGCAGACGACGCTTTTCCAATATACGCACGGCGTGGCGGACCCGAGCCGGGTCTCGCCCGACGGGCGTAATCTGGACGATTTCTATCTGGCGCGACCAGGCAATGACGAGATCCAGCTCGACCTCTTGCTCGACTATCGATCGAACGTAGCGCTGTACGATACGATCCAAGCCTATCTGCGCCAACATCAGCCGCCCGTCCTCGCCGTCTGGGGCAAGAACGACCCGTTCTTCATTCCGCCCGGTGCCGAAGCATTCAAGCGGGACGTGCCCTCGGCCGACGTCCGCTTCGTCGACAGCGGTCACTTCGCACTCGAAACCCACGCAAGCGAGATCGCGGCAGCGATGCGCGACTTTCTCGCCAAGCACGTCGGCTGACATCCCGACACGCCGCGTCGTGCCGCCTTTTCAGGAGATCTAACGTGACCACACCCACCGCAATCGTTCGAAGCTTCTACGACAGATTGGCGGCCGGCGATGCGCCAGGCGCGCTGGGCCTGATGTCGCCCGATATCGAATGGATCACGATGTGGCACTATAAGGTCGACGGCCGCGGGCCCGAGCGCGTGGCCGAAGGTCTGTTCAAGCCGTTGGTGGCGGAGTGGTCAAGCTTTGCGCTCGTCCCCACCGAATTCATTACGGAGGGCAACACGGTCGTGTCGCTCGGCGATTTCACGGGGGTACACGGCGCGACGGGCAAAAAGGCCGAAGCCCGCTATGCGCATGTCTGGATCGTTAAGGACGGCAAGATCACCCAGTTCCGCCAGTACATCGACACGCTGGCCGTCGCCGAGGCGCGCCGGTCATGACCTATCGCGATCCTGACAGGCCAGAGCGACGACGGCTCCCTCGCGTAATGCAGAAGCGATCGATAAGCGCAGCCCCGGTCTATCGAACCTCTTGGAGAGCCACTTTTTCAGAACGCAATGAACACTCTGGCTGCGACAGGGCGAGAGTTGGGCGGGACGCTCAGCTTTCCAAAATTGGTTTGCTGGCCGCCGGGGACGAAAACGAGGCGCTTCGTGCCAGGTAAACGTATCGAACGGCGGCTGGCTGCGGTAGTGGCGGCAGATGTCGAGGGCTACTCGCGACTCATGAGCGCAGACGAGGTCGGAACTCTCGCCGTCCTAAAATCCCTCCGTCGCGAAGTGGTCGATCCAATCATCGCTGCGCACTACGGCCGCATCGTTAAGACCACCGGCGACGGGATGCTTATAGAGTTCGCCAGCGCCGTTGACGCGGTGACCTGCGCGCTGGTCTTGCAGGATCAGATGAGGGCGGGTAGCGGGCGCACAGAACCAAAGATCACTTTTCGGATCGGTATCAACGTCGGCGATATCATCGTCCAGGGCAGCGATATTTTCGGCGATGGCGTCAATGTCGCAGCCCGCGTCGAGAACGAATGCGAGCCGGGCGGCGTGTGCCTGTCTGGCAGCGCCTTCGAGCAAGTCCGCGGAAAAACCAGACTCGCCTTCTACGATCTCGGCGAGAGGTCATTGAGGAACATTGACCGACCGGTGCGGCTTTATGGGACGCGTCCTGCCGGGTTGATATCGGCCGCGAGCGCGCCAATCGCGGAAGCCACCAAGCCTCTTCCGCTGCTCGGCGGGCCGTCGATCGCGGTGCTGCCGTTTAGAAACATGTGCGCTGATCCCGAGCAGGATTATTTTTCTGCTGGCATAGCGGAAGACATCATCACGGCGCTGTCGCACTTCGAGTGGTTATTCGCTATCGCCCGAAATTCGAGCTTCACCTATAAGAGCAAGGCAGTTGACATCAAGCAGATCGGGCGAGAAATCGGCGTGCGCTATGTCTTGGAAGGCAGCGTGCGCAGGGCGGGTGGGCGCGTACGCGTCACTGGCCGGCTTGTCGAAACGGCCACTGGCGCGCATTTGTGGGCCGACAAGATAGATGGCGCGCTAGACGACGTGTTCGCGTTGCAGGACGAGGTGACTTTGAGGGTCGTGGGTGCGATCGAGCTCTCCATCACACAGGCCGAGATCAGCCGCGCGTCGGTGAAGCCAAACTCCAGTGGTCACGTTCGGAGTGGGGTGGGAGCCATCGACAGTGCCATAGACCAATCTTTGCGTTCCATAACGTCGAGTCCGCTGGACCCACAGCTCGGATTTGCGCATAGCGGCCTCGCTTACGCCTACATCGCGAAGGGGAAGTACGAAGAAGCTCTTGAGTACGCGCGTCGAACGGCTCATGAGATGCCACAATGGGTCTTTGGCTGGGCTGCCATAGCCATTGCCACGGCGTATCTTGGCGATTTTGAAGCTGCGAGGAACGCTGCTCAGCGACTCCAACAACTCTCGCCGAGCTTTCCGATTAGCGCATGGGATGCAGCCAAGGCTGGTCGAGAGCTATGGATCTACGAAAAGTTCTATCATGGTCTGCGCCTTGCGGGTGTGCCAGAGAACTAGTAGGTCCCGGCCTCATTAGCACGGAGCAATAGCCTGATTGATCCGAGTTGGACGATGGCTACGTAGTTGGCCGCAAGTTTGTCGTAGCGCGTTGCCCCCGATGGCATTGCATGATTCGGTTGAAGAACCGCTCAACCTGATTGCGGCGATTTAGATAAGGACTCCGCTCGCTGCGATTACTTTTGGACCGGATGTTAGCAAAGTAGTGTTAGTCCGCGCGCCCTAATTGTCGGCCGTCGAACGGCACGCGCCGGAACTCATAGAAATTGACTTGGATTGGCACAACTGGATTGTTCCTCCGCAAGCGCTCCAATCCTCAGTCCTTAGGCGCAACCTCGGCCGGCCTCAAAATAGCGCATCGGCTAGCAGCTCAGGCCTTTCTGCACGCTATGGTTCGACGCGATACTTCGCCAACCAACACTCGCTGGAGCGCCGAGCATTGTTCGAGTTAAGTCGAGGCCAACGCACGTGTGCGAGACCACCACACCGAAGCTACGCTAAACCTCGCATTAGCACCCGATTGCCCTACTCCCACTCTATCGTTTCGAACGGCGCTTCGTCGTTGATTTGCAAGCACAAATTTTCAAGCCTGACGGACAAACGCCGGCGGTATACCCGCCGGATTTTTTTGGTCTTGAATTCACAGAAAACTTTGGGCCGTTCGCGTTCTGGGCGATTTCACCAGCTATCGGAGTCAATCGACTCATCAGCGCTGCCGGGTGGTCAAGACTGCCGTTACCGCCCTGCTTGAGCGTATGTTCAAATACCGTCAAAGAGCAGGAGCCCACTTGTCCGGCCGTTCGATGGCCCCCGCGCCGTCGCGGCCATTGCGCGACCAAAATGCGAAAGTTGGTGTGGACCCTCAGTTTTTCGGCTGAGGACCGCGAACCGTGCGTTGCAACGTTATCCAGAATATTCGCTAAGCGCTAAAATTCTCGACAAACTGAAGATCTTGGCTCTCATAGGAGGCTCCTTTCCGCGAAATGGTGTCTTGTCAACCTTGTTGATTTAGTGGACTTTTCTTGCACCTCGGAAGAATAGCTACGGCGTGCACAACGATGGTCCCAGCAATAGCTCACCGTAGCTTTCCACCCGTCAGCGAGACTGTCACTGCGCCACTGCGTTAAGATTCTACGCGCGCGCGGACGGCTTCACTAATGTCACGTGCTTACCTCCCCGCGTGGCCTAGTGCCGCTTTCTGCTTCGGCTATTACCGCCTTACGGGTGACGGCAGGGGTAACCGGCAGACCGCCGACCGCTCGAGCGCACGACTATTGCCTTTAGCTACAGCGGATCCCGAAGCGGTTGTCCCGGTCTTCGCCGCACGAACTGTGCGGTGGCGCAGCGTCTTGGCCATCCACTCCTGGATTTCTGTGTCGTGACCGCCGGACGATTTGAAATTGACAATCAGCAATTTGTGGTTGATCGTGATGAGACTTGTCACTTGGGACACTAAATGCGTCATATCCCTTTGATCAACGTCGGCTTGCTTGAGGCCTACATTCCGAAAGTTGATGGTGATTGGTATAGCGTGAACGGGATTGCTAGGTGAGTTCAAGCCGATCCACTTTATCTGCCTACCTTTTGGGGTTAGCGAGCTGGTTTGCACCGCTTGGCGTACAGATGGTGCTATTCCCTTGGCTGGTGGCCGTTGTTCTGCGGATGGACGCTTTTTCCGTCGGTATTGCGCAGGCCGCGCTCATGGCACCGGGCCTGCTGTTCCTGCCACTGGGCGGTTTGGTCGCTGATCGTGGAAACCCACGTCGTCTGCTAGCGCTCTACCACATCATATATGCGTTGCCGCCGCTCGCGCTTGCTTGGATGTCTTGGAAGACAGAGCTCAGCTATCCGTTGCTAATTGGGTACGGCGTCACGATGGGTGCAATTAGCGCCTTCGCCCTTCCGACCCGAGACGCTCTCCTACCTTCCATCGTGCCCCGCGCTAAATTACCGTCCGCAGTCGCATACGTCACGGCTATGCAATTCGTCGGCCAGCTGCTTGGTATTGCGTGCGGTTCCCAAGCTGATCGCTTCGGCGCACCGCCGCTCTTGCTAGCGAATAGCATTGTTCTACTGCTGGGTTGCGTCGCTCTCTCCTGGATCTCTGACCCACCGCGCGATTCAAACCCAAAGAAAGGGAGTTTTTGGCGTGGTGTTACCGAAGGCGTGTCGGAAGCTGCACGATCAGAACAAATCTGGCCGGTGCTGCTGCTGAACTTTGGTATCGGCCTATTCTATGTCGGTCCATTCATGGCTGTGATTCCGCTTGCTGTGCGAGATGCCTATGCTGGGAGCTCGGCGGAACTGGCATATACCAGCTTCGCCTTCTGGGCTGGTACGATCATTGCAAGCATGGGTATGGCCAGCGTAGCGCGGCGTCTCGACCTTCGCGGCAGAGTGATTGTGATCGCGGTGGGAGTTGGCACTCTGGTGTTGACGGGTCTATCAACACTTCCCCCGTTTCCCGTCTTCGTCGCTCTGAACTTCCTTTGGGGAATCGGGGCCGGCATTACCCTGACGCAAGCCCGTACCATTGTGCAACTCATGGCACCGCCCAGCCACCGGGCGCGCCTCATGTCGTTGTTTCAGCTGGGCATGGGCGGCGGCGGCCCTATCGGCTCCCTTATTGCTGGAACTGTCTGCGCTGTCTGGGGGCTAAGCATAGCAATGCTATTGCCGGCGTTGTCAATGATGTTGCTTGTGTTACTTTTGTTAGTTCATTCGCAAATATGGACGATGCTCACGAAAGAGCCCATGAAGGAAGGCGCCTGAGCCGCGACGTTGCCAAGGTCGATAGTCGACTGCGAAAAACACGTAAGCCACCGAACCTGAATCGGGTTCGGCGCTGGCCTCCTGGACACAAAGGATCAACTTCACGATGCAGGTCTGAACCATCTCGCCGCAGGAAAGACGTTGTTGATCGCCGCGGGATCTCGAGGCCGTCGACGACGGGATCAGGAATTCGCCGCCTCGTTCCGCAGACCGTTCATGACTGAGCCGGAATTTGGCGCCTTGGGCTGCGACGTCTTTCGGCCCGGACAGTGATGCCCGGTACAACTTAGACCGCCTCTTTCTCGACCATCCCCTTTTGACTATGAGCGCGTCGAAAAAGATCACTGGATAGATCGATTCCAGCGGCCGGCTCAATCATTTGCGGGCCCTCGTCGAGACCGGCGTTGATGACCTTGCCGATCATCAGTGACCTTGCCGATCAGATCGGACAAGATGGTTCTGGATCTCCCGTACGGTCATGCCCGCGCTCATGGGAACTGACGATCTTCCCCTCGAAGCCGACGAAGCGGGGTTGACCCTCGAGCGACAATCGCCGGTTCGAACGTGCCGCCGCGGTTGCGCCGGCACCGCGATTTCAAGCGCACCATCGTCCGTCAGCAATGCCTTGCTGCTGGTGCCTTTGCGGCTGTTGCGTACGCATACGACGAAGGCCGCCTGATTGACGCATGCGCGCGAGCACGGCGAGTTCTACGATGGCGTTGCGTGAAGGTCAGGCGGCTTGCTGACCGGCGGACTTGCCGGCTTGGTGCAGGAGCTTCCATTCCCAGGGCAGCAGTTCGCGCAGACGCGAGGTGGGAAGATCAGCGATCCGGGCGAGGACGTCGGCGAGCCAAGCCTTGGGATCGACGTCGTTGAGGCGACAGGTCGTGATCATCGTCAGCATGATAGCTGCACGATCGGCGCCACGCTGGCTGCCAGCGAAGGTCCAGTTGCGCCTTCCCAAGGCAATGCCTCTCAATGCACGCTCAGCGCAATTGTTGGTCAAGCAGATCCTGCCATCGTCGAGGAAGCGGACGAAGTCGTCCCAGCGCTTAAGCATGTAGTTCATGGGCTTCAGGACCTCGGCGGAGCGCGAGAGGCTTTCTCGCTCGTGGAGCAGCCAGTCGTGCATGTCGTCGAGCAGCGGCTTGCTCCGCTCCTGGCGCGCGGCACGCCGCTCGTCGGCACTACGGCCGTTGATGGCGCGCTCGATCTCGAACAACGCATCCAGACGCCTGACCGCCTCCAGCGCGATCGGGGAGACCGGTTTGCCCTTGCCTTCCCGGGCGGCTTTCTCGATGTCAGCCAGCTCGAAGAATCCCCGCCGCGCATGGGCCAGGCAAAATGCCGGCGTGATCGGCATTGCTTTCCTTTTTGGGTCGAACAACGGCTCGAAGCCGCCATAGCAATCCGCCTGCAGAATGCCGGCGAAGGCGGCCAGATGCCTCTGAGGATTTTCGCCCCGTCGATTGCCCGAGGCATAATAGACCGCCGCCGGCGGCGCAGGCCCGGCGAACGGCCGGTCATCGCGCACATAGGTCCAGATCCGCCCGGTCGTGCACTTGCTCTTGGCCAGGATGCGGATGGTGGTGTCATCGCCATGAAGGCGCTCGGCCGCGAGCACATGACGCTCGATCAACTGGAACAGCGGCATGACGGCGAACGTTCCGTGGCCGACTTGGTCGGCCAGCGTCGACAGCGGCAGATCGATCCTCTCGGCCTTGAAGCGCACGCTCTGGCGGTTGAGCGGGATATGCATGCCGAACTTGTCGAACAGAATCGTCGCCAGCAATTGTGGGCCGATGAAGCCGCGCGGCGTCGCATGGAACGGTGCCGGCGGCTGGCTGATCTTCTCGCAATCGCGGCAGGTGAACTTCTCGCGTACCGTCTCGATGACCTTAAAGCGACGCGGAATCTCCTCCAGCGTCTTGGTCACATCCTCGCCGACCTTCGCCAGCCGCGATCCACCGCAGCAGGCGCAGGTCGTTTGAGCCTCGATGACGACGCGCTCACGTTCGATGTCGTCCGGCCACGGCTTGCGCACCGGCCGCTTGCGCGTGAAGGCGCTCACGCTCTGGGTTTTTGCCGCGGCAGCCTGCGCAGCCAGCTCATTCTCGGTCGCCGTGGTGGCGAGTTCTTCGAGCTCCAATTCCAACTGCTCGAGTAGCCGCGCCGTGCGCTCGGAGCGCTGCCCGTGCAGTTCGCGTTTGAGCTTCTCGATCCGTAGCTCAAGATGAGCGATCAGCACCTCGCTGTCCGACAGCTCCGCCCGCGCGTTGGCGGCATCCGCGACTGCCACATCGCGTTCAGCCTGCAACGCCTCGCGCTCGGCCAGCAGCGCAAGGTAGGCGCTTGCGAGATCCGACGGAAGATCGTCCGGCTTCGATGTCATGAAGCCATTGAATCAGATCGAGCATCAGATTCAAACCCAAAACGATTATCCGACCCGCGTCGGACGCTGGGTTTCTTGCGGATTGCGCCAATCGATCCCGGACAGCAGGTAGCTCAACTGCGCCAGCGAGATCGTTACCGCTTCACCGGCAACCGATGGCCAGATAAACTTTCCTCTCTCGAGTTTTTTTGTGAACAAGCAGGCTCCCTGACCATCGTGCCAGATCACCTTCACAAGATCGCTGCGGCGACCACGGAAGACAAACAAATGACCGCTAAGCGGTTCTTTGTGCAGCACCTCCTGCACTTGGAGGGCCAGCGATGGAAAGCCTCTGCGCATATCCGTGTAGCCTGTAGCCAGCCACACTCGCACATTCCCTGGTACAGAAATCATCGGCGTCCAAGCACATCGAGGACCCGCGCCAACGCCTCTGGATCGACGTGCGCATCCACCCGGATGCACCGTCGGTTGCCGAGATCGATCTCTATCAATCCAGTACGCGCGGCTGCCGCCGAACGAACTCGGCCATCAACCGTAGGCAAAAGCTTCGGAGTTTCTTCAGCCGAGGCCGCTACGCCGGCGATCTGCACCGGCGTAAAAGATGGTGCAACTTGTTCCGATGTCCGTGCTTGTCGACGCCAGGTAAACACCAGGCTGGCCGCTACTCCGTTGCGCCGCGCAACCTCAGTTACCTTCGCGCCGGGTGCCAGCGTCTCCTCGACAATCCGTGCCTTGTCGTCCTGCGACCAACGCCGCCGCCGCTCGAGCCCGCCCAAAACCTCGACCCGCATCGCCTGATGACCTTAAAGCTAGACTTAAGGTCACACGCTTCGCGAATTACCACCCGTCACGCAAGACGGTCCTCGTCGGAGGCGTACGCTGTTGCCCCCGGGTCGCCCTTCTGAATAGCCAAGGTGGTGGGTCAGCTCCGCACCCAACGCTCGTTCCAGAAAGCTGCTTCTTCAAGCGCATGAAAAGACGGTTCTCACCCGGGCTTGAGACTACCTCCGACGCGTCCCCCTCCGATCCTTGCAACCACCTAGACGTCGCAGTCGACACATCAACGATCAAGCCAACGGCAGTCCAACGATATTTCATTCCAACGGCAATATGCCGTGCACGATCTCATAACCGCCGTGACCGCCGTCTTCAATGCCAAAATAATATTCTTCGGGACGGTGCACGTAGCTGTCATCGTTGTTATCGCAACCACCAATTCCGCGGTCTCCAGTCGATCTTTCGTTGCCGACGGTCGACGCAGAGTTGGAATTGTCGTTATCGTGATCCGTAAGGCAAAGCAGCCAGTATTCCGAGTTAAGCATGGAAATCATGGTCGACATCCTTCTCATCGTCGTGATCGGCGGGATGGGCACGATCTATGGCGCAGCGATCGGAGCCGCCATCTTCATCGTTGCGCAGAACTACCTCCAGGATCTGCTCGCGCTGGGAAACAAGGCAGCCGCATCGCTTCCGGCGTTCGCCGCGCTGCTGTCGCCGGATCGCTGGCTGCTTTGGTTGGGACTTCTGTTTGTCCTGTCCGTTTACTTCTTCCCAGCCGGCATAGTTGGGACGCTTCGCGGCACGCCCGAACGGAAGCACTGAGTCCGAGAGCGCATCGCGGTTCGGACATACGACGCACATCGTCTATGAGCCAAGGAAAAACAAGAATGGAAAACAATCCGGATTACCTCGAAAAGGCAAGGTTGCAGAATCGCGGCTTTATTCTCCTCGGCGCCGGCGGCGGAGGCATAGGTCCGGCGGTCGCGCGTGCGCTTGCGGGAGCCGGCGCGGAGCTTCTCTGCGTGGATATTTCCGAAGCCGAGGCGAAACGCCCTCGAGCGTTTTGGGGAGGATGCGTGCTTACAACGCCATCTGGCGTGCATGCAGGTTGGGGCGAAAAGCCCCGACCGGCGATGCGCCTTCGTGGCAAATCCCCGGCATAGATGAATTTGCTTCTTTCGGCCCGGCCGGCGTCGACAGGTCGGTTCACGCCTGTGGCTGAATAACCGGACAGACACGTGAGAAGTGCTCCGAAGCCGACTTTCCCGGGCTCCGGACGCCCAAGAGGAGGAAGAAGTGATGAAGTTCAGGACGTTTCTCGGCGCAGTCGCTGTCCTCGCGCTTACTGGTGCCTCGGCGCCAGCTGCCGATAAGGATGCCGCCGACGTCGCAGTCGAAGCTGCAAAGAAGTACGCGGGCACGACGATCAGCATTGTCTGGGAGGCCGGCCTCCAATCGCTCGACCCACTGAATTACTCGGGTCCCAAGTGGGAGAAGCTCACCGGCATCAAGGTGAAAGTGGTCGAAGTGCCCACCGACCAGATGTTCACCAAGATCATGCAGGATTTCAAATCGGGCGCCGGAGCCTACGACGCGCTGAACGTCATTCCGTCCTGGATGCCTGATCTTGCGCGCGCCGGCGCACTCGAGCCTCTCGACAAATATGTCGACAAGTTCGGCTATCGCGACGAGTTGCAGGACATCGCGACCGCCTACCGCGCCAACCAGATGCAGTATGACGGGAAGATTTTCGGCTTTCCGGACGACGGCGACGTGATGCTGCTTTACTACCGGAAAGACATCTTCGAGGATCCGAAGGTGAAGGAGGAGTTCAAGGCCAAGTTCGGCTACGAACTTGCACCGCCAAAGGACTGGAAGCAGTTCGACCAGATCGGCCAGTTCATCACCGACAAGATGGCACCCAAGGTGTACGGCGCCGGCTTCTTCCGCACAGCGCCCTACCCCCAATACATGTTCCAGGAGCGCTTCCGCATGGAGGGCGGCAAGTTCTTCAATGCGGACACCATGAAGGCCACGGTGAATGGCGATGTCGGCCTCAAGGTGTTCAAGGATATGCTGGCGGAAAACAAATTCATGCCGCCGGGCGTGGAGCAGTGGAATTTCGTCGACAATCTTGCCGCGTTCCTCCAAGGCACGACGGCGATGACGATCTCCTGGCCGCCGTACGGACGGTGGGCTGCAGGCTACGGCTCGGGCGAAGAAGCGCTGAAGTGGGTGCCGAAATCGCAAGTCGCCGGCAAGGTCGGCTACGCGCTCACGCCTCTCGGCCGTCCGGAGCTTGGCGTCGGCTTCGACTTGTCGGTGTCGGCCACCAGCAAGAACAAGGAGGCGGCCTACCTCTTCATTCAATGGCTGAACAGCAAGAAGACCAGTCTCGAGCGCGTCCAGCTCCCTTATACGCTACGCGATCCCTTCCGCCTCTCGCACTATGCGAGCGAGAAATACCGTGCGCTGTGGCCCGATGCTCCCGCCTATCTCGACACAATCAAGACGTCGGGCGAGAAGGGCCTGCTCGATCTGTCGCTGCTACAGCAGGACAAGTACGATGAAGCGATGACCAAGGCGATCTCGAGCCTCTGGGCCGGCGAAGATCCCAAGGCCATTCTCGACCGCATGGCGCAACAATTCGACGCCATCACCGAGAAGGTCGGCATCGACAATCAAAAGTCCGTCTACAAGGTCTGGGCGGCAAAGCCCGGCGCTTATCCGAAATAGCTGCCCTGGACACAGCACGGGAGGCGTAACCCTCCCGTGCTGTGTCGTTCCCTGGACTGATGATGACGCTTTCCGCAAGTCTCAATGGTGCCGAGCAGCGCCGCCCGAGCCGACTCGGGCGCATGCTCGAGGATCGCCTGCCCTATCTCATCGTCGCACCGGCCATTCTGATCCTTCTCCTGGTCGGCTTGTTCCCCCTGATCTATTCGCTGATCGTGAGCTTTCAGCGCATCACGATGACTGAGAACGACACGTCCTTCGTTGGCTTCTTGAACTATGCCGAGCTGTTCAGGGATGCTCGCCTCTGGGCCTCGCTCGGCCACACTGCCATCATCACCGCGATCGCCCTCCCCCTCGAGCTGCTGATCGGCTTCCTGATGGCGCAGCTTTTCATCGATCGCATGCCCGGACGCCAGCTCTTCATCGCGCTGCTGGTGCTTCCGACTGTGATCTCTCCGATCGTCGCGGGAGCGACCTGGCGGCTGATGTTCGACGTTCGCTTCGGTCCGGTCGGTGAGATCCTGAGCTTCATCGCAGGCGAGCCGGTGCGAATCCTTTGGACGGTCAATCCTGCCTACGTCTATCTCGCGATCATCATCTGCGAGGTCTGGCAGTGGTCGCCCTTCATGTTCCTGCTGCTGCTCGCTGCGCTCTCGAATGTCGACCAGTCGCAGCTCGAGGCTGCGGAGATCGATGGCGCATCATACCTGCGCGTGCTCCGCGCGATCGTTCTGCCGGCCATCGCCCCCGTGGTCGCCGTCGCCTGCCTAATTAGGGGCCTGGACCTCGTCCGCATCTTCGACATCATCTGGGCTCTTACCGAAGGCGGTCCGGGTTCGATGACCGAGACCATCTCGCTCTACACCTATGTGCAGGGCTTCTCGCAATTCGAGACGAGCTATACGGCCGCGATCTCGTTCCTGGTAATTGCGCTGCTGACGCTCATCACCACCCTGGTCCTCAAGCGCATGGAGCTTGCGCGATGAGGGTCGGCAGACTTCCGGCGAGAAAAGCCCGCATCCTGGCGCTTCGCTATCTCGGCGCGGGCGTCGTAACCCTGCTGTTTCTGTTTCCGGTCTACTGGCTGTTCATGATTTCGTTCAAGACGCCGGACGAAATCTATCATGTGCCGCCCTTATGGATCCCCGGACAGATCCAGTTCTCGAACTATTACGTGCTGTTCAAGGATGGTGACGTCCTTGCCATCCTGAACAGTCTGGTCGTCGCCGGCGTCAGTTCCGGCATTGCGATCGTGCTCGGGACGCTCTGCGCCTACAGCCTCGCCCGGTTCGGCACCGGCGGCGAAAACCTCGCGATGTGGATCATTTCCCAGCGCATGATCCCGCCGATCGCGGTCGTCTTCCCGATCTTCCTGATCTACGTCTATTTTGGTCTCGTCGACGGCTATTTCGGGCTGATCCTGCTCTACACGGCGTTCAATCTCCCATACGTCATCTGGATGATGCGCGGCTATATCGTCGACGTTCCGCTGGAGCTCGAAGAAAGCGCTCTCGTCGATGGCCTGAACCGATGGGAAGTGATCTGGAAAGTCGTCTTTCCGATGGTCCGTCCGGGGCTCATGGCGACGTCGGTATTCACCTTCGTCTTCGCCTGGAATGACTTCCTCTTCGCGCTGGTGCTCACGCGCACTGAAGTCATCACGTTTCCCGTCATGCTGACGCACTACTTCGGCGGACAATCAAATTTCTGGGCAAAGATCGCGGCGATGTCCGTCCTGGGAACGTTGCCGATCTTCGTCGCGGTCTCGGTGATGCAGCGCTATCTCGTGCGCGGCATCTCCTTGGGCGCAGTCAAGGGTTAGGGAGAGCGGAGTGGCCGACGTCAAGCTGTCCGGGGTCCACAAATACTATGGCAATGTGCACGCGGTTCGGGGTGTGGATCTCACCATCGCCGATGGCGAATTCGCAGTTCTTGTAGGGCCATCGGGCTGCGGCAAGAGCACGCTCTTACGAACAATAGCCGGTCTTGAAGACCCGGACGGCGGAACCATTACGATCGGTGGCGCGGTGGTCAACGATCTGCGCCCGCGCGAGCGCAACATCGCGATGGTATTTCAGAATTACGCGCTCTACCCCTATTTGACCGTCAACGAGAACATCGGCTTCGGTCTGCGCGCCCGCAAGACTCCAGAGATCGAGATCAGGAAGCGGGTCAGCGAAGCCGCCGACATGCTCGGCATCGGAAATCTCCTTCAGCGCTATCCGCGTCAGCTCTCCGGCGGACAGCGTCAGCGGGTCGCCATCGGACGCGCCATCGTCCGCAAGGCGGACCTGTTCCTCTTCGACGAACCGCTCTCGAATCTCGACGCTCAATTGCGCGACGAGATGCGGACCGAAATCAAGCGTCTGCATCACGAGATCACGACGACGATGATCTACGTCACCCACGATCAAGTCGAAGCTATGACGCTCGCCGACCGCATCGTGCTGCTCCGCGATGGATTGATTGAACAGCAAGGGGCCCCGCTTGAACTTTTCGAGCAGCCGCGTACGGGCTTTGTGGCCGGCTTCCTCGGGTCTCCGTCGATCAACCTCGTCCCAGCGACCCTCAAGACAAGCGGCGGCAGCGCGGCAGTTGTGTTTCAGTCCGGCGATGCGCTGACGCTTCCGAGCGCGAGAGCCAAATTGCTGACAGGTGCGGATGGCCAAGAAGTTCTCGTCGGCATTCGCCCCCAGCACTTCAGCCGGGCAGGCGGTGGATCCCTGCGCGACGGGGAGGTCTCCTATTCGGCCGTTGCCGATCTCATTCAGCCGACGGGGACCCGTACATTCACCACCATCAAGATCGGCGGCGTCGATGCGGTCGCGGAGCTGCAGGCGCATGACGTCAGCAGCCATGGCGAGCGGATCGACCTCGCCATCGACCTCAATCGCGTGGTGCTGATCGATCCGGCCAGCGGCCTGGTCATCTCGTAACGAGCGCCGGCAATCTGGAGAACGGGAGGAAAAAATGGCGTCGAGACTGTTTGCCACCGGAATCGGAGCGCCCGAGGGCCCGGTGTGCCTGCCGGACGGGTCGATGTATGTCACGGAAATGTCCGCATCGACTCTTTGCGTCACGCGGCTCGACCATCGCGGCAATCGTAGGGTGATCCGGACGACGGGCGGTCGTCCGAACGGACTGTCGACCGATGGCCACGGCCGGATCTGGATCGCGGAAGCCGGCCTGCGGGCGCTGATTTGCATCGACGAAAGTGGAAACGAGATCCGGCGCATGCAGGGCGAAGGTGCGGACCGCTTTCTGTTTCCGAACGATCTTTGCTTCGGCCCGAACGGACTGCTCTACATGACTGACTCCGGCATGGCCGCGGAGGACTTCATCAACGGTCAGGCCTTCGTCGACGGCTATATGGAGCTTGATTGGGACGGCCGTGTGTATGAGATCGATCCGGCGGCCATGAAGGTGCTACGCGTGCTCGATTGCAAGATCCGCTTCACCAACGGCATTGCTTTCGGCCCCGACAATCACCTTTATGCCAACGCATCCTTTACCGGCGAGATCTACCGATATGACGTCATCGGTGAGACCGCGCCGAAACGTGTGGTCTTCGGCAACGTCCTGCAACCGGATGCCAATCCCGATTTCAAAGGTCCGGACGGGATGGCCTTCGGCACGGATGGCCGCCTCTATTGCACGGTCTACAACCAGAAGAACGTCACGGTTCTGGACCGCCGGGGTGAGGTCGCCGATCGTCTGATCCTGGATGGACCCCAGCCAACGAATTGTGCCTTTACGCTCGAAGGCAAGACGCTACGTGTCACTGAAGTCGGCAAGGGGCAGGTCGAGGAGATCGATATGCCCTGCGAAGGCCTGCCGCTGCATCTGCCGAAATTCGCCTGACGGGGTGCCTCGCGGTTATGTCCCTGCGAGGCGCTCCGCCGAGGCATCAAAGGAAGCCGATCGATAGCCAGGGTACGGCTGCGACGATCAATGTGCCGATCAAGAGGGCGATCATATAGCCCACGATAGGCTTCATGCCCTCGTCCGGGTTGATGCGGCTAATGGCGCAGGCCGCGTAGTAGCCGACGCCGAACGGCGGCGCGAACAGCCCGATGCCCATGGCGAGAACGACCACCATCGCGTAGTGGACGTCGTGCACCCCCACCTGCCGCGCGATCGGGAACAGGAGCGGGCCGAACAAGACGATGGCCGGGATACCTTCCAGCACGCTGCCCAGGATCACGAAGGTCGCGATGGTCACCGCTAGGAAGACAGGGACTCCGCCAGGAAGGCTGGTCATGAACTTTGCAAGAGAGGCAGAAAATCCCGACTGAGTCAGTGCCCAGGCCATGCCCGTCGCCGCGCCGATGATGAGCAGAATCGCCCCCGACAGCGAGGCCGTCTCGACCAGCATCGGATAGATACGGCGCCAGTCGAACTGCCGGTAGATGAAGAGACCCGCACAGGCCGAGTAGAGGATGCCGATGGTCGAGACCTCCGTTGCCGTCGCAACGCCTTCGACGACGGCGGTGCGGATCACGAATGGCAGCGCGATGGCCGGTATCGCGATCACGAAGGCGCGGCCGATCTCCCGCCCCGTCGCCCGTCTGACATGAGACAGGTCCTCGCGACGGTATCGCCACCACACCACGGCTGCGAGCATGACCGCGAGCACGACGCCCGGAAGCAACCCGCCGGTAAACAGCGCGGAGATCGAGACACCGGTCACCGAGCCGATCGTGATCAGAACGAGTGACGGCGGGATGGTTTCGGTCTGCGCCCCCGTCGCGGCCAGGAGCGCAACGAGATCGCCGGGCTTTGCCCCCCGCTGCCGCATCTCGGGAAACAGCACCGGCGCTACGGCAGCCATGTCCGCCGCCTTGGACCCGGAGATGCCGGAGACCAGATACATCGCCCCGACCAGCACGTAGTGCAGTCCGCCGCGCACGTGGCCCAGAAGGCTCGCAAGGAAGCTGACCATCGCGCGCGCCATGCCCGTCATCTCGATCAGAAGGCCGAGAAAGACGAAGAGAGGCACGGCGAGCAGGATCAGGTGGCTCATGCCCTCATCCATTCGTCCGATCATCACTACGTCAGGCGTGCTGGTTGTCAGGGCAAGATAGCCGACCGTGGCGAGGCCAAATGCAAACGCGATCGGCACGGCCGCAAAGACCATCGCGCCGACCACGAAAACGAAGAAGATCAGCACGTTCAGATTGCCGAGCGGCTTCAAGACCGGCGCCAGCAGAACGAACGTCCCGATGATGCCTGCGACGATCGCGAGCGAAGCCAGCAAGCTGCGCAGGCTCGCGATGCGGATGAGCCGGAGGACGGCTGCGATCAGCATCAATCCGATGCCGATCGGCAGCGCCGCCGCACGCCAGGTGTTTACGATCTCGAGCGCCGGGGTCGTGACGAATGCCTCGTCGGCGGCGAATTCATAGGCCGGCCAAACGACGAGCGCGAGGAATGCCAGAGATGCCGCGGCCGCGACGACATCCAGGAACGCACGAACTTCCGCGCTGAGAACGCCGACGATGGCGGTCATTCGCATGTGCTCGCCGCGCTGGAACGCGATCACGGACCCGAACATGGCGAGCCAGAGGAAGAGAATGCCGGCGAGCTCGTCGGACCAGACGATCGGCGAGCGGAACACGTATCGGCTCACGATGCCTGCGGACAGCACGGTGATCTCCGCCAGCACGAGCAATGCCGCCGGGACTGCGACGACGTGGCCCAGTAATGTGTTGGCCCGCACCACCCATCTGCGCGAGTTCGCTTGAGATGTGCCAACCGCGATCCCGGTATCCACATGCGGTGTATGGCTTATGCTGGTCATGACAGCTGGCCCGCTGCTTTTTCGAGCTGAGACCACGCCTCCTCGCCAAACTTGCCCTTCCAGTCGGCGTAGAAGCTGGTTTTGGACAGGGCTTGGCGGAAGGCAGTCCGATCGACCTCGATGAACTTGAGACCTTTGGCCGAGAGATCGGCTCGCAATGACTGGCTGAGCTTCGCGATGTCGGCCCGTTGGTCAACGGCGGAGCGATCGAGCTCGCGCGTCACGATCTCCTGCACGTCCTTCGGCAGACGCTCGAAGGCGCGCTTGTTGCCCAGGATCCAGTAACCGTCCCAGACGTGCCCAGTCAGGCTGCACGTGCTCTGCACTTCGTAGAGACGCGCCGTCGCAATGATCGGCAGCGGATTCTCCTGGCCGTCGACGACCTTGGTCTGCAACGCGGAATAGACCTCGTTGAAGTTGATCGGCGTCGGCCCGGCGCCGAGCGCCTTGAAGAGCGAGGTGATCAGCGGCGCGGGCGGAACGCGGATCTGGAAATTCTTCAGGTCATCCGGCGTCCGGACCTCGCGGCCCGACGAGGTCACCTGACGAAAGCCGTTGTCCCAGGCCTTCGACACCGCCATGATCGGCGTCTTGGCGATCTGCGCCCGGATGTAGGAGCCGAGGTCGCCGTCCATCGCCTTCCATACGCTATCGTAGTCGGCGAATGCGAAGCCGGTGTTCACAATGCCCGCACTTGGGACGAGGGTGGCAAGAATCGAGGACGATTGGTTGAAGAACTCGACGCCGCCGCTGCGAACCTGGGTCAAAAGTTCGGTGTCGGAGCCGAGCTGGTTGGCCGGAAACAGCCTGATTTCCAGCCGGCCGCTGGTCGCTTCGCGAATACGGTCGATGGCCTCCTGGGCTCGGACATTCACCGGATGCGTCGGATCCTGTCCGGTCGCGAACTTGTACACGAACTCGGCGGCAGACACCGGACGGGTCAGAATCCCGCAGAGAGGTACGGCCGTGGCGGCCATCAACAGCGAACGGCGGCTGATGCTTCCGGGCTTCGATACTGTCATGTTTTCCTCCTGGTCCTTCATTGACGTTGCGGCCCGCTGCATCAGCGCACGCTGGCGTGCAGCTTTCCGGGTTCTTCCCTTGCCGGCTTTCGACCACCGGCATTTGGGCAGGAGCAATTACTCGCCGCCGCAACCTGCGGCGGACGTAGCTCCTCACCTGGGCTTGGCTCGATTGGCGCTTAGCGCCGGTACCCTAAAGCCACTGCTTGATCTGCCGTGCAACCTCTGCGGTTGAAATCCCGTAGCGGTCGTGCAGCGTCGGAAGTGCGCCGGCGTCAAGAAATTCGTCGGGCAATGCGATCTGGCGGAAAGGCGGATGGATGCCTGAACGCATCAGAAGTGCGGCAACCGCCTCGCCGAGACCGCCAATCGTTGTGTGGTTCTCGGCAACGACGACAAGGCGGCCCGACTTGCCGGCTTCACGCAAGATCGTCTCAGTATCGAGCGGCTTGATGGTTGGAACGTGCAGCACCGCGATATTGATGCTGTCGTCCTTCAAGGTTTGCGCGGCCTCGAGCGCACGCATGGTCATGATGCCGGATGAGATGACCAGGACGTCCTTCCCGTCACGGATCAGCTTGGCCTTGCCGAGCTCGAATTTGTAGTCGTACTCGTCCAGAACGACCGGCACCTGGCCGCGCAGCAGGCGGGTGTAGACTGGCCCCTGATGTGCCGCGATCACGGGCACCAATTGCTCGATTTCGTGGGCATCGCAGGGATCGATGACCATCATGTTCGGCATGGCGCGAAACAGCGCGAGGTCCTCCGCGGCCTGATGGCTCGGGCCGTAGCCCGAGGTCAGGCCCGGCAATGCGCAGACGATCTTCACGTTGCGGTCTTCCTCCGCAATGGTCTGGTGAATGAAATCATAAGCCCGCCGAGACGCGAACACCGCGTAGGTTGTCGCGAATGGCATGAAGCCTTCGGCGGCGAGGCCAGAGGCGGCGCCGAACAAAAGCTGCTCGGCCATGCCCATCTGATAGTAGCGGTCCGGGAATTCCTTCGCGAAGATGTGCAGGTCGGTGTATTTGCCGAGATCGGCCGTCATGCCGACCACATCGGGACGGCTGCGCGCGAGCTCGACGAGCGCATGTCCAAACGGCGCCGGTTTCGTTTTCTGTCCCTCGGACGCGATCGAGGCGATCATGGCTGAGGTGGTCAGGCGCGGCTTGCCCGGCTGGGGAGCTGATCTGACGGTCTTCATGCCTGCCTCCCGGCTTCCAGCGCGGCCAGCGCGAGCTGCCATTCGTGCTGCTCGACGCGGATGAAATGGTTCTTCTCGCGCTGCTCCAGGAAGGGAACGCCCTTCCCCATCAGCGTGTCAGCGACGATCATCCGCGGCTTGGGCGCGCGGTGAGACTTGGCAGCATCGAACGCCGCAATGACCGCATCGAGATCATTGCCGTCGATCCGCTGTACGAACCAGCCGAAAGCCTGAAGCTTGTCGACCAGCGGCTCGAATGCCATGACCTGTGTCGAGGGACCATCCGCCTGCTGATTGTTGACGTCGACAATGCCGATCAGATTGTCGAGCTTGTAATGGCCCGCCGACTGGATGGCCTCCCAGACCGAGCCTTCGTCCAGCTCGCCGTCCGAGAACAACGTGTACACCCGCGCGTCGGATTTCTTGCGCTTGAGCCCCAGGCCCATGCCGACTGCTATGCTGAGCCCAAGCCCGAGCGAGCCGCCCGACATTTCCATTCCGGGCGTGTAGGAGGCCATGCCCGACATCGGCAGGCGGCTCTCGTCGCTGCCATAGGTCTCGAGCTCTTCCTCGGGGACGATCCCCGCCTCGATCAAAGCCGCGTAGAGCGCGATGGCATAGTGCCCGTTCGAGAGCAGGAAGCGGTCGCGGTCTTCCCAGGAGGGATCTTCCGGCCTGTAGCGCATCGCGTGAAAATAGGCCGCGGCGAGGACGTCCGAGATGTCCAGCGCCTGTGCGATATAGCCTTGGCCCTGGACCTCGCCCATGCGCAGCGCATTGCGGCGAATGTTGTAGGCGCGGTCCGCCAGCTTGGGCGTGTTGGTCAGCGTTTCCATCGATCTAGACCTTGTCTTGCCGGCTCAGTGGATGAGCATGCCGCCGTTGACGTCGATCACGGCGCCAGTGACGTAGGCGGAGAGATCCGAGGCCAGGAAGGTGTAGATCCCGGCGACGTCTTCCGCTGCGCCGAGACGATTGAGCGGAATGCCTTCCAGGATCTTCGCCCTCATCTCGTCGGTCAGCTTGCCCGCGGTGATATCGGTGCCGATCAGGCCGGGCGTGACGCAATTGACGCGGATGCCGTCCGGGCCGAACTCACGGGCCATCGCCTTGGCGAGACCAAGCACGCCGGCCTTCGCGGCCGAATAGTGCGGGCCGCCAAAAATTCCACCACCGCGCTGGGCCGAGACCGACGACATGCATGCAATCGATCCGGATTTCCGTCCGCGCATATGCGGGATCACCGCCTGGGAGAGGAACAGGATGCCCTTGAGATTGACGTCCTGAATGCGATCCCAATCGGCTGCCGAAATCTCCAGGAACTTCACCGGCTGGGTGATGCCGGCATTGTTGATCAGGACATCGATGGCGCCGAAGGATTCGATCACTCGGGCGACTGCCTGCTCGCAGGACGATTTGTTGGCGACGTCGCACCCTAGTCCGATGTGCGATGTCCCGAGCGATGCCGCAGCATCCGCCGCAGCGCCGGCGTCAATATCCAGAATGGCGACCCGAGCGCCCTCGGCGGCGAACCGCCGGGCGGTGGCAAGCCCGATCCCGCGCGGCGAGGCCGCGCCCGAAATGATGGCCGTCTTACCGCTGAGCAGCATCAGTTCCTCCCGCAAATTGTTCTTCCTTGGCGCTTAGGAATGACCCGCCGGCGGCCAGCGGACAAGCGCGCAGTTGTCACGGATCGATGAATCTGGTTCACTTATGGGATGCTGTCGAATATCCCCATATCGGCAATTCGTGCCTTTGAAGCGGCTGCCCGCACCGGCTCGTTTCGCGATGCGGCGAATGAACTTCACCTGACGCCGAGTGCGGTCAGTCATGCCATCCGCAAGCTCGAGGGCACGCTTCGGACCGTTCTATTCGAGCGCAGCGCGCGCTCCGTGCGGCTCACACCGGCGGGCGAGAATTTGATGCGTCATACCGGCGCTGCGTTTGATCAGCTTCGCCGCGGCCTCGAGGAAGTCGCCGCGCGCGGACCGCAATTGGTGCGCGTCCATTCCGCGCCGAGCTTTGCTGCGCAATGGCTGGCTCCTCGGCTTGCACAGTTTCTCGCCGCCCATCCGAAGCTCGAAGTCCGGCTGGCTGCGAGCACGGACTACGCGCGCTTCAGCAACGATGATTTCGATATCGATATCGTCTACGGCCCGCCGCGAGCGGAAGGTGTCGAGGTCGTTCCTCTGCCGGAAGAGACGGTCACGCCGCTCTGCTCCCCGGCGCTCGCAAAATCAATCAGGACTGCTGCCGATCTCCTCGATCAAACGCTCATCCGTTCCGACGTGAAGCAGGTTCAGTGGCACCAATGGTTCGCGGCGAATGGATTGGAAGCACCTGCGCTGCACGGGATGAGGTTCGATCGCAGCTTTCTGGCAATCGCAACGGCTGCGGAGGGATTGGGAGTAGCGTTGGAATCAACGCTTCTGGCCGAACGCGAACTGGCGAGCGGACGATTGGTCGCTCCTTTGGCAGGGCGCGCAAACGACATCCGCTACGTCGGTCACCGCCTAATCTACCCGCGCGCCAGCCGGCAGAGATCTGCAGTACGAGCCTTTGCAGATTGGCTAGTAGCGCAACTCGGTGGCGAGGATGCCATTTCCCCGCGCTGAAGTTCTTCGCACCACGTTCGATGGTACACACGCCCCGCGAAGGAGCTGCCTGCGGGCGCCTAGTCCAGCTCCTCTGAAGGGTGCGAATGGCGCCAAATCCACACTCACGGGAGCGGCGTGAACTTCAGCTGGCTGAGCGGCGCGACCTTGTCGGTACGGGTCATCTTGAACTCGGTGCTGGGACCGAGCCACTTGTCCCAGATCTGGTTGATCTCCCCGGCCTTGTCCATCGCGAGCAGGGTCTCGTTGACCTTCGCGAGCAGCGCAGGCTCATCCTTTTTCATGCCGATGCCGATCGGCTGCAGCACCATGGGCTCGTCGATCATCTTCAGGGGCTGCCCCGCCTCCTTGGACTGGCTGACGAGCTTGGTAATGGTCATGGTATTCGCCACCATTCCGACCGCCTTGTTCTGTTGAACCGCCATGAAGGCTGAACCGGTGTCGACGAAGGTCAGCGGGTCGGATTCATTCATCTTGATCGCGAGTTCCGACGTCGATCCTTTGGTTGACGCCAGCCGCTTCCCCTTGAAATCGGCTTTGGCGGTCCCCGGGTCGCTCGCCTTCACTGCCAGCATCTCCTTGGCAATATAATAGGGGTCGGAAAACTGAATCTGCTCGGCGCGCCCCAGCGTATAGGCGAGGTTCGCCACCGTGATGTCGACATGACCAAGCTTGACTTCAGGCACCCGCGCCTCGACCGAGAGGGGCGTGACCTTGGCGGCAACGCCCCAGTGTTGGGCGATCGCCTTGCAGAGGTCGACGTCAAAGCCGACCATCTCGCGTGTTTTGGCATCCGGGGCCGCAAATGGCGGCACGTCAGCGAAGGTTCCGCAGCGCAGCTCCTTTCGCTGGATGATGTCCGAGAGCTGATCGGCGTACGCCGCCGGCGCAATCCCGGCAAGGGCTGCGATCGCGGCCACCAGGCCGATTGAACGATTCTTGAAAGACATTCGTGTTCTCCTCCAGATTGGTCACATCAAGTCAGCGCGCTCACCTTGTGTGCAGGTCCGACAGGAAACGCTGCGCACGGGGATGTTGTGGTGAGCGGAAGAAGTCCACCGGAGCTCCCGTCTCGAGCACCCTTCCGGCGTCCATGAACCAGACGCGATCGGCGACATCGCGCGCGAAGTTCATCTCGTGGGTCACGCACATCATGGTCATTCCATCGCGCGCGAGCCCGCGCATGACGGAAAGCACCTCGCCCACCATCTCCGGATCGAGCGCGCTGGTCGGTTCGTCGAACAGCATCGCCGGCGGCTCCATGGCAAGCGCACGGGCGATCGCCACGCGCTGCTGCTGTCCGCCGGAGAGCTGGCCCGGATAGTTCTGTGCTTTGGCCGCGAGCCCGACGCGATCCAGCAGCCGAAGGGCCGTTTCGCGCGCGTCGCTGCGCTTGACGCCGTTCACCTTCATCGGCGAAAGCATGACGTTGTCGAGCGCACTCAAATGTGGAAACAGGTTGAAGCTTTGAAAGACGAAGCCGATACGGCTCCGGAGGTGGTTCAGCGCCGAGCCCCGCAGCTTGGCGTGCACGTCCTTGCCCTCGAACAGCACCGAGCCGGACTGGATATCCTCAAGCCTGTTGACGGTGCGGATGAGCGTCGACTTACCCGAACCGGACGGCCCGCAGACCACCACTACCTCGCCTTTCTTGACCTCGGCGTTGACATCCGTCAGCGCGGCCAACGCTCCAAAGAATTTGTGGACAGCGACGAACTGGATCATGGGAGCGGCGTCTGGGGATGGAGTTTCATGCGTCATGTGTCATGCCCCTGATACGCTTGCGGATGTGGCGGGCAGTATGGACGCGGCAGCCACACTTGTAGTTCGGCGCGCGGTAATCCGCCGCTCGACCATGTTGATGGCCTGCGTCAAGGTCCAGCAAACGATGAAATAGCAGATGGCGAGGATGAAGTAGACTTCGAACGGCTTGGTCAGCAAGCGGTTGTTGATCTGGCCGGCTGCAAAGGTGAGCTCCGGG
Source organism: Bradyrhizobium sp. CCBAU 45384 (assembly GCF_028128665.1). NCBI lineage: Bacteria > Pseudomonadati > Pseudomonadota > Alphaproteobacteria > Hyphomicrobiales > Nitrobacteraceae > Bradyrhizobium > Bradyrhizobium sp. CCBAU 45384. The sequence goes on from NZ_LBIZ01000086.1 coordinate 45,917, forward strand.
ACGTTGATGATGTAGCCGAGCGTGGTCTCCTTGATGGTGGAGACGAACTGGCTGAGGATGCTAGGTATCATGTTGAACAGAGCCTGCGGCAGAATCACGTAGCGCATCGCGCCCAGACGGCTGTGTCCGAGCGCCCGGGCGGCGTCCATCTGACCTTGTGGCAGCGCCTGAATGCCGGCACGCACGATCTCGCTCAGGAATGCGGCTTCATAGCCGACCAGCGTGACCAGCATAGTCGCGAACGCCGGTACGCTATGCCCGATCAAGAGCGGCAGCACGAAATAGACCCACAGGATGATCAGCAGCAGCGGCACGCCGCGCGTGACGTAGACCAGAGCCATGACCGGCCAGCGCAATGCGCGCCACGGCGACAGGCTGGCCAGCGCCATCGCGACGCTCAGCGGAAAGGCCAAGGCAATGCCGAGGACGGAGAGGATAAGGGTGGCTGCGATGCCACCTAGCGGGCCGTTCGGATACTGGCCGACAAGCAGCAACAGCCAGTTGTCCCTGACGATCTCGATCATGCTCAGGGGCAGCGACATGATCAGACCGCTCCGGCCATGCGGCTGCGCTGCTCGAGATAGTGACCAAGCCACATCAGCAACAGCGAGCAGACGAGGTAAACGATCGTGGCAATCAGGTAGGTTTCGAACGGGCGAAAGCTCTGGTTCTCGACCTCCTTGACCGCGTGAGTCAGCTCGGCGACGCCGATCGCCATTGCAAGGCTGGAGTTCTTGAACAAGGAGACCGTATGGTTCACCAGCGCCGGCATCGCGTTGCGAACGGCCTGCGGCAGCAAGATGTAGGCCATGGCTCCGACGTAACTATGCCCCAGAGCACGGGCGGCTTCCCACTGCCCCCTCGGCACGGCACGCAAACCGGAGCGTTGATCCTCACTGAAATACGCAGCCTGGCACAACCCAAGAGCAACGACCGCGAACACTGCTTCGCCATTGTGGTCGCCGAGCCACATCTGAACGGAGTCCGGCAGCAGGCTCGAAATGCCGAAATACCAGAGCATGAGCTGCACCAGCGTCGGCACATTGCGATGGTAGGAGACGTAGATCGCGACGAAACCGCTGGCGATCCGGCTCGGCAGCATCCGGACCGCAAGCAGGATCATTCCAAGGCTCATGGCCAGCAGCCAGGAGCCGACGAAGATGATGAAGGTCATCTTCACCCCATGGACCAGCATCCGGCTGAACTCCGGATTGAGCAGGACGGCCATGAGGTCGAAACCCTTCATCGCGCGCCCCTCGTCTAGGTCGGAAGAACGGGCTTTGGAGAGCCCTCGGGGCGCGTGGTCGATAAGCCACCCGGCACTTGCAAGGTCGGTGTGATCTCGATGTAGCCGACATTCACCGCGACCGGAGCCGCAATCGCAAACGCGATCGCATCGGCAATGTCCTTTGCCTCGGGCAGTTCAAAGCCTTCGATGAAGTTCGCGCGCGTTTCGGCGCTGTCGCCGTGGACATGGGCGAAGATATCGGTTGCAACCCGGCCTGGGCAGATCTCGGTGACGCGCACGCGCTTGCCGAAGCAATCGACCCTGAGCTGACTGGTCAGCATGCTGACGGCCGCCTTGGTCGCGTGATAGCTCGAGTTGCCTGCAAAGTTGTAAGCGCCGGCAATCGACGTGATATTCACCACATGGCCGCGATCGCGCTGAGCCATGCCCGGCACGAGCAGACGGCAGAGATGCAGGATCGCGCGCAGGTTGACGTCGACCAGGAGGTCGATGTCTTCTGCATCTGCCTGGAGAAACTTCTTCGGCCGGTCGACGCCCGCGCTGTTGACGAGCACGTCGACCTCGATGCCCTGGACAAGCTTGGTGATAGAAGCGCTATCCCTGACGTCGATCGCGTGCGGGATGCAGCCGGTGCGATCGGCCAAGGCGTTCAGCGCATCCCCGCTCCGCGCGAGCGCATGAACCTTGAGTCCCTCGCGCGCCAACCGCTCGACGACCGCAAGACCGATGCCCGACGAGGCGCCGGTAATGAGAGCAGTCCTGTAATCGGAGAATGGCATCTGGCTCCTCGCCTTTTCAACACGCTAAACGATCGCGTAACTTTCCCGCCAAGACGGATTAAATGTGGTGGGATAAGGTCCCCTTATGATCGCCCACCCGCTCAGCCGGAGCCCGCCACAAGCCGGGAAATCGGCACGATCTCGCCGCCCGCGGCCTCGATCGAGGCCCGAATCCTTCGGGCCAGCTCGACGGCACCTTGGGTATCCCCATGCATCAGGATCGATTTGACCGGCATCGCGAGAGCCTTTCCGCTGGCGGCAATGACCACTCCGTCGCGCAGCAGACGCTCGACGCGCTCGGCGACTGCCCTGGCATCGTGAATGACTGCACCCGGCTTTGCCCGAGACACCAGCAGGCCGTCGTCGTCATAAGCCCGGTCCGCCAGGAAGGTCGTGGCGACCCTGATACCGCACTGCGCCGCCGCACCCTCGATGGCGCGACTGCTCGAGGAAACGATCATGAGATTGGGATCGAACGCGGCGACCGCGCGAACCAATGGCAGGGCAAGATCGGCGTCGGCAGCTGCCATGTTGCCGAGCGCACCGTGAAAGCTCATATGCGTGACGCGATGCCCGACGGCCCGCGCGATGCCGTCGAGTGCCCCGAGCTGGTAAGTGACCATGGCGGCGAGCTCGGCGGCGGCGATCTGCATCACGCGCCGGCCAAATCCCTGACGGTCAGGAAACCCGACATGCGCCCCAAGGTCGACGCCGCGCGCCCTGGCGCGCTCCGCCGTGCGCTGCATGATCAGGGGATCACCAGCATGAAAGCCGCATGCGACGTTGGCCGAAGATACGAGGTCGAGCAGCGCCTCGTCGTTGCCCATGGGCCACGGACCAAAACCTTCGCCCATATCGGCGTTGAGATCGATCTTCATGAGGTCTCACCTTCAATCGGACGCAGTAGGAACAGCGGCTCGCCGTGGCCAACGACGGTGCCGTGGGCGATCAGCACATCGGTCACCGTCCCTGCCTGGGGCGCAGGCACGGCCAAAAGCAAAGGCCCGATTTGCAGGAAGCCGAGAGGCTCGCCAGCCCCGACATTGGAGTCGGTCAAAGCGATTGCGTGCTCGTGAAGCGGGTGACGATCGAGAAAAATGCCTGGCGATGGAGCGTGGACGGTCACTGACGGCGCATCCGCGGACGGGATCTCCTCACCTTCGACGACGCGCACCGATGCGCCGTCGTTGACAAGGCGCAACGTCGCGCTCGGACTGCGCAGCTCGAGCAGCGCGAGGCCGGCGTCCTTGAGCCAGACGCCCAACTGGTCGACGTGATCGAGAGGATTGCTCATCGGCCTCCCCCTTCGCCGCAGTAAAGCTCGACGAGACGGCGGGCGTTGGCAAGCCAGCGGCGGATATCCGCCGAGGCACCCAGCGCTTCGTCCCAGCTACAGCGGTTGAAGCGGACGCTGCTCCCGATCGGAGCCTGGCCGAGGCGCCAGAGGTCTGCCTCGATCACCGTGCCGATCTTGGGATAGCCGCCGGAGGGCTGTGCATCGCGCATCTGGATGATCGGCTGGCCGCCGTGGGGCACCTGAATCACGCCGGGCACGATGCCATGCGAGCGCAATTCCAACGGACGTCGTGTGTTGAGCTCGTGTCCGGCGAGCCGGTAGCCGTAGCGGTCGCTCTGCACGGTGATCTTCCAGGGCGTCGACCACAATGCATCGTGCGATGAATCGGTGAAGCAGTCGTACTCGGCGGCCGGTAACACACGAACGGCGGGCACACCATCGACTTCGAGCGGCAGCGACAGCGCGGGCGGGACCAGGCCGAAGCCGGGAGTGGCTCGGCCGCTCGAACGTCCGGTCGGCAGTTCGTCGCCATCGCGGAGCGGCCGTCCCTCGTGGCCACCAAACGAGCCTCTCAACTGCGTGCTGCGCGAGCCGAGGACGGCCGGCACGTCGATGCCACCCGCGACGCACAGATAGGCGCGGCTCGCGCGCCATGTCGTTTGCCTGGGAAGCGACAGCGATAGCACCTGCCCCGCTTCGGCGCGATGCGCCCACCACGGCAATATTGCCGTCTCGTCGATCCTTGCCGCACAGTCGGCGCCGGTGAGAGCAAAAACCGTCGAGTGCTCGAAACGAACCTTGAAAGGAAGAACCGGAATCTCGATGGCTGCGGCGTTCTCCTCGTTGCGCAACAGGATATTGCCTCCGGCAAGCGCGAGCGGATCCATGGCGCCCGATACCCCAACGCCAAGATTGAGGCCACCGGTGCGGCCGAGGTCCTGGACCGTCGCAAGCGCGCCTGCTGACAAGATCCTGATCATCGCAGCACCCGCACAACCCTGAAGCGGATGCTGTCGCCCGGCTGAAGCAGCGCGGGCGGGCTGCGATTGACATCGAAGAAGGCGACCTGTGTGCTGCCGATCGTATTCCAACCGCTCGGTCCATCGGAGGCAGACACGCCAGTCTGACTGCCGCCGATCGACACGGCTCCGCGTGGAATTTTCAGCACCGGCACCTTGCGACGCGGCGTCGCGATACGCGCGTCCATGCCGCCGAGATAGCAGTAGCCCGGATGACTTCCGAGCGCGAACACGGTGTAGGTCGGCGCGCTGTGGCGTTCGACGATCTCATCGATGCTCATGCCGGTATGTTCGATGACATCAGCCATATGCGGCCCGGCTTCTCCGCCATAGGTGACGGGCAGATCGATGCAGCGCCCTGCGATCGGAAGCGGCTCGACGCCGTTCCAGAGTTCGACGAGTCTGTGTTCGATCTCTTGTGGTCGTCGCGGCGGCTCGCCAAAGACCAGCATGAGGTTGTTCACGCCTGGCACGGCCTCGCGCACACCGGAAAACTCAGCAGCCTCGTGCGCCATGGCCCAAATCCGCCGCTGTGTTTTGAGCGTGGTTTCGCCGGGCGCCTCAAACAGCAGGGCCGTCGTCCCGAGCAGGCTTGTGCGAGGCCGATCCGTCGTCATGGTTGCCCGCTCCGGCGAAGTTTCGTCTCGAGATGGTAGATACTAACACCACCGCGGATAAAATCGGGATCGGCGACGAGGCGCCGGTGCAGCGGCAGGTTCGTTGCAATGCCCTCGATCCGAGCCTCGTCGAGCGCAACCCGCAACCGTGCCAACGCCTCCTCGCGCGTCGCGCCGTGAACGACAAGCTTGCCGAGTAGCGAGTCGTAATACGACGACACGCGGTAACCGCCACTTGCGTGACTGTCGATGCGCACGCCAGGCCCGCCTGGCATCTGCCAGGTGTCAATCACGCCGGGTGAAGGCACGAAGTTGTCCGGGTCTTCGGCATTGATACGGCACTCGAGGGCATGACCGTGACAGGCGATGTCACCCTGCCCGAACGGCAGCCTTTCACCCTGCGCCACACGGATCTGAGCCTCGACAAGATCGATTCCGGTGGTCATCTCGGTCACGGGATGTTCGACCTGGAGGCGCGTATTCATCTCGATGAAGTAGAACGCGTCATCTTCGACCAGAAATTCGAAAGTGCCGACGCCGCGATAGCCGATCTGCCGGCAAGCCTCCGCACAGCGCTCGCCGATTTCACGGACCAGCGCATCCGGGATTAGCGGGGCTGGCGCCTCCTCAATCACCTTCTGATGTCGCCGCTGTAGCGAGCAATCGCGGCTGCCAAGCCAGACCGCCTCACCGTGGGTGTCGGCGATCACCTGGATCTCGACGTGGCGTGGGCGACCCAGGAATTTCTCGACATAGATTTCGCTGTTGCCGAACGCCCGCCGCGCTTCTTCTCGGGTTAGGAGCAGCGCGTCGCGCAAGCCTCCCTCACTCTCCACCACCCGCATGCCGCGACCGCCCCCGCCGCCCGCGGCTTTCAGGATCACGGGATACCCGATCTCGCGCGCCGCCATGCGCACGACATCGAGATCCTCAGTCAGCGCTGCATCCGGACCGGGAACGCACGGAACGCCCGCCGCTCTCATGGCGCGCTTGGCCGCGATCTTGTCACCCATGACGCGCATGCTCGCGGCGGTCGGACCGATGAATGTCAGGCCGGCAGCCTCAACTTGCTCGGCAAAGCCGGCATTCTCGGACAGAAATCCGTAGCCTGGATGGACCGCCTCGGCGCCGCTGACCTCGGCCGCAAACAAAATCGCCTTCTGGTTCAGGTAGCTCTGCGCTGCCGCGGCCGGCCCAATACATAGCGCCTGGTCGGCATGGCTCACATACAGCGCCTCCCGATCGGCCTCGGAATGGACCACGATTGTTCGCAGCCCGAGACGCCGGCACGTCCGCTGGATGCGCAGGGCGATCTCTCCCCGGTTGGCTATGAGGACCGAGTTAAACATGGGGTCACGCGAACCGCATCAGTTCTTGTCCGGCCTCGACTTCCTGACCGGACGCAACCAGGATCGCCGACACCGTGCCGTCTTGTTCGGCGCGAACCTCGTGAAACATTTTCATCGCCTCGATGACGCAGAGTGGCGTTCCGGCCGTCACAGCCTGACCTACCGAAACAAAGGCCGGCGCATCCGGCGCCGGTTGCAGATGGACAATTCCGAACAGGGGTGCTGCGACGTTCGCCTCTCTGTTCGGCGCTGCATCGGGCTCGGCGCGAGTTGGCCGCTGTCTGGAGCGTGTGGATGGGGCCGTGTTGACCGGCGCCTGAACCATATCGTTCGGCTGCGCCCGACGGACCAGCCTGAGCGACCAGCCACCTTCGCTGAATTCCATCTCGTTCAGATCAGACGCCGTCATCGCATCGATCAGGGACTTGATCCGGTCCAAATCCATGTTTCGCTACCCATACGGGATCGTGGCCTTGCACATGCAAAGCCGGCCTCGACGCTAACGCTATCGAATCCTGACGACCAAGACGGATTGGCTTTGCCCCTATAAGGGAGCGCTATGACGCCTTTTGAGACCGCTCGTCATGCGCAACGAGGTTTCCCGGCAGACCGGCCACAAGCTCCAGCAGGATTTCCTTGATCGCCTGTGCCGGTTCGGAGAGCGGCAAATGATCGGACTGGCACAACGCCAGCGGCGCCTCGATCACCGGATCGATGATGCAGGATTGCCAGGCATCGCAGGACGATGCGACCTGCCGCGCCATCGATTCGGGCAGGATGGTGGCGCCAAGCCCATCAGAGATCACGGCCGTCAGAGTGCTGGCTGATTCGATTTCCGCCACAACCTTTGGCAGCTTGCCGATGGCCGCAAAAGCGTCGTTCACCATCTTGCGGACGACATTGTAGGGGCGCGCGAGGTAGAGTTCGGTGTCAACGAGCATCGCGAGCGGCACTTCGGCCGGCGGAGCCACCATGCTGCCACGGCCGACGAGATAAAGCGGCTCCCGCAGCAGCGGCTGGAATGCGAGGCCGTGGACGGCAGTCTTGCCGCCGTAGAGAACCGCCAAGTCCATGCGGCCATTCATTACGAGCTCGGAAAGCGTGGTGCCATAGGTCTCGTTCAAATACAGCAGAATGCCGGGGTGCCGCGCCCGCACCACGCGCAGCAGCGGCAGGGCCAGTCCTGCCGCCGCAGTGCCTGGCGCCAATCCCACGGCCACCGCGCCGGAGATGTTCTTGGCGGCCGCGTTCATGTCGGCGCGCGCCTGATCGCATTGCCGGAGGATGAGCTGGGCGTGGCGATATAGCACCTTGCCGGCCTCGGTCGGCACTACACCGCTTTTGGTGCGAACCAGAAGCTGCTGACGCACCTCGCCTTCCAGAGTCGCGAGCTGCTGACTGAGCGCCGGCTGCGCCACATGCAGCACATCGGCGGCTTGCGTCAGGCTCCCGACGTCGACGATCTTCACGAAATACTGCAGTCGCCTGAGATTCATGTCGTCTCCTCAGACCACCTTCTGCTCTGGACCGGGAGCAGAGTATCCATAAGATATGCCTATCAAGCCAGATTGAACTCGTGTTGGCCAGCGCCCGGCTCTGTCTCTAGCGTCGCACCTCGCTTAGCCAGGGTCAATCACTATGAGCCATCCTCGTATCTCCGCGCGCGTGAGGCGCATCAAGCCTTCGCCCAGCTCGGCGGCAGCCGATCGGGCAACGGCGCTGAAGCGGGAGGGCAAGAACATCGTCAGCCTCGTCGTTGGCGAGCCGGATTTCGATACGCCCGCAAACATTCGTGCCGCGGCCTCAAAGGCCATGGACAATGGGGCAACCCGCTACACGATGTTGGCCGGTTCCGTCGATCTGCGCCAGGCAATCGCCGCGAAACTGAAGCGCGAGAACAATCTCGTGTACTCCCCTTCCGACATCATCGTCACCAACGGTTGCAAGAGCGGTATCTACAGCGCGCTGGAGGCGACGATCGAGGCCGGCGACGAAGTGATCATCCCGGCACCCTACTGGGTGTCGTACCCCGATATGGTGATCGTCTGCGACGGCGTTCCGAAGATTGTCGCATGCCCGGAAAGCCAGGGTTTCAAGATCTCGCCGGCGCAGCTCGAAGCTGCGATCACGGACAAGACGCGATGGCTGATCATCAACTCGCCGTCGAATCCGACAGGCGCGAGCTACTCGGCGGCGGAATATCGCAAGCTGGCCGACGTCCTCGCACGGCATCCCCACGTGCTCGTCATGACCGATGACATCTACGAACACATCCGCTTCGATGGTCGCGCGACGCCGCATTTGCTGAACGCCGCGCCCGAGCTGGCGGACCGCGTGCTTGCGGTCAACGGCGTGTCGAAGACCTACGCGATGACCGGCTGGCGGATCGGCTGGATCGCCGGGCCCTCCGATCTGATCGGTGCGCTGAACACGCTGCTGTCGCAGGCAGCCGGCAACGCCTGCTCGATCAGCCAGGCCGCCGCTGTCGAAGCGCTCAACGGCGATCAGAGCTTCGTTTCTGAAAGCGTCGCTACTTACCGTACCCGCCGCGACCACGTGCTGACGCGCATCAATCAGATCGAGGGCTTGAGCTGCCTGCCGCCCGACGGCGCATTCTATCTCTACGTCAATTGTGCCGGCCTGATCGGCCGAAGCACACCGGCAGGTGCGCGCCTCGAAACCGACGGCGACGTCGCGATGTACCTGCTCGAAAGCGTTGGCGTTGCCGTTGTTCAAGGCAGCGCCTATGGGCTGTCGCCATACTTCCGCATCTCGATCGCCGCGTCGCTCGATGTGCTCGACGACGGCACCAACCGCATCGCTCACGCTGTTTCCCAACTCCGCTAATACCCCGATCGAAGGCATCTCATGTCAAACACCGGCATTGCAAAGAACCCCTCGGCTCCGCAGGTCGATCCCGCGGTGATCGCAAAACTGCGGACCATCGCGGTTGCCCTGCTCAGCGATCAGCTGCACCGCAATTGCGGCAGCACCGGGCTTGTCCCCTATCACTCGCCGGCGCCGATGGTCGGCACTGCGGTGACGGTGAAGACGCGGGGCGGCGACAACCTCGCCATCCTGCGCGCCTACGACTTCTGTCGTCCCGGCGACGTGATGGTTGTCGATGCCGGCGGCGACATCTCGAACGCGCTTGTCGGCGGCATCATGACCCTCGCCGCCGCCTCGCTCAGGCTTGCCGGCATGGTTCTCGACGGAGCCATTCGCGACGTCGCAGAAATCCGTCAGCGCACTTTTCCTGTCTATGCGCGCGGCGTGACCCACCGTGGCCCCTACAAGGATGGTCCCGGGGCGATCAATGTCCCGATCACCGTCGGCGGCATGCCCGTGAATGCGGGCGACATCGTCGTAGGTGATCAGGACGGCCTTCTTGCATTCCCACCCTCGCTGGCCGCAACGGTCATCGAGAAAGCGCTGGCCCAGGAGCAAAAGGAACACGGTACCATCGACTCGATCCGTGAGGGCCGATGGGATCGCGCCTTCGTCGATGCGCTAGAGGCTCGTTGCGCGAACTAAACGGCGCTGGCGCTTTCGAATTCGAAAAGCTGACGTTGGCCGTCGGCAACCAGTTGTCATCGCATCATCAAGCGCCCAACTGATCGCAACAAATCGTAAAGCGGCCTACGAAATCGCGAACAATCGTAGCGCGATTTCCCAACTAAAAAGGTCCGTTCCGATGCGCAATCGCTTTAGGTAACTGATATTGCTTGGTGGGCGCACCAGGGCTCGAACCTGGGACCCGCTGATTAAGAGTCAGCTGCTCCGCGGAATGCCAATCTTGGCACCTCTACCTTGGGTCGCCCCCCGAACCACAGAGACGTTGGTGCGGTTCGTTCCACCACTCGCGCCAGCGTCCATCAAGCGCAATTGAATCCTTGAATTGTAACCCATCCAAGGAGATTGCCGCGGGAGTCACACCAGTCGCGCAAACGGGCCATCACATAAGGATTTGAAATACCTACAGTTCGTATTTGAGTCCTTCAGCAGAGACGCTGAGGTACGTGGTACGAAGCGTGGTACGAAATTGCGCCCTATTGGAAAAAGAAGGGAAAAACCCTGTTTTGCTTGGTAGCGGGGGAGCGCTACCTACGTTCCCCCCGACAGCATGTACCCGAGTTTTGGTCTCCGCTGCTTAGTTTTTCCCCCAGTTGATTAACCCCAGGGAGCCGGGGGACCCATCCCACCTACATCCCCCCTAATCGTCCTCCGCGGATTTTTAAGCGTGGCCTCTCGCCGCTTGCTCCGCAGAACAACACGCCTCACCACGCAGTGAAATAAAATTTGATGGGATAAGTCAAAATCGAGACTTGATCTTCCACCTTCCTCTAGAGGCGCCCGCTGCGATTGGAAATGCGATCTGAATAGGTAAGAAGCAATGACAGATCAGCAATTGGCTATTCACGCCATCAGCGAAGCCCAATGCATACTGGACGAATACCTTCAGCCTCGCCCCCACAACAATGAGCGGATGATCCTCGACAAGCTGGTGGAGGTTCTTGAGCGGCCCGATCTGGTGGTCGCCATAGCTCGGCTGCAACGAAGTAGCCCGTAGCGCTCAGATGGCAAAACAACTTCCATCAATTCGTTTTGCCACCTGCATCGCTGCGCTCCTGTTGATTGGACTGCCAACTGCGCAAGCGAAACAACAATGCAGCGCCGAGGTGCCACCAAATGCGCGGGCGTATTGGTCTTGGCGCATCATCGACGGACGAAGATGCTGGTACAAAGGCAGGCCCATGCTTTCGAAGTCATTGTTGGAGTGGCCCGCTCTAGCTTCGACCCAGTCGCAATCCGATAGAGAACTTGAAGGCTCTCTTACCGAAAAGTCTAGGGATCTGATGAACGCAGAAGCCTGGGCGCCGGCTGACCGAAACACTTTCGATGCCCTTTGGCGCGCAAGGGTGGAGCAGCGCTAAGACCCGCCCCATTCGCATTGAGGCGACAGATTTCTCTCCCGAGGCCCCCGCAACCGGGTGAGGCATTCGAGCGCGGACGCTTGTCGCAACAAACGATTGCGCGCGTTGCGAAGTCGTCGTCCATCATCGCGCGAGTGCTGTGAATATGACTTCGGTCGTTAGCCCCTGAGAGGTGAACAACCCGTACGCCACGGCGGCAGATCGTAATTTACGGCCGACGCACACCTCTGCGGGCATTCGTGAGGTCCGAAAAGCTCTGTCACACCGATCGCAGTGGCATGCCGTCGTATCTTCTGGGTCGTCAGTAGTCCAAGAACTAGTTGCGAAAGTGCGCGCTCTCATGCGGTCGTGCCGTCGATCGAGCGGCGGATCACCCGCTGCACGGGGGGGGGGGGGGGGGGGGGGGGGGGGGGGGGGGGGGGGGGGGGGGGGGGGGGGGGGGGGGGGGGGGGGGGGGGGGGGGGGGGGGGGGGGGGGGGGGGGGGGGGGGGGGGGGGGGGGGGGGGGGGGGGGGGGGGGGGGGGGGGGGGGGGGGGGGGGGGGGGGGGGGGGGGGGGGGGGGGGGGGGGGGGGGGGGGGGGGGGGGGGGGGGGGGGGGGGGGGGGGGGGGGGGGGGGGGGGGGGGGGGGGGGGGGGGTCGGGCGCGGCAAACACGACCGTGCCGATCTTGCCCGTCACGGTGTCGCCGTATCGCGCATAGAGCTGG
>NZ_LBIZ01000087.1:0-59967 GCF_028128665.1 Bradyrhizobium sp. CCBAU 45384
GAGCGTAAACGCTCCGATGCCTTGCTGGCTAACATTCTTCCAGCCAAGGTCGCAGATCGATTGAAGGAACGGCCGGGCACGATCATCGCCGACTCTTATGCCGAAGCATCCATCCTATTTGCCGACATGGCAAGCTTCACGCTCCGTACAGCCGACACGACGCCGGAAGAACTTGTGAGCTTCTTGAACCGCGTATTTTCCCAACTCGATGGTCTGGTCGAACAGCACGAGCTGGAAAAGATCAAGACCTCCGGCGACGCCTACATGGTTGTTGGCGGAGTGCCCGCACGGAGACCTGATCACCTTCACGCGCTCGCCGGGTTAGCACTCGATATGCGCGAGGCTTTGGCAGGTCTCGTTGATGGAAAGGGTCGTGCGGTGCCGGTGCGGATTGGTGTTGCCACCGGTCCTGTTGTAGCCGGCGTGGTTGGTACGCGAAAGTTCTTCTACGACGTTTGGGGCGATGCCGTGAACGTGGCCTCGCGTATGGAGTCAACGGGTATTCCCGGCCAGATTCAAGTTACCGACAAAGCATACGAGGGCCTAAAGGACGACTTCAGCTTCGAGAGGCGCGGCCCAATCGATATCAAGGGAAAAGGCGAAATGCAGACGTGGTTCTTGATTGGCCGCAAAGCATCGGCTGGCGCCTTCGATCCGGTGGTCACGGCTTGACGCTTGTTGCTGCGACACGAGTGACGCAAAAGCAGAGATCGTGGCACCCCCGCTTCTGGCGGATCAGCGAAGTGGCGGCACCCCTCATCGAGGTCCGTCAACGATGCAGTCTCCGACACGACGCATCGTCGCGGTTGATGGCCTGGTCGGAGCCCGGCAGATAGGCCGAGATCGATCGCATCGAAATGCCATCGTACTGGGCGCGGGCCGAGTCGATCACGCCCTTGGTGGGCATGTAGAGGTCGGCGGTGACCATCGTGATGGCCTCGGGCGCGTAGGCCAGCGACTGATGCGATAGTCGGCTGGGATGACGACCGCCCCTGCTTCCTTGAGCCGCCATGCTCGCCCGCCATTCTCGCATAGCAGCACGGGAAGCCAAATTGATCGCCCGGGCGAGAGAGGCCCTCGCAAACTCCGAAGCACTGCTTCAACAGAGCGCCCCCTCGACGTTTGTTGGGAGAACAACAAAGCCTCCCCACAAATGAGAAGACGCTCCTGCTCCAGAAGCAAAAGCGAGCCAACGAGCTTCGAGCGATGGTGCGCCAGAACATTCTTGAGCAGCGCAAATTTCTTAGAAAGCTGCGGGCGCGGGCCAGGGGCAATGCTTGTCCTGGCGAGCGCCGAAATCTATCCAGAGATGCCTTATTCCTTGAACAGATACTTAATAAGAGCGGCAGCCGCGAGGATCAGCACGATCACCAGCAAAAGGCCGATCAAGCCCATGCCCCACATACCGGCGCCGCCCATCATGTCTTGCATCATGGCGCGTCACTCTCGCTCATAGAGAGCGTGATCCCGAAGCGCAGTCCTCTCATCTACCGTGCCGAACGACAGTCTTTGGGCCACCGCCATAAGCGTGGGATTTTTCGGTTCTGACGCCCTGCGCGTAGATGTCGCTTCGCGGCGCGTAAATATCAATTCCTTGCGCATAGATATCGCCACCGCTTTGCCGTGTCATGGGGGCAGACGATTTGGGGCCGCCTTGGTACTGCTGAGCCATGCTGGACACAGTCAAGAATGGCGTGACGAGTGCGACGGCAAGGACGTATTTGATAGTCATGATTTTCCTCCGGCACTTACTCCAAAGTGTTGCTGGCAGGTTACACCCCTGCTGCACTCATCTTCATCAAAGAGCTGTGAGCGTGCCTATTTTTTAGCCTCAGCGAACCGTCTTACCTGCCTGCCCTTGTGAAAGCGGGGCGCTCTTCAAAAGAAAACTAATTCAGATCACGCCTTTAGGTGACCGTTCTAAACGGCATCGGCTGGTGGCACGCGACTTGCGACGCGTGGCGCGGGATTGATCCGCTACTGCCGAGGAAAAGGACATGCGAGCGCACCTGATTGCTGCTGTTGTTTTGATGGCGCTAAGCGTTACATCGGCTTCCGCGACCGTAATTATCAGCGCCGACATCGGCGGTAAGATGCGGGACTATGCGACGCACTTCCGACATGTGCGCGACTCCGGTGAGTCCGTCATCATTACGGGCAAATGCGTTTCGGCCTGCACCATGGTGCTCGGATTAGTCCCGAGCGACCGAGTCTGCGCCACTCCTGATGCGGTGCTTGGTTTTCATGCGGCCTGGATGTTCGATGACTCCGGCAAACGCGTCGTCAGCGCATCCGGGACGCAAGAACTAATGACGACCTATCCAGCTCCGGTGCGCGCTTGGATCGCACGGCGCGGCGGGTTGACGACAAAAATGATGTACCTTCGAGGTCGCGATCTCGCCGCCATTGTTGCGCATTGCGATAGCTCACGCGTGGCATCTGCTTCACGCTCGAAGCGCTTCGGCGGCACTCAAATTGATGATACAAATTCGCCTCGCGCCAGTTTTGGCGCGCGCTGAATAATCGCACCGGCTTGCTTATCGGTTCTTGCTGCCTAAAGGGACCTGAGCAATAACCGGGTGTCCGCAGGCATCGGTTCATGTCTGCCTATGGCCCTCAGCCGAACAACGCTGAAACCATTGTATTGTCGGCTATCGGCGGCAGACCGGACCCGGGGCCCGTGCTCACTTCGACCGCTGCTTGTGACCCAACTCGGACATTCCGCTTAAAACACAAACCCCGCCAAAGCGGGGCCTCGACGCAAGCAAACCCGGTAGCTTGTCGGATTACCGTGCCCTCCGGTAGCTATTTGAAGCACATTGCTGCCGGATAACGGAGAAGCCCAGCTCTACGCCTTCGACCTGGTGGCGCCCGAGGGCGATGATCTGCGCGAGCTGCCGCTGTTCGAGCGCAAGGCGCGGGCCTAGGACCATCGTCGAATTTGCTCCTTTGACATTGTTAGAAGCCTCGCGTCCAATCGCTTTATGACGTGCCAGCACCGCGGCATTGGAGCAACAGTCTCACGGCACTTTGCACCAGCGCACGATTGTTAATTTGCGTCGTCTGCACGATTCAGGCCTGCTCTCTCTACAACCCAAACACAATATAGGGGACGGCGAGGATGAACGTACGGGCGGGGGTCACTGTTGCGTTGTTGCTGATTCCCTTGGGGTCCGAAGCCTTCGCTTCGCGACACCACAGACCCACGGCGCGCATCTCTTGCAGCGAGGTCAGATACTACGTCGCGAAATATTCGGCGTCAGTGGCTGAGATGTACGCCCGTAATCACGGCGCTACCGATGCACAGATCGAACGAGCAAGACGTTGCTTGGCCTCAAACGAGACCGCGGAAACGGAGCGACGAGGCGCTTATACCGATTGAGATGGTAGATCGGCTCCTGGACGTTGAACTGGGCAAATGGCTCTCAGCGCCCCTCGAACATCCTTCCACGGTGCCCGGCACCTGATACGGACGTTAGCGCGTCACCCTCGCGAGAGGCGCGGTGCTGTCCGTGCCAGCGATCCTAGCTTTGAGATTCGTCGAGGTCGGTGAAGACGTCGGCTTGGCGGAGTTCGTTGGCTACCATGGGCGGCTATCAAGGTGGAGATCGTTGGCTCGCACACCAACGCGCTGAACTGCCTCGAGCACCGACCTAACTCGCGGCAGTTGTGAACGGCACGGCTTCGTCGATGAGCTGAACAAACGCCGCAGCTTTCAGCCTCTGCTGGGTTGAACGCCACCACGCGGAGAACCTTGTCGTATCGGCCAGAAAGGAGATTGCCACCAGCGTGGAATGGATGGCGCCTTCGTCCGCCTCCAGAACGCCGCCCATCTCGAAACTCCTCCAGGACCAAGAAGCGCGCCCGGCACATAGGAACACTTGCGTTAGTATGGAGTCGTAGAGGCGCAATCGATCTTGTGTTGCTCGTGAATCGAACCATGGAAAAAGCGATTGCTATGCGATCTCAGCACTCCTTGTAGGCTTTGGTGCCCAGATACTCATCGCTGGTATTTCCTCAAGCTCGCCGATCTCGACGCGGCGGTCGCCCCGCCATGGCTGGGCTGCTGGCATTTCGGAGGAGGAGGCGATCGCGCGCCTGTTCGTGCTCAACCAAGAACGGACAGCAGCACAAGCTGCCGCCTTGTTGCCGACGAAAGGTCCATAGCTCGCCCGAATTGGTTAGCGGACTGTTAATTGGAATTCGGCAGCCTTGCGGTCAGCGCTGCCCCAACACCCCCCAAGCCGAGGTAGCGCAAGCGATGGCCGGCGGTGATGACCGCCGGCCATCGTGCTCGTAACAGAGACCTCGTCCTTGTTCCCCTCGGGTTGTCCACACCCACGACCGACAGTGGTACGGGATTGGTACGAGGCCCAATGAATTGACAATTTACGAGTGGCACCCATTCGCTTTGATGGCGGCATGCCCGCCCTCACCTGCCGCCGAAGCAGGGACGATCCTCATTGCGAAACGTGGCTGATCTATTTCGGCGACGTCAGGGTTGGCGTGAGCGGCCTCCGCGCTGGCCTTCCCAATTCGGCCCCGCGATGGGGATGGTCCTGCGGTTTCTATCCGGCATTGACCCGGGTGATCATCGGAATGGTATCGCCGAAACCTTCGACGGCGCCCGCGCCGGCTTCCAAGCCGCCTGGGATGAGTTGGCTGCTACTCGCACCGAAGCCGATTACGAGGCTTGGCGCCGCCAGCGCGATTGGACTGTATGGAAGAACCGAATGCATGATCTAACGTTGCCGCTTCCCACACAACGGCGGAAGGGATTGCGCGCTGCTTCTGCGGCGAGGTAGCTAAAAACCGCATACTGGACGCGCACGTTCGTACCGCTCACAGCCTGCCCGCCGCTGGCCTGGTGGTCAGCGCGGCCGTAGCCGGACTTGCAGATACGCACTCGCCCGCAGTGGCCGCAGCTGCACTTGCGGCTTCAGGCAAAATCAACTCCTCGGACGCTGTCGCTCCCGTTCTCGCGGCGCTGTCGACCAATACTCTCAGCAAGATCGTCGTCGGCTGGGTCAGCGGCGGGCGCTCCTTCGCGCTGCGGCTGATCCCGGGCCTCGTCCTGGTCATCGCTGCCGCATGGGCTGGCGCCTGTTTGGTCTCTATCTCTTGATGGCGCAGCGCGGCTATCGGTCACGACCGACCCAGGCATTTGGTCCGCGGTTGGGGAAGTCCGCTCTTACACCTGCCGTTCGATCCCCGCGCGGCGAAGCCTGCGCTCACTGCTGCGGGACCAAGCTCCTGGTCCCCCGCATGAACGCCATCATCTCTTCTGGAGTGAGCTTTCCATCCTTGTTGCTGTCCATCGCCTTGAAAATTCGTTCGTGCGCGACCTGAAACTCCGGCAATGAGACGGTCCCGTCGCCATCGGCATCCATTAGCGCGAAGATGATCCGAAACATGGGCGGTGAGCCCATCGCCTCGCCGCCCATCATTGTATGCCCTTTCATCCCGCGCCCCATAATGTCCATCATATCTCCCCCGTGCATCGTGCCCTGCCGCTCTGTGCCTTGATTTGCAGGAGGATTCGTCTGCGGGGATGCGGTTGTCTGGTCCTGGCCGGGATGATGGGCCTCGTGGTCGGCGGCCGATTGAGCGAAAGCAGGATGGCTCAGACTGGCGAGTAGCAGGGCTGCAGCAATGGTTCGGTTTCGCATGATGTTTCTCCGGCTTTGGTGCGCCGTAACAACCTGTCGAAGGCCTCCGAGTTCGCGTTGAGCCAAGTCAAAATGGCGGCTTTGGCGAAAGAAGCTCTTCTCCCTGCAATCAGTTCCGCGCTGACGCGATCAGGCGAGGAAGGTCAATTCTGATCTTGTACCGCTGCGGTCCTGGCGATTGGAGATCGTGACCCGAGCGCCGATCTTCGCCGCCGCCAGGTTGACGATGGCCAGGCCGAGCCCGCTTCCAACCGGGCTTCTCAACCTTCCGCGGAAGAAGCGGTTGCCGAGCTTGTCGAGCTCGTCGCTGGGGATGCCGGGCCCCTCATCCTCTACCGAGATTGCGCACGATCCTGCCGACCAAAGGATGCGCCCATCGCGCGTGTGCTGGACCGCGTTTTCATGCAGGTTGCGCAATGCGAGCTGAAGGCATTCGGCGTTGGTGGTGAGCACCATCGCGCAAATACCATCGTTGATCGTGACGGTCGTTCCCTGGTGTTTCGCAGTCTCGCCGACGATCTCCTCCGGGAGCGGCCCGGCCGTGCCGGTCGCAAGATTTTTCTTGATCTCCCGATGCACCCGTCGTGCACACGCCACCGTCTAACAAGTTGAAGAACCTGGACTCTCGATCCAATCCATCATTGGGCAGCAGCGTCTCTTGTAGGTCGCCCCCTGCTGATGGTCTGTCAGACCTTACTCACACGACGAACCACTGATTGCCGCACGACGCCCCTCCACCGCGCGGTGTCGGCTGTTGCTCGAAGCAAATGCCGTTCGAAAAATTAGATGCTCAAACGGTTTTGCTGGCTAAGGCATTGATTTGGTGGGCGCACCAGGGCTCGAACCTGGGACCCGCTGATTAAGAGACACGCTAAGACCATTGATTTCTCGAGCGAATTTTTCCAACTGAGCCAAAATCCGATCATTAGAGATCAATGGCTTACAGCGGAAAATCCAACCACAAGAACGCGTCGTGGTTGGCAGATCGAGACATCGGAACCGTCGGGGGGTTCGAGTCACTGGAGCCCTAGCGCCTTCCTGCATGCCAAGCGAATTAGGTATATAGTCCGATCTCCATCATCGTAGCGCTACATTGAAAGCTGAGCTGCGCTCTCGGCACCGACCAGACGACTTCAAACGCGTCGTCAGCTCGCCTTCTCTTTCACATATCGGCCGGGCGCCGCTTCGCCGGGGAGATAGAGATTATTGCCGAGCTGGGTGCGCGCTTCCACTTTGTCCTGTACCCATGGCGCCAACCAGGCGATCCAGTCGTTCCACCAGCTTCCCGGCCTTTCCTGCGCGCCGGCAAGCCATGCCGCTGGATCTTCGCACCGTTTGTCCGAAAGCCAATAGCTTCTCTTGTTTTTCGCCGGCGGATTGATCACGCCTGCGATATGGCCGCTTGCCCCCAGTACGAAACGAACATCGCCGCTGAACAGCCCGGTGGTGCGATATGCGGATCGCCACGGCACGATGTGATCCTCCATGGTCGCAAGGACGTAGGCCGGCAGGTCGACCCGACCGAGATCCACGGGGACCCCACACATCGTCAGCCTGTTCGGCTCCCGAAGGTTGTTCTCCAGGTACATGTTCCTGATGTACCAGCAATACATCGGACCAGGCAGATTGGTGACGTCCGCGTTCCAGAACAGAAGGTCGAAGCGCTCCGGCGGCTTTCCCTTGAGATAGTGATTGACCACGTTGGGCCAGATAAGCTCCTTTGAACGCAGCGTCTGGAACACGAAGCCGAGCTCGGCGCCACGGTAGATGCCTCCGCGCCCGATCGTCTCCTCGCGGAGGCGGACGCTCTCCTCGTCCACGAACACACCGAGGTCACCCGGCTCCCGGAAATCGAGCATTGTCGTCAGCAACGTCACGCTCGCGACCGTTTCATCGCCGCGCGTGCGCAACAGCGCGAGCGCCGAAGACAGAATAGTGCCTCCCACGCACCAGCCGACGACGTTGACTTTGTCTGCGCCGGAAATCGATCGCGCGATCTCAATGGCCCGCATGGCGCCATGCTCGACATAGTCATCCCAGCCAAGGTGACCACATGACGCATCCGGGTTTCGCCACGACACCATGAACACCGTCTGACCGTGTTCGATTGCAAAGCGGACGAAGGAGTTCGACGGCTGAAGATCGAGAATATAGAACTTGTTGATACAGGGCGGGACGATCAGCAGCGGCCGCGCCGCCACCTGCTCCGTCGCCGGTTCATATTGGATGAGCTGAAACAGTTCGTTCTCGAACACGATCGCGCCCCTCGAAGTCGCGACGTCCTTACCGACCTCAAATGCCTGCTCATCGGTGATCGTCAAATTGCCACGGCCGAGATCGGCCATCAGATTGCCGAGGCCCGTTGTCAGGCTTTGGCCCTCCGTCTCGGTCGCGAGCTTGATGGCATCGGGGTTGGTGGCGACGAAATTGGTCGGGCTCATCGCCTCGACAAACTGCCGCGTGAAAAACCGCAGGCGATGCTTTTCCTTCTCGTCCAGGTCGAGCGATTCGACCATCTCGACGCAATAGCGTGAATTCAGCAGATAGCATTGCTTCAAGAGACGATAGAGGGCGTTGTCGCGCCATTCCGTGGCGTTGAATCTCCGATCGCCGCGTGCAGGCTCGACCGCGCCCTCGCTCTCGACGCCTGCACCCGCCGTGAGGACGTGCTCCGCGAGCGCATAAAAGCGCCTCAGGTGGTCGACCTGGAGCTCGGCCAGACGTGCCGTCGAATCCATCGCCGAGCTCGCGTCCGCGC
This sequence comes from Bradyrhizobium sp. CCBAU 45384, assembly GCF_028128665.1. NCBI lineage: Bacteria > Pseudomonadati > Pseudomonadota > Alphaproteobacteria > Hyphomicrobiales > Nitrobacteraceae > Bradyrhizobium > Bradyrhizobium sp. CCBAU 45384. The sequence goes on from NZ_LBIZ01000087.1 coordinate 8,428, forward strand.
CGCCGGAAAATGCGGATGCTGCCCCCAGCGATCGCCACAGGCTGGCACCGGCCTTCACGAAGGCATCGACGAACTCGTCAGGCATGTTGAATGGTCGGCTCATGTCACCCTCACTCCAAAAACGTCGCGCTTCCGGCTCCGGGGCCGCGTCTGTCCGGCGGCCTTCACGGTGGTCGGGGGACGTCAACGGGACGTCCCGCCGGCGTTCATGTCCGATCACGGTCCTGCGCGGAGATTCGAACCTTCCCTGATGCCGTCGACGTTCACCCCAAGACGCTTGATCTTGTCGTACAAGGTTTGCTTGGGGACACCGAGGAGCGCGGCGGTTGCCTGGACGTCGCCCTGCTTACGGCGCAATGCATCCTCGATGATCGATCGTTCGATGTTCTCGAGTTGGCGCGGCAGCGATATGTCCGAACCGCCAAGGCCGGACTTGTTGATGGTTTTGCCATCGAGCACGCCCAGCACGAAACGGTCCGCAACGTTGCGAAGCTCCCGTACGTTTCCCGGCCACGAATAGGCCAGCAGGGCAGATGTCGTCTGCTCATCGAGGATCGGCGCGTCGCGCTCGAACCGCCGGGCGGCCTCCAGCGTGAAGTGTTCGAACAGCAGCGGGATGTCTTCGCGCCGCTCGCGCAGCGGCGGCAGCTCGATGAAGGCGACGCCGAGGCGATAATAGAGATCCGCGCGAAACAGCCGCTTCTCGCTCAATTCCAGCAAATTCGTCTTGCTCGCCGCCACGACGCGGCAGTCGACCGAGATCTGCTTGTTCGAGCCGACGCGCTCGATCGAGCGATCCTGGAGCGACCTCAAGAGCTTCACCTGCACGCTGAGCGGCATGCTCTCGATCTCGTCGAGGAAGAGCGTCCCGCCATTGGCATATTCGATCTTGCCGATGCGCTGACGCGTGGCGCCGGTGAATGCGCCGATTTCGTGCCCGAACAGTTCGCTTTCGACCAGCGATTCCGGCAAGCCGCCGCAATTCACCGGGACGTAATTGCCGCCGCGGCGTCCGCTGTGGTTGTGAAGGCAGCGCGCGACCACATCCTTGCCAGTGCCGGTCTCGCCATAGATCGTGACATCCACGTTTGTGGCGGCCAAGGTTGATACGAGCCTGCGCACCTCCTGGATCTGCGGCGACCGACCGAGCAGGCTCGCCTCGATGCCCTGGCGGTCGGCGAGCGCGGATCGCAGCGAGCGCACCTCCAGGGTCAGCCGCCGCTTCTCGACCGCTCGGCGCACCACGGATACGAGCTGCTCCGACGAGCACGGCTTCTCGATGAAGTCGTAGGCTCCATTTCGCATCGCCTGAACGGCCATCGAAATATCGCCGTGCCCCGTGATCAGGATCACCGGGAGATCCTGATCCAGCCGGCGCAGATCGGTCAACCAGTCAAGCCCGCTCTTGCCGCGCAGGCGAACGTCGCAGACGACGATGAACGGCTTGTCCGATCGGACGGCCGCATCGGCGGCCTCGACCGAGGCGAAGGCCGAGACGGCAAAGCCGGCAAGCTCGAGGGCCTGGACGCCGCCGATCCGGACGTCGTCGTCGTCCTCGACGTAGATCACGCCGATCGACTGCTCATCGCTCATGGCAAGTTTCCCGCTGAATCAGCCAGTGGAAGAAGCACGACAAATTCGGCGCCGCTCGGCGCGAGATTTCGCGCCTGCAGCTCGCCTCCAAATGAGCGCGCAATATGATTGGACAGCATCAGGCCGAGACCGAGGCCCTTGCCGGCCGGCTTCGTCGTCACGAAGGGCTCGAACATGTGTTGGACAACCTCCGGAGCGATCGGAGGTCCGCTGTTGCTGATGGCGATGCGGGCACGGGCACTCTGCCCCTCCTCTCTGCCCGCCCGGATCGAGATCGACTTCTGCTCAACCCCCTCGAGGGCATCCAGTGCGTTCGCCAGGATGTTGCACAGGAGCTGCTCCAGCCGGATCTGATCGGCGACAACGCGGAGGCCGGGCTCGGTGCTCGTCGAGATTTCGACGCTGTTTTCCTTGATCCGCGCCGCGACGATGGTGAGGGATTCCGCCAAGGCGTGCTCCACGGACACGGCCCCGAGAGGACTGTTCGACTTGTAGGCGAAGACCCGGAGCTGTCCGGTCAGGCGGCCGAGCCTGCGTACGAGCTCGCCGATCCGGGTGAGATTGCCGCGGGCATCGTCGACCTTGCCGCGATCGACGAGCAGGATCGCGTTGTCGGCCGCGGTCTGCAAAGCGGCCAGCGGCTGGTTCAACTCGTGCACGATGCCGGCCGACATCTGGCCGAGCGCCGCCAGCTTGCCGGCGTGGACGAGTTCGTCTTGTGCGGATCGTAGCTCGGCGGTCCTCTCCTGCACCCTGATCTCGAGACTATCGTTCGCGGCTTGCAGCGCCGCCTGGTTGGCGAGCCGCTGCTTGATGACCCTCCTGCGTTGCTCGAGCAGCCCCAACGCGAGCAAGGCCGCGACGCTGGCAAGCCCCGAGAAGCCCGCGATGGCGATGGCCGTCTGCCGCATCGGCCTCTCGTCGCCGAGAAGGACGAGCCGCCACTGGTTACCGTTCAACCAGCGCTCGTCGATGCTGTAGGTCGAGCCATCCTCGGCCGAAACGCGGCCGCCGCCCGGCAAGTAGGTCCATCCGAGCGGCTTGAGCGAGGAGTTTCCATAGGGCTTGGACCGGACAATGTCATCGCGAGCTTCAGGCGACAACGCCGCGATCGGACGAAACCGCCAATCGTCTTTCGAGGCGAGGATCGTGACGCCGCGTCCGTCGACCAGGACCAGGTCGTTGGCCCTGTCGCTCCATTCCCGCTCGAAGGACTCGAGATTCACTTTGACGACGGCAACGCCTCGCGTCAGTCCACCCTGTTTCAGCGCGTAGGACAAATAGTAACCTGCCCGGGCGCTGGTGATGCCGACTCCAAAGAACGCACCGCGCCCGCCGGCAAGAGCTTCGCTCATATAGGGACGATACGACAGGTTCATGCCAACCGGCGTGCCCGGCTGGTCGAAATCGGCCGCGGCGAGCGCCTCTCCGGAAACCGACAGGACGTAGAGGTTGTCCGCCCCGGCAAGCAGGTTGATCGATTTCAGATACAGGCTGACCGCGTGCTGCAGTGCGGGATCGATGGGGTCTCCGAGCAGACGAAGGACGTCAGACGATGTCTCGAGCAGCGACGGCAAGTACTCGAATCGAGAGAGATGACCGTCCAGGCGAGCCACCTCAACGGCCAGCCTTTGCTGCGCGGCGGCGTGCAACTCGCCCAGCCCGCGGTAGAAGGCGCTTGCATAGCCAAGCCACGATGCGGCCACGACCAGCACGAGAGCCATTGCGCCGCGAACAAGCCAACGCGCCGAATGGGGAGCCACCGAGCCGACTTCGGGACGTTCCCTTGTGTTCACCAGGGATGGAAGGTCCGTCATCTCATGAACCAAACAGATCCGAGGCGTGTCGGCCGCGATCAACGCTCCCTCACGCATAGTTCAACTCTATGGTCTTGCCCCGGAATACGCGATAGGAAAATCCTGTATAGGCGACGATGACCGGAACCGTCACGCACACCCCGATCAGGATGACCTTGAGCGATTCAGGACTGCTGGCAGCCTGCCAGACCGTGAGCCTGTCGATCACGACGAACGGGTAGATGCTGTAGCTGAGACCCAGGAAGCTCAGGAAGAAGACCAGCACCAGGAGAGCGAAGGGCAGCCAGCAGAGGCTGCTCCGCACCACCGCAGAGCCGAGCAGGAGGCGCACGGCGAGCAGCGCGATCCCCGCCGTGATCGGGATCGATGCGACCGCGATCAACGCAGGCAGGGTAAACCATCTGACGCGAACGGTCTCGCTGATCCAGGGCGTCGCCATCGAGATCAGGATCAGGCCCAGGACCATCGGCGGCCAGGCGATCTTGCTCCACCCGATTGCCTTTTCCTGGAGCTTGCCGTCCGTCTTCATCACCAGCCAGGTGGCACCGAGCAACGCATAGGCCATCGGCAACGCGATTGCGATCGCGCCGGCAAAGATCGGATAGTTCCAGCCTTCGCCGAAGCCGCTGATGTAGCGGCCGAGCATCCATCCCTGACACACCGACGCCAGCATCGACCCCGCGATGAACAGCCGATCCCACATCGGCTTTCGATCCGCCTTGCCCTTGACCCTGAAATCGAAGGCTGCACCGCGAAGGATCAGGCCCACCAGCATGAGGGTGGTCGGCAGGTACAGTTCAGACAGGACCAGGCCGTGCGCCTTCGGGAAGGCAACCAGAAGAAGTCCGACGCCGAGAACGAGCCACGTCTCATTCGCATCCCAGAACGGACCGATGGAGGCGACCATGGTGTCGCGCTCCTCAGGGCTCGCCCTGTGCATCAACATGCCGACGCCGAGGTCGTAACCGTCGCTCACGACATAGACCAGCAGCGACGTCCCCATCAGCCCGATGAAGATGAGCGGCAGCACTTCATCGAAGGACATCGTCGTCATGCGTATTCTCCGCTGCCCTGATACTGCTCCGGATCATCCGTCAGGCTCACCGGACTGATCGCATCCAGTTTCTTGTCCGATGTTTCCGACATGTATTTCAACACGCCGACATAGGCCGCGAGCAACGCAACATAGAGCGCGATATACACGCCAAGCGTCAGGCCAATGCTCGACGATGGGACGCGCGAGGCGACTTCGCTGGTCCGAACCAGGCCAGACACGATGAAGGGCTGGCGCCCGATCTCCGTGACGTACCAACCGGCGACCGTCGCAATCCAGCCGGCAAAGGTCGTCGCCGCGAACAGCTTGAGCATCGCTCGCGGCATCCGGCCGACCTCCCAACCGTCGCGCCAATGCTTCCAAAGCCCGCTCCAGCTCACCAGCAGCATCAGGATGCCCATTCCCACCATGATCCGGAACGCCAGGAACAACGGCAGGACGGGCGGATGAGCCGATGGAAACTCGTTCAGCCCCCGGATCTCTCCTCCCGCGTCGTGGCGCAGGATCAGGCTTGCGAGCTTCGGCACCCCCAACTCGAAATCGTTCGATCGCGTTGCGCTGTTCGGGATGGCGAACAGAAGGAGCGGCGCTCCGCGCGTCGTCTCCCAGATCGCCTCGACCGCGGCGATCTTCTGCGGCTGATGCTCCAGCGTATTGAGGCCATGAAGATCGCCGGCCACCATCTGCGCCGGCGCGGCGAGCGCAGCCAGCACCAAGGCGCTCCGCAGCACGCGCGAGGCGCTGCTGCCTGAGACGCCCTTCAGGATCTGCCAGGCGCTGATCCCGATCAGCAGGAATGCGCATGTCAGTGACGATGCAAGCACCATATGAACGAAGCGGTAGGGAAACGACGGATTGAAGACGATATCGAGCCAGCTCCGAGCGTGAAATTCGCCGTTGACGATCTCGTAACCCGCGGGCGTCTGCATCCATGAATTGAGAGCGAGGATCCAGAATGCGCTCAAGAGCGTGCCGAGCGCGACGAGACAGGTCGAGGCAAGGTGGATCATCTCGCCGACCCGCCGGTGGCCGAACAGCATCACGCCGAGAAAGCCGGCCTCGAGAAAGAACGCGGTCAGCACCTCGTAACCAAGCAGGGGGCCTGCGATATTGCCGACGCGTTCCATATAGCCCGGCCAATTGGTGCCGAACTGGAAGCTCATGGTGACGCCGCTCACGACACCGAGCGCAAATGTCAGGGCGAATATCTTGGTCCACAGGCGGTAGGCTTTGAGCCAGTCCCGCTTCGCTTGCGAATCGCGAGCGCGCAGATGTTTCAGCCGAAAGAACAGCAGAACCCAGCCCAACGCGATCGAGATCGACGGAAACAGGATGTGGAACGTGATGTTTGCGGCGAACTGCACGCGCGCAAGGACCACAGCGTCCATTAGCATCCCTCCCCATTCGATACCGTCGTCGCGTAGTTGCGTAGCGGAGGAGCCTTCCGCCGTCACGAGCGATCAATGAAGCTTCACGTGCGGCTCAGTCCGCCGCGTGATCAGACGGGCGAGCGTGTCCAGTGTCACCTTCACCGCTCCGTGCAGCGCATATTCATGCATCTTGTAGAGCGACAGGTACATCATCCTGGCGAAGATGCCCTCGAAGACGAGATTGCCGCCGACCAGCGCGCCCATCATCGAACCGACCGTCGAGAACTCGCCGAGCGACACCAGCGACCCGAAGTCCCTGTAGCGGTAGGACTTGAGCGGCTCGCCCCGCAACAATCGAGGAATTTGCGAATAGAGATGCGAGGCCTGCTGATGCGCCGCCTGCGCGCGGGGCGGGACATTGCCGCGCTCGCCCCATGAACAGGCCGAGCAGTCGCCGATCGCGAAGATGTTGTCATCACGGGTCGTTTGCAGCGTGGGACGCACGACGAGCTGGTTGATGCGGTTGGTTTCGAGGTCGGCGATGTCTTTCAGGACGTCGGGCGCCTTGACCCCTGCGGCCCAGACGATCAGCTCGGCCGGGATGGTACGGCCATCCGCGAGGTTGACGCGGTCCGCTTCGACGCCTGAGACCTTCGCGCCGACCAGCACGTCGACGCCCAGCCTGACCAGCAGCTTTTCCGTCTCCTTCGAAACACGCTCGGGCAGCGCCGGCAGAACCCGCTCGGCAGCTTCGATCAGCGTGATCCTGATGTCCTTCTGGGGATCGACCTGGTCGAGCCCATAGGCCACGACTTCGCGGGTCGTCCGGTGGAGCTCAGCCGCAAGCTCGACACCGGTCGCGCCGGCCCCGATGATCGCGACCTTCAATTGGTGCTCGCCAAGCGGCGAAGACTGCGCATGCGCGCGGATGCATGCATTCACCATGCGCTCGTGGAACCGCTTGGCATCGGCCTGCGATTCGAGCTTGATCGCATGGTCGACGACGCCTGACGTGCCGAAGTCGTTGTTCTGGCTTCCGATGGCGACAACGAGAACCTCGTAATCGAATGTGCGCTTGGGCGTGACCTCCCGTCCCTCGACATCGAAGTACGGCGCCACCAGCACCTGGCGCCGCTCACGATCGATCCCGATCAGGTCGCCGATGCGGTAGCGGAAACCGTGCCAATATGACTGCGCGAGGTAATCGACCTCGTGCGCCGCGATATCCATGCTCCCGGCCGCGATCTCGTGGAGCTTCGGCTTCCACACATGCGTGCGGTTCCGCTCGATCAGGGTGACGTCGAGCGTCCCCTTTCGACCATATTTGTCGCCGAGACGGGTCGCGAGCTCCAATCCCCCGGCTCCGCCTCCGACGATCACGACCCGGGGCTTGCCCGGCTGGGGATTACTCATGGATAGCCTCGACCGATCGCCCTCACAGCTCGCCAACCGCCTATTCGTCGATCAATCCCTGTCCGAAACCGCATCCGCGATGGCAACCGCAGCCATGTTCACGATACGGCGCACGGTGGAGGACGGCGTCAGAATGTGAGCAGGCCTGGCCGCGCCGAGCAGAATGCCGCCCACGGTCAGTCCCTGCCCCGCAGCCATTCGCAAGAGATTGTAGGAGATGTTGGCCGCGTCGAGATTTGGCATCACAAGGATGTTCGCAGGTCCCTCGAATCCGGAGTTTGGAAACTCGTGGTCGAGCACGGTCTGCGACAGCGCCGCGTCGCCGCGCATCTCGCCTTCCACCACCAGATCGGGCGAGCGGTCGCGAACGATGGCGCGCGCCTCCCGCATCTTGCGCGCCTCCGGAATCGGCGAGCTGCCAAAGCTCGAATGCGACAGCAACGCCACCCTCGGCGTGATGCCGAAGCGCCTGACTTCCGCTGCCGCCAGCAGGGCAATATCGGCGATCTGCTCGGCCGTCGGCTCGAGATTGCAATGGGTATCGCAGATGAAGAGCTGATGCTGCTGGAGGATGAGCATCTGCATCACCGCGAGCGTCCGCACGCCGTCCCGGAGCCCGATCACGTTGCGGATTGCGGCCAGATGATCCGCGGTCCTGCCGATGACGCCGCACAGCATCGCATCGCCCGTCCCCCGCTCGAGCAGGATCGAGGCCAGCACCGTCGCATTGCTCCGCGTCTCCGAGAGGGCGAGCGCCGCCGAAACGCCGTCGCGCTTCGCCTTCGCGTGATAGATCTCGGCGCTTTTGGAATAGACCTGCGCATCGTGCGGATCGATGATTTCGCAGTCCTTGCCAGGCTCGAGCCGCAGGCCAAAGGCCTTGATGTGGTCTTCGATCGTCGCGGGACGGCCGAGCAGCAGCGGCCTGGCGATCCTCTCATCGACGATGACTTGCGCCGCGCGTAGCACGCGCTCATCTTCGCCTTCTGCCAGGATGAGAGACTTTCCGCTGCCCTTGGCGGCTGAGAACACCGGCTGCATGGCATTGCCGGAGTGATAGACGAACCGGCCAAGCTGCTGGCGGTAAGCTTCCATGTCGGTGATCGGACGCCGCGCGACGCCCGTGTCCGCGGCAGCCTTGGCCACCGCAGGTGCAATCATCTCGATGAGACGCGGGTCGAACGGCTTGGGAATGAGATAGTCGCGGCCGAACCGAAGCCCTTCGCCCTTGTAGGCCGCGGCAACCACCTCGGGCACCTCGGCCATGGCGAGGTCCGCAAGCGCGCGGACCGTGGCGAGCTTCATCTCCTCGTTGATGGTCGTCGCGCCACAGTCGAGCGCGCCCCGGAAAATGAACGGAAAACAGAGGACGTTGTTGATCTGGTTGGGATAGTCCGAGCGCCCGGTGCCAATGATGGCGTCGGGGCGAACCGCCAGCGCGTCCTCCGGCATAATTTCGGGGACCGGGTTGGCCATCGCGAAGATCAGCGCATCGCGCGCCATCTTCTTGACCATGTCGGGCGTGAGCACGTTGCCGGCCGACAAGCCGAGAAAGATGTCGGCGCCCTCGATGATGTCGTCGAGCTTCCGCGCGTCCGTCTTGACGGCATAGCGCGCCTTGTTGTCGTCCATGCTCTCGGTGCGGCCGGCATAGACCACGCCTTTCGCATCGCTCACGATGATTCGATTGCGCCGCAATCCGAGACTGACGATCAGATCGAGACATGCAAGCGCGGCCGCGCCGGCGCCGGAGCAGACGAGCTTGACGTCCGCGATGTCCTTCTTCACCAGCTTCAGCCCGTTGAGGATCGCCGCCGCCGCGATGATGGCGGTCCCGTGCTGATCATCGTGAAAGACCGGGATATTCATGCGCTCCCGGAGCTTTCGCTCGATGTAGAAGCACTCGGGCGCCTTGATGTCCTCCAGGTTGATGCCGCCGAAGGTCGGCTCCATCCTGGCGATGGTCTCAATCAGCGCGTCCGGGTCGTTCTCCGCGAGCTCGATATCGAACACGTCGATTCCGGCAAACTTCTTGAACAGGCACGCCTTGCCTTCCATGACCGGCTTGGCGGCGAGCGCACCGATGTTTCCCAAGCCGAGCACGGCGGTGCCGTTGGTGACGACCGCGACGAGGTTGCTGCGCGCCGTCAGCACGTCCGCCTGCAACGCGTCCTTGGCGATGACCAGGCAAGGCTCCGCCACGCCGGGCGAATAGGCCAGCGCCAGGTCGCGCTGCGTCGCCATCGCCTTGGTCGGAACGACGGAGATCTTCCCCGGCTTCGGCAGACGATGATATTCGAGTGCGGCGTCTCTCAGTTCCTCGTCCATCGTGATCCTCGACTTGTTGCCCTCATACGCGGGGTCGGCACTGCCGACCCCTCCTCTGCTCCCGAGCGCCCGGCTCAGATCATGTTCTGGCCGCCGTTGGCGGAAATGGTCGAGCCGGTGATGAACCCAGCATCGTCGGATGCCAGGAACGCCACGACCCGTGCGATCTCCTGCGGTTCACCCAAACGACCGACCGGAATCAGCGGCAGGATGTTCTTGGCGACGATCTCCGGGTTGATCGCCTTCACCATGTCGGTGGCGATGTAGCCGGGGCAGATCGCGTTGACCGTGATGCCCGCGCGCGCGCCTTCCAGGGCAAGCGCCTTGACGAAGCCGATGTCGCCCGCCTTGGCCGCCGAATAGTTGACCTGGCCCATCTGGCCCTTCTGGCCGTTGATCGACGAGATGCAGATCACCCGGCCGAACTCGCGCTCGCGCATTCCGTCCCACACCGGCCGCGTCATGTTGAAGAGCGAATTGAGGTTGGTTTTGATGACGGCGTACCACTGGTCCGGCGTCATTTTGTGGAACATGCCGTCCTTGGTGATGCCCGCATTATTGACCAGCACATCCACCGGGCCCAGATCGGCTTCGACCTGCTTGAGGCCGGCAACGCAGGCCTCGTAGTTCGAGACGTCCCACTTGTAGACCTTGATGCCGGTCTCGCTCTTGAACTTCGCCGCCGCTTCGTCGTTACCGGCATAGCTGGCGGCGACCTTGTAGCCGGCCGACTTGAGCGCAACCGAGATGGCCTCTCCGATGCCGCGCGTCCCGCCGGTCACCACTGCAACTCTGGACATGATCTCCTCCTGATCGTGATCGGTTTGTCGTATGGCTCTCGCGAGCCGCTCTTGCGAACGACCGGTCGGTCCGCGCCTCAGCGCTCGACCGTCAGAGCGACTCCCATGCCGCCGCCGATGCACAGCGTGGCAAGACCCTTCTTGGCGTTGCGCTTCTGCATCTCGAACAGCAGCGTCGTCAGGACACGTGCGCCGGATGCACCGATCGGATGGCCGATGGCGATCGCGCCGCCGTTCACGTTCACGATCGACGGATCCCAGCCCATGTCCTTGTTGACGGCGATCGCCTGCGCGGCAAAGGCTTCGTTGGCTTCGACGAGATCGAGATCGCCGACTTTCCAGCCGGCCTTCTCGAGCGCCTTGCGGGATGCGGGAATCGGGCCCGAGCCCATCACGGCCGGATCAACGCCCGCGGTCGCCCAGGACACGATCTTCGCGAGCGGCGTGAGGCCGCGCTTCTCGGCTTCGTCAGCACTCATCAGGACAAGCGCGGCCGCGCCGTCGTTGATCCCGGAGGCATTCCCGGCGGTGACGGTGCCCTCCTTGTTGAAGGCGGGCTTCAGCTTGCCAAGCGCCTCGACGGTGGTGCCGGGGCGGATGTATTCATCCTGATCGACGACGACATCTCCCTTGCGGGTCTTGACGGTAACGGGGACGATCTCGTCCTTGAACCTGCCCGCCTTCTGCGCGTCCTCGGCCTTGTTCTGCGACTTGGTGGCGAACGTGTCCTGCTCGTCGCGGGTGATCTGCCATTTCGCGGCAATGTTCTCCGCCGTCACGCCCATGTGATAGCCGTGGAAGGCATCCATCAAGCCGTCCTTCAGCATCGAGTCGATGAACTTGACGTCGCCCATCTTGGTGCCGGTCCGCATATGGGACAAATGCGGCGCCATCGACATCGACTCCATGCCGCCGGCGACGATGACCTTCGCATCGCCATTGGCGATTTGCTGGAGTCCGAGCGCCACCGACCGCAGGCCCGAACCGCAGAGCTGATTCATGCCCCAGGCGGTCTTCTCCTTCGGGATGCCGGCCGCCATCGCCGCCTGGCGCGCGGGATTCTGCCCCTCACCGCCGGACAGAACCTGACCCAGGATGACTTCATCCACCTCTTCAGGGGACACTTTGGCCCGTTCGAGCGCGGCCTTGATCGCCACGGCGCCGAGCTCATGCGCGATTATCGCGCCGAATGCTCCGTTGAAAGAACCGACCGGCGTCCGCGCTGCGGAGACGATTACCACGTCCGTCATGACCCACTCCCCTATGTTTTGTTGATGGCAGCCCGGTGATCCGCAGAGATCACCAACCCTGCGCTCCTAACCTGTCGTTACCGCAACCTCGAGATCAGCCGGATCGACGTTCCGATCCAGGGCAATACGAAGCTTGTCCCGATCGAGCTCGCCCTCCCACCATGCGACCACGACGCATGCCACGCCGTTGCCGCAGAGATTGGTCAAGGCGCGGCATTCGCTCATGAACTTGTCGATGCCGAGCACGATCGCCATGCCGGGCAGCAGCTCGGGCCGGACCGCAGCGAGCGTACCGGCAAGGGTGATGAAACCAGCGCCGGTGATCCCCGAGGCGCCCTTCGACGTCAGCATGGCAACGATCAGGATCGTCATCTGCTCGCCAAAGGTCAGATCCACATTCATCGCCTGGGCGATGAAGAGCGTTGCCAGCGTCATGTAGATGTTGGTGCCATCGAGGTTGAACGAGTAGCCGGTCGGAACGACCAGCCCCACCACGGACTTGGAGCAGCCGAGGATCTCGAGCTTCTCCATGAGCTGCGGCAGCGCGCTTTCGGAGGACGAGGTGCCGAGCACGATCAGCAATTCGTCTTTGATGTACTTGAGGAATTTGAAGATCGAGAAGCCGGCAATGCGCGCGATGATGCCGAGGCCGACGACGACGAACAGCAGCGACGTGAGATAAAACGTCGCGATCAGGCCCGCGAGATTGCCGAGCGCCTGAGGTCCGTAGCGGCCGATGGTGAAGGCCATCGCACCGAAGGCGCCGATGGGCGCGACCTTCACGACGATTGCAATCACGCCGAACATGGCGTGAGCGACATCGTCGACGAACGCACGCACCGTGTGCGCCCGCTCGCCGAGACCCATCAGGGCGAAGCCGAACAGAATCGCGAACAGCAGGACCTGGAGGATTTCGCCCTGCGCAAACGCTCCCACGACCGTGTCGGGAATGATGTGCAGCACGAAGTCCACCGACTTCATTTCGCTCGCCTGCTTGGCGTAACCGGCGACCGCCGCGGCATTCGACTGGCCCTGGAAGCCGGCGCCTGGGCGCAGCACGTTGGCGACGATCAACCCGAGCGCCAGCGCGAAGGTCGACACGATCTCGAAATAGACGAGCGATTTGACCGCCACGCGCCCGACCTTCTTCACCTCCGAGATGTGCGCGATTCCGGAGACCACGGTGCAGAAGATGATGGGCGCGATGGCCATCTTGATGAGCTTGACGAAGCCGTCGCCCATCGCCTTGATCCAGTCGTTCTTGGCGAGATCCGGCCAGAGCCAGCCAACCATGACGCCCAGCACGATCGCCGCGAGCACCTGCAGATAAAGGATGCGGTAAAACGGCTTCTTCTGCGTCGCGCTCGTCGTTGCAGACATGTATCTCTCCCTGATCTCGCTGTCTTCCGGGCCGGCAGGCGATGTTTATTTCTTCTTCTGCGGCGGCAGATCGGTGCAATGTCCGTCGAAAACCTCGGCGGCCATACCGATGGACTCCCCGAGGGTCGGATGCGGATGAATGGTCTTGCCGATATCGGCCGGCTCACAGCCCATCTCGATCGCGAGACAAATCTCGCTGATGAGGTCACCGGCGTGCGTTCCAACGATCCCGCCGCCGATCACGCGATGGGTGGCGGTATCGAACAGGAGCTTGGTGAAGCCTTCGTCGCGGCCGTTGGCGATGGCCCGGCCAGAGGCCGCCCACGGGAACACTGCCTTGCCGAACTTGATGCCCTCGGCCTTGCACTGATCCTCGGTCTTGCCGGCCCAGGCGACCTCGGGATCGGTGTAGGCGACGGACGGAATCTGCCGCGCATCGAAATGGGATTTTTCGCCGTGGGCGACTTCCGCCGCGACATGGCCCTCATGCACGGCCTTGTGCGCCAGCATCGGCTGCCCGACGACGTCGCCGATCGCAAAGATGTGCGCCAGGTTGGTGCGCATCTGCTTGTCGACGTCGATGAAGCCGCGATCCGTCACCGCGACACCCGCCTTCTCGGCGCCGATCTTCTTGCCATTCGGGCTGCGGCCAACCGCCACCAGAACGAAGTCATAGAGCTGCGGCCCGGACGGCGCCTGCTCACCCTCGAAGCTAACCTCGATTCCGGCATCGGTCACCTTGGCGCCCACCGTCTTGGTCTTCAGCATCACCTTGCCGAAACGGTGCGCGTTCATCTTGTCCCAGACCTTGACCAGGTCGCGGTCGGCGCCCTGCATCAGGCCGTCCAGCATTTCGACGACATCGATGCTGGCGCCGAGCGTCGAATAGACGGTCGCCATTTCGAGCCCGATGATGCCGCCGCCGACCACCAGCATACGCTTGGGGATCGACTTGAGCTGGAGCGCGCCGGTCGAATCGACGATGCGGGGATCTTCAGGGAAGAACGGCAGCTTCACGGCCTGGCTGCCCGCGGCGATGATCGCCTTGGCGAACTTGATCGTCTTCTTGCCACCGGCGGCGACCACCTCGAGATGATGCGGGTCCAGGAAGCTGCCGACACCCGTCACGACTTCGACCTTGCGCGCCTTCGCCATGCCGCCAAGGCCACCGGTCAGCTTCTTGATCACGCCGTCCTTGAAGTCGCGCAGCTTGTCGAGGTTGATCTGCGGGGCGCCGAAGGAGACGCCATGATCGGGCAGATGCTTGACCTCATCGATCACCGACGCCGTATGCAAGAGCGCCTTGCTCGGGATGCAGCCGACATTGAGGCAGACCCCGCCAAGCGTGTCGTAGCGCTCGACCAGCACGGTCTTCATGCCGAGATCGGCCGCGCGGAAGGCGGCGGAGTAGCCGCCAGGACCGGCACCCAGCACCAGCATGTCGCATTCGAGATCCGCCTTGCCCGAATAGGATGATGCTGTCGGCGCCGCGGCCGGTGGCGGAGCGGCTTTGGCCAAAGCTACGGGTGCGGGCTTGGGTGCGGCGGCCTCTCCCGCGGCTTCCAGCACGAGGATAAGCGTCCCCTCGCTGACCTTGTCGCCGACCTTGACCTTGACCTCCTTGACCACGCCCGCATGCGAGGACGGAATCTCCATCGAGGCCTTGTCGGATTCGACCATGATCAGGCTGGTGTCGACCGCAACGGTCTCGCCCGCCTTCACCATGACTTCGATCACCGCAACGTCCTTGAAGTCGCCGATGTCCGGGACCTTGGCTTCGACCTGCTGAGCCATGCTGCCTCTCCCCGATCTCAGAACAGCACGCGCCGCAGATCGGCGAGCACGTTGGCGAAATGGACGTTGAAGCGCGCGGCCGCCGCGCCGTCGATGACGCGGTGATCCCATGACAGCGACAGCGGCAGGGTCAGACGCGACGTCCAGGTCTTGCCGTCAGCCGAATGCTGCTTCCAGTAGCCCTTGCACACGCCCATGATCGCGACTTCGGGCGCGTTGATGATCGGCGTGAAATAGATGCCGCCGATGCCGCCGAGTGAGGAAATCGAGAACGTTCCGCCCTGCATCTGGTCCGGCTTGATCTTGCCTTCGCGCGCAAGCTTGGCGAGCGCGTTCATCTCATTCGCGATCTCCGGCACCGATTTCTTGTCGGCATCGCGGATCACAGGAACCATCAGGCCGTTGGGCGTGTCCGCGGCAAATCCGATGTGCCAGTAGTTCTTGTAGACGAGCGTGTCGCCGTCGAGACTGGCGTTGAATTCGGGAAACTTCTTCAGCGCCGCGACGGCCGCCTTCACCATGAACGGCAGGAGCGAGAGCTTCACGCCGCTCTTCTCCAGTTCCTTGTTCATCTTCACCCGGAATTGTTCGAGGTCGGTGATATCGGCCTCGTCATGGGTCGTGACGTGCGGGATGACGACCCAGTTGCGGTGCAGGTTGGCGGCCGAAATCTTCTTGATGCGGCCGAGGTCCTTGCGCTCGACCGGACCGAACTTGGCAAAATCGACCTTGGGCCAGGGCAGAAGGTCGATGCCGCCGACGCCGCCTCCGCCGCTTGCGGCCGAGGCTTGCGGCTTGGCGGGTGCGGCTCCACCTTTGCTGAAGGCTTCGACGTCCTCGCGCAGGATGCGACCGTGATTGCCCGAGCCCTTGACCTTGCCGAGATCAACGCCCATTTCGCGCGCAAGCTTGCGGACCGCAGGGCCAGCATAGGCAACTGCGAAAGCCTTCTCATCGACTGCGCCGGCTTGTGCCGCGACGGGCGCCGGCGCAGCGAATGCCGGCGCTGGGGAGCTTGCCGCGCCAGCTGCATCGCTGGTCGCCAGCACGAGGATGATCGAGCCTTCGCTGACCTTGTCGCCGGTCTTGACCTTGACTTCACGGACCGTGCCCGACAGCGGCGCCGGCACTTCCATCGTCGCCTTGTCCGACTCCAGCGCGATCAGGGGATCTTCCGCTTTCACGCTATCGCCCGGCTTGACGAAGATCTCGATGACAGGAACGTCCTTGAAGTCGCCAATATCGGGGACGCGCACCTCTGCGACGCCAGCGGGCGCGCTGACGGGCGAAGGCGGCGCGCTGACGACCGGCCGCGCATCGGACTGCTCCGCGCCGGCCCCTTCGAATTGCACGATCACCGCGCCTTCGCTGACCTTGTCGCCGACCTTGACGACGACCGACTTCACCACGCCCTCGCGCGGCGACGGCACTTCCATCGTAGCCTTGTCGGACTCCAGGGAGATCAGGGCGTCCTCGGCCTTCACCTTGTCGCCCGGCTTGACGAATATCTCAATCACCGGGACGTCCTTGAAATCGCCGATATCTGGAACCTTGACGTCGATCACACCGCTCATCGCTCTGCCCTCGGCTCCGCTGCGTTACACCGTCCAGGGCGCAGCACGCCCGGCGTCGATTTGATATTTGGCGATGGCCTCGGCCACGACCGCCGGCTTGACCGCGCCCTCATCGGCGAGCGCCTTGAGCGCCGCGACTGCGACGTAGTGCCGATCGACCTCGAAAAACTTGCGAAGCCTCACGCGATAGTCGCTGCGGCCGAAACCGTCCGTGCCAAGCACGACGTAGCGACGCCCCGCCGCCTGGACGTGTTCCCTGATCTGGTCGGGGTAGCTTCGCATGTAGTCGGTGGAGGCCACGACCGGACCCGGATGGCCCTCGAGCTGCGCTTCGACCCAGCTCTTGCGCCGCTTCTCGGTTGGATGCAGCAGATTCCAGCGCTCCGCGGCCATGCCGTCGCGGCGCAACTCGTTGAAGCTCGTCGCGCTCCAGACATCGGCCGTGACGCCGAAGTCGGCCTTGAGCAGATCCGCTGCCGCGATCACCTCGCGCAGGATCGTGCCGGAACCCATGAGCTGGACGCGCAGCTCTTTCTTCGGCGCCTCGCCGCCGCTCTTGAGCAGGTAAAGTCCCTTGAGAATTCCCTCCTCCGCCCCCTTGCCGGCATCGGCGAGTGCGGGATGCGGATAGTTCTCGTTCATCAGCGTGATGTAGTAGTAGACGTCCTCCTGCACTTCGTACATGCGGCGCATGCCTTCACGCACGATCGTCACGACCTCATACGCAAAGGTCGGATCGTACGACACGCAGTTCGGAATGGTGGAGGCGAGAATGTGACTGTGGCCGTCCTCGTGCTGCAAGCCTTCGCCGTTGAGCGTGGTGCGGCCGGCGGTGCCGCCGAGCAGGAAGCCGCGGGCGCGCATGTCGCCCGCAAGCCAGGCGAGATCGCCGACGCGCTGAAGTCCGAACATCGAGTAGTAGATGTAGAACGGGATCATCGGCACGTTGTTCGTCGAGTAGGACGTCGCAGCGACGATCCAGCTCGACATCGCACCGCCTTCGTTGATGCCCTCCTGGAAGACCTGTCCACTCCTGTCCTCGCGGTAGTACATCAGCTGATCGGCATCCTGCGGCCGGTAGAGCTGGCCCACCGACGAATAGATGCCGAGCTGGCGAAACATGCCCTCCATGCCGAAGGTGCGGGATTCGTCCGGCACGATGGGCACGATGTGCTTGCCGATGGCCTTGTCACGCACGAGCGAACCGAGCATCTGCACGAAGGCCATCGTGGTCGAGATCTCGCGGTCGCCGGTCGCATCGAGCAGGCGCTGGAAAGTCGAGAGTGGCGGGATTTGCAGAGAGGCGGACTTGCGCCGGCGCTGCGGCAGGCTGCCGCCGAGCTTTTCGCGCTGTGCGCGGAAATATTTCATCTCCGGGCCGTCTTCCGGCAAGCGGATGAAGGGCACCTGCGCCAGGTCCTCGTCGGCGACCGGCACCTGGAAGCGATCGCGGAAGCCGCGGAGCGCGTCCTGCGTCATCTTCTTGGCCTGGTGAGCGATCATCTGGCCTTCGCCGGATTCGCCCATGCCGAAGCCTTTGACGGTCTTCGGCAGGATGACCGTGGGCTGCCCCTTGTGATTCACCGCGGCGGCATAGGCCGCAAAGACCTTCTCCGGATCGTGACCGCCCCGCGCCAGCTTCCAGATATCGTCGTCGCTCATGTCAGCGACGAGCTGCTTCAGCTCGTCATACTTGCCGAAGAAGTGCTCGCGGATATAGGCGCCGCTCTTGCTCTTGAAGTCCTGGTACTCGCCGTCAACGCATTCCTCCATGCGCTTGAGCAGCAAGCCGCTCTTGTCCTTTTCCAACAGGCGGTCCCAGCCCGAGCCCCACAGCACCTTGATGACGTTCCAACCCGCCCCGCGGAACACGCTTTCGAGCTCCTGGACGATCTTGCCGTTGCCGCGCACGGGGCCGTCGAGCCGCTGGAGATTGCAGTTGATGACGAAGATCAGGTTGTCGAGCTTCTCGCGGCCGGCGAGCGAAATCGCGCCGAGCGATTCCGGCTCATCGGTCTCGCCGTCTCCCATGAACGCCCAGACCTTGCGGTTCGCAGTTTCGGCCAGATTGCGGTTCTGAAGATATTTCAGGAATCGCGCCTGATAGATCGCCATCAGCGGCCCGAGGCCCATCGAAACCGTTGGAAATTGCCAGAAGTCCGGCATCAGCCAGGGATGGGGATAGCTCGACAGGCCCTTGCCGCCGGTCTCCTGGCGGAAGCTGAGGAGCTGCTCCTCGCTGAGCCGTCCCTCGAGAAAGGCGCGTGCATAAATGCCGGGCGAACTGTGGCCCTGGACGAGGATCAGATCGCCGCCGTGGCTCTCGGTCGGTGCGTGCCAGAAATGGCCGAAGCCGATGTCGTAGAGCGTTGCGGCCGACTGGAAGCTCGCGATGTGACCGCCGAGCTCTGAGCTCTCTTTGTTGGCGCGCAGCACGATCGCAAGGGCGTTCCAGCGAATGATCGAGCGAAGCTTGTGCTCGATGGCGCGGTCGCCCGGCAACGCCGGCTGCTGGCTCAGCGGAATCGTGTTGCAATAGGGGGTTGTCAGCGTCTGCGCAACCTCAAGCCCGCCCTTGCGGGCGGCGTCGACCATCGTATTGACGACGAACTCGGCGCGCTCGCTGCCGCGATGTCCCTTGATGGCCGACAGCGCATCCAACCACTCCTGGGTTTCCTGCGGGTCCAGGTCTTGCGCGTCTGCAACTGTCATCACCCTCTCCATTGGCATACGAAGCCGAACTCAAGCGTCAGCGTTCATCGCGCTCCGCCCTATTGCGGAGAGGCGCAATGCTGTCCAGGCGATATCGCCTGTCGCTGTTACGTGAAGGATTGAATGCCGGCTGGCATCAGAGCGTCCCCTCGTTTTGCTTGTTCTGGAGCCGATGCTCCTTTTGCCAATCCATAAAGCAGCATCCGTGCCAGACCGCGGGACCACGCTCGCAATCGCCGCATCTCATTCGTTTTGCTAGGAAATACCTTAGCCGGCCGCGAGCTTTGCGGCGTCAGCAGGCGCGATCCGTCCGAAGCTCCGGAAAACGGGCCGGCGGGGTCATCCGGAATATCGGACGGCCGCGGCGATGCGCCACCGCTTGCAAGACGGATCAGGGAAACGGACGAAATCGAGTTGACGGCCTTGCTCTGCCTGGTCGAATGTCTGTGCGCAATATCCGCTCGTCGAATGCATCAACTGGTCCGCCTCGGCATGGCTGGCGAGTCGATGACCGCTCATCATCAGCTTCCGAAATTCACGAGACTGATCCATGACCGTCCTGCTCGATCTGCTCAATGACGATCCGCGCAATAGCAAGCGCGCGGATGCACCACGTCACCCCGAGAAGGTCAACCGCCCCGACACGCCGCTGCAGAGCAAGCCGGCGTGGATCCGCGTGAAAGCACCCGGCTCAAGCGAGTGGGCGGAAACCAGACGCATCGTGCGCGAGCACAAGCTCGTCACCGTCTGCGAGGAAGCGTCGTGCCCGAACATCGGCGAGTGCTGGACCAGGAAGCACGCGACCTTCATGATCATGGGCGATACGTGCACGCGGGCCTGCGCCTTCTGCAACGTGCGCACAGGCCTGCCCAATGCACTCGATGAGGACGAGCCGCAGAGGATCGCCGATGCGGTCGCCAAGCTCGCCCTGTCGCATGTCGTCGTCACGTCGGTCGATCGAGACGACCTTGCCGACGGCGGCGCGGCGCACTTCGCCAGGACGATTGCGGCGATCCGGGCTGCGAGTCCGAGGACCACGATCGAAATCCTGACGCCCGACTTTCTGCGCAAACCCGGCGCGCTCGAAACGGTCGTTGCTGCACGACCCGACGTGTTCAACCACAATCTGGAAACGGTGCCGTCGAAATATCTCACCGTGCGGCCGGGCGCACGATATTTCCATTCGGTCCGGTTGCTACAGCGCGTCAGAGAACTCGACGCGCAGATCTTCACCAAGTCCGGCATCATGGTGGGTCTCGGCGAACAGCGGAACGAGGTGCTGCAGGTGATGGACGACCTGCGCTCCGCGGATGTTGATTTCCTGACCGTCGGCCAGTATCTGCAGCCCACGCGCAAGCATCACGCCGTCATGAGTTTCGTGTCCCCCGAGGAATTCGGAGCGTACAAAAGAGTCGGCTATGCGAAGGGATTTCTGCTGGTTTCAGCGACCCCTTTGACGCGTTCGTCGCACCACGCCGGCGAGGACTTTCGAAGACTCCGAGAGCGCCGCCGCGGTCACGTCTAGGCGTGTACCCTCTCGCGAGCGTCCCGGCACCGAAGATACGATAGCCCGCTTTGCACCAAACGCCGCCGATCCCAAAGTCCCAACGCCCTTCATCGGAAGAGATGATCAGCTCTTGGAGCTCTCACCGGTCTCTAGCGGCGAACGAAATTGCATTCACCGGCTTCGCTCTACCGAGCAGTACACGGTCGCTAAGGATCACGCAGCCCATGAACACGAGCAGCGCCACGGGTGCGCGGAGGCCGGGATCTACGACGCCGAAGAGCGCCAGGATCCAGAACACGAAGCCGGTGTTGAGGACGATCGCGACGAGACGGGTTCTCGCCAGCTGAGGTAGGCCTGCTCGGGGGTGAATTCGGCGCGGTCCAAGCGCACCCACCGGACCAATCGGACCATGCAGATGGCCAGGAGTGCGGCCGGCACCGCGAACCGCAGCCACGGTGAAACGCTCGACGGGAGCACCAGGCCCACGCTGATGCTGTCGATCAGTAGAACCGCGTAGAGAACCGGCACCTGCTTCCGCAAGACCCGGAATTGCTCCACAAGCAGCGAACGACCGAGGGGGTCGGTCATGCTGCCCACGGAGAAAGCGGCGCGCAATCGCAAGAGTAAGTTCATCGAGAAACCCCCAGCCGATCAACAAGCTAGGGGCGGAGTGTCGAACGACACGTAAAGGGCGCAGTCGCGTGAAGACGAAGGTGAAGGCTTGGTGATTTTCGGCTTAACAGTTGCCCCGCAATTGCGTTCGCTCGTCGAGATCGCCTTACTTTTCTACCTCAGTGAGGGATGGCCGCACCCTATTCCGCCGGCCCCGCAGCGGGCTTTTTGCGGCGCCGTTTTCCTGTAGACGAAGGGCATCGCGCGGAACGCGCCCAGCGGCTCGTTCTGCGTGACCTGATCGTTAAGCGGCCTTGCAGTGATTTGGGTCACGTTGCTGACGGCGCCGCTGATCTCGGTCCGGCGCGGCTTCATCGCGTCAGGGATCTCCGCTGCAGGTCGATGAGCGGCAGTTCGTTCTCGAATCGCACATCCTTGACGGCGACGTAAGTCGGCCGACGTGAACTGGTGCTTGAAGTTGCGGTTCGAGATGCCGCGATGCAGGAAGGTCTTGTCTTCCTTTTCCGTCTTCCAGCCTTCGAGCATCGACACGTTGTGCTCGGCCTTCGTCCGGCGAGGAGCGGCGAGTGCGAACAAGATCCGGAACCGATTCTCGTCGAGACGTTCGATGTTGAAGGGGAATAGGTCTCTTCGGCCGCCCGCTGGCCTCGTCGTGGAGGTGACGGCACTCACGGGCATCACCGATGAAGACGTTGCCGGCCACAAGTTCGACGATGCGGCTGTTACCTCATTCGTCGACGACTCAGTCATCGTAATCGCGCACAACAGCAGCTCCGACCGGAGGTTCGCGGAACGCTACTGGCCCGTGTTTGAGCACAAGGCCTGGGGCTGCAGCATGAGCGAGATCGACTGGCGCAAACACGGTTTGCCGGCTCGCGGCTCGGCTGCTGCATGGCGCGGGCTGCTTCCACCAAGCGCACCGGGCACTCGACGACTGTCACTCCCTGCTGGAGGTGCTCGCTTTCGAACTGCCGACGACGGGCTCGCCAGCACTGGCGCTCCTGCTCGAGACCGCCCCCAAGCCGGCGATGCGGATGGGCGGAGCAGAGCGCGTTCGAGCTGGAGGATACGCTGAAGCGCCGAGGCTATCGTTGGAACGACGGAAGACCCAAGTCCTGGTTCTAGACGTTGATGAGACCGCCCTGGAAGACGAGATCACGTTCCTGCGGACTCAGATCTACATGCAGGACGTCGAGCCGGCCCTGCGGAGGTTGACCGCCTTCACGAGATATTCCTGCCGCGCATGACGCGCGAGAACTCCTTCAGGGGCTCCATCCTCGTGTGCCCAAAAGAATGCCGTGATTTCTGCCGGCCACATTGAAATCGTAGATCCTCAGGTCGGACCACTCGAGCTTGCCTCGAAGCTCGGCCAGAGACCCCTTATCCAACTTCTCGTACACCTGAATGGCGAAAAGGATCCGAATTGCCGGAAACGCTTCGGCGAACTTCGCGATGATCTCGGTTATGGGAGGTTCTGTTCGACGGAGATCGAGGCCTGCCGTCTCATTCAGCGCGGTGCCCCAAGGCGGCGCCACGAAGACGATCATGGCCTCATCGGGTTCGGTATGGAGTTGCCCCAACATGACGCCGTAATCGCCGTACTTCAGATCGATGGTCCGATCGAGGACCGCCAGGTTTTGCTTGGTCAGCCGAAAGACCTGAAGGTCGAACTCGAAGGCGATCCCGCGCGATCGCGGCACGTGCCGCAATATCCAGTACAGTGTATTGCAAGAGCCGGCGAAAGGATCGACGACGACCCATCGGCCTGGGGCCGGAAGCGACGCCGCGACGGCCGCGACGTCCTGCCCGATGCGGTCGGCAACAGCATCTCGGGTGCACTCGACTGCGGTCCGGCCGAGCAAACGCACGCCGCGCGCGTGCCACTGGGCCGGCGTCATACCGTACAGCCGGATGAAGTCGGGATCGGAGAAACTGTCGCTTCCGTAGCGACGGACCTCTTCCAAGGTCAGTAGCTCGTTGCGTTTCGAGCCGTGCAGCAGCAACGCTCGGTCATGAAGCGGCGTCTCGGATTCCTTCAAATGCTCGTTCATGTACGGATGCTACTACGATCGACGTTGCCGATTTCAGGACGCCGGCAAGGCTCGGCTGCCACCAGCAGTCGTGGACGGACGTAAATGGACGGTCAACGAAGCGATGCGACAACCACGAAGGACTCCTGGGGAAACGTCAGCCTGCCGTTCGCCAGCATCGAGGGATCCATACGGGCCGCCACGTCGTCGGAGATAGCCTTGATCACGCGTTCACGCCCGGCGTCGTCCTCCTCCTTCAATAGTGCGGCCATCGGGGTCGCCGTGAGCTGGAAGCGAACGTAATCGAGCGCCGACGGAAAGCCGATCTGCTTGGTCACGGTCTCGACCCGGACACGGCCGAAACCCGCCTGACGCACCCAATTGCCCACCGCGTCAGCGCCGCAGGAAAGATGCTCCGCGCGTTTGGTCCGCGAAGACTCTGCCCCAAGAAAATTATCCAGCGCCTGCACGAAGGCGTGCGCGGCCGGAGTATGCTCGATGGCGCTGTAGACGCTGAGCCCGAGCCGTCCGGACGGAAGGAGGACCCGGGCCATCTCTCTAAGAGCCTGCGGCCGGTCAGGAAAGAATTGCACTCCGAGTTGGCAGAGGACGACATCGAAGCTGCGCGATGCGAAGGGCAAATCCAGCGCGCTGCCCTCGATCCACTTAATGTCGTTGGACTTTCCCTGAGCGATGGCCAGCATCGCCCCGTTGAGGTCTACGCCGACCAGTCTTCCGGCGTGGCCGCGCTCGGCCAGCCGACGCGCCACGACGCCGGTCCCGCACGCCACGTCCAGCACGCTTTCGCCCTTTGCCGGCCCGAGGCGATCGAGCAGATCCTCGGCCCAGACGGACGTGATGGCTGGAACGAGATAGCGCTCGTAGAGCTCGGGAGCGCTGGCATCCATCTGCCAATGTTCGTGTGCTGCCATAGCACCCTCTTGAAAATGGCAGGGTGAAAGCAAGTAAGATCAATACAAAAAGTACCTCATGTTGGCCTATCCGCACGGTCAATACAAGGTTTCTGAAAGTAAGCTCGGGTCCGCCGCGAGGCGGAAAGAGCAATGCTTCCGTCGCGGGAGACTGCTCCGGCTCAGTGGCCGAGCCGCTTCTCAACTCGCTTGCGGCTGTTGCCGACCTTCTTGACGGCCTTCTTCACGGCTGATGCCGAGCGACCGGTCTTCTTCGCTTCATACCGGACTTCGTAGTCCTGTCCCTTGGCTACCCGGGCGCGGTCCTGCTTGCGTCCACGCGCGGTCTGCTTCTTCGCTGCGGCCATCGGCTCCTCCTCTTGGGGATGTTGATGACGATGCAACGCCGCGGGGAATCGAGGGTTCCCAGTTCCGCTTACACCTTCAGTGGCCGCAAGACGTATGAATAATGGGCTCCCATCCGTCGAGCAACAGGCCGTCCCAGGCTATGACACCCTCATCCCACTTCGACGCGTGCTCGCGGTACATCGAAGCCCATTGGGGGCTCCATTCGATGATCTGGTCATTGAGGCCGTCGTGAACGTGACACGGCGTATCGGGATCGAACGTGTTCATGGAGTTCATGCTGTATGCCCGGGATCAACGTCCTTCGGCGTCTTGTTCTCCCGCTGTGGCGTCATCTTCGAAGGGCTTTCCTTTCCACGGACGCCGCAAGGACCTAGCTGTTCGCGCTGGATGCCATCTTCGGACCGTTCGGGCTGCAGGCCGTTGATCGGTTTCTCGGGCATCATTCCATCCGAGCCTTGTCTTTGAGGTCGCGGATCCGGATCTCGGCTTCCTCCTTCGAGATGACGATCTCGGATTCATCCGGCACCCGTGCGATCGCGCTGAGCCGCTTGAGCTCGGCGAGCTGTTCCGCGGTGGGCTTTTCCATTTTCATTTCCTCCACCGCCTGCGCGACGGCCTCGTCATCGAGCACAACCAGAAGCTGGTTTATAGTCTGCTCGCAATCCCTGGGACCGGGCTCGATATACCGGGCCAGAATGCCCTGCGCCTCTGCTACGACTTTCATAACTCGCTTTTCCGGATCCATGACCGGTACTCCACATACTCAAGGGAAAACGCCGCTATGAACGGCGCGTTCCTTTGCTCAGGCCCTTGAACGAGCTGGCCCGCAGCAGACCTTCGGAGGCGATGTCGCGATACTCGATCTCAGCGTAGAATGTGGGTTCGACCCACGTGGCCTTCTGCTTTCTGATGGACTTAGTGAGCTTCTGCTTCGGGCTCACCACGGTGTCGAGCGCCTTTCGGATCTGCGCCGAGGTGGTTCGATTCCACCCTGTGCCGACCTTCCCCATGTACACAAGATCCTTGCCCTCCCTCTTGCCCAGATACAGCGCGGCCACGCCGGATGGATCCTTGATGAAGCCGACCACGGGAAACTTGCCCTTCTGGACGACCTTGATCTTCTGCCAGGCTTCAACGCGATCCGAACGGTATGGCGCATCCACGCGCTTGGAGACGATGCCCTCATAATTCAGCTTGCCGGCGGCAACGAAGAGGGCTTGCCCGTCCCCTTCATGGTGTTCGCTGAACAAGATGGGCTCCCCGAGCTTGTGCTCCTCGATCAGCTCCTTGAGCAGTCTCTTCCGCTCGATCTGCCGCTCCTTGCGCAAATCCTTGCCGTCCAGCCACAGCAGATCGAATGCGAACGATCGCGCGCAGCCGGGCCGTCAATTGGTGGGGGTCCTCGTTGTAGGTGGGAAGCAGCATGGCGGTGCGGCTTGCGATCGCAGGCAGCTCCGCGTCCGGCGCGAAGGCGCCCGAACGATGGGCCAGCAGCACGAAGAAGCCGGCCACCGCGGATGCGAACGAAAAGGCGACCCAGGCGAGCAGGACCAGGAAGAGCGCCAGCACCATGGCTTCGAGGACGGTGACCCCGCCGACCTCCAGCACACGATACATCTCATAGCCGCCGGCACCCGTGAGCGCCGCCGTCGCGAGTAGGATGAGGCCGCGTCGCCAGGCCATCGCGGGCGCAGCCGGCGCAGGAACGCGGTCGGGTACCCCTTTCTTTCCGAGGTCGCCGGGAGCTATCGGGAGGGGCGACTCACGCGGCAGCAAGCGCTGGGTCGCGATATCGCCGGCGACCGGGCGGGGCGCCACGTTCAGGGTGCCCATCGGTAGACCCAGACTTCCGACAAGAGCTTGTCGCCCTCGGTCAGAAACGCCCGCAGCTCGATCGGCTCTCCCTTCACCTGGCACTGGAAGCTCAGCCGCCAACCGCCAGTGTAGGGATTGGGCTGCGTCACGATGTTCTTCACCTCGGACTTCTCCGCCGTCACCACGCCTTTGACGCCGGCAGGATCGACACCCTTCAGGTTGTCGCCGACCAGATCGAGGACGAAGAGGCGAGCGTCCTCGCCCCGTGCCCCTATTCCGTTTCGCGTGAAGCGGGCCAGCGAATGCGGTTTCGGACTGTCCGGTCCCCAGTGCAGCCGGTAGGTGTAGTTGTGTTCGCCCTTTGCCTGCAGCGGATTCTTTGGCCGCCAGAATGCGGCGATGTTGTCGTGGACCTCCTCCTTGGTCGGAATCTCGAACAGCATGACCCCGCCCTCGCCCCAATCGCCGATCGGCTCCATCCAGAGACTTGGACGTTTTTCGAAGCTGGACTCGATGTCCTGGTAGGCGAAGAAGTTTCTCTCCCGCTGCATCAGTCCGAAGCCACGAGGATTGAGATCCTGAAAGGTGCTGATCTGGAGATCGCGGGGGTTGCTGAGCGGCCGCCAGAGGCTTTCACCCTTCCCATTGAAAATCGCAAGGCCGTCGGAATCGTGGACGGACGGGCGGAAGTCGTCGATATTGCGATCGTTCGGACCGTAGAAGAACATGCTGGTCATGGGCGCGAGACCGGCCCGCGACATTTCGACCCGCGGGTAGACCGACATTTCGACGTCGAATACCGTCGTTTCCCCCGGTCGCACGGTGAAGCGGTAGCTCGCTGCGCAGCTTTTGCTGTCGAGCAGAGCGTGAATCACCAACGAGGTTGAACCCGGCGCCGGCCGCTCGAGCCAGAACGCCTTGAACAGCGGAAATTCCTCGCCCTTGGCTTCGCCAGTATCGATCGAGAGTCCCCTGGCGGAGAGCCCGTACGTTTGCCCCTTGGCCACGGCTCAGAAATAGCTCGCCCCGAGGAAGACACAGACCTCGTCGTAATAGTCGGGACGGTTCATGGGCGCGTGGATGCGAAAGCCCGCGAACCCGAGATCAGCGTCCTCGAACGCCGGCACCTTCTCGCCGAAGGAGAAGTCCGCCTTGCGGTACTTGAGCTCGGTGGCCTTGCCGTCGACGACCTCAAAGATGGTCACTCTGTTCTTGTAGAAGAAGCCGCGATGGAAGAACTGCGCCTCGAACGGAAGATTCTTGCCGCGCCAAAGGGCCCGCTCAGGCAGGAAACGGATCGAACGGTACTGATCGTAGTCGAGATCCTTCAACCCGCCCGGCAGCTTCTCGTCCGGCGCCTCGAACGACTTGCCCGCCAACGCACGCGCCAGGTCCCTGACCGTGACGGGCCGAAGGCGTCGTCCGACGCAGCGGCGAAACCGCTGCGCGAAGAGAGCAGCAACGCCGGCAGCAACGCCGACCCTTGAATAAGCTGGCGTCGGTTCACGTGCTCTCCCACTCGCTACTGCTGCCGCGGCCATGCAACTACCACCGCGCCCGTGGGTTCCACTGGCCGGCCAGTCTGACGCGAGGATACGCGGCCAACGGCCAGATCGGCTAGGAAATGGACGAATTCGGTGAACCGCAGGCTTTCCTTCGATTACTCGTCGTGGCATCTGCCTTAGGAGGGGGCAGGACAGCATGCGAATGAACTTACAATCGACACTGACTTGTCCCATCTGCGGGCACAGGACGACAGAAATTATGGCGACCGATGCTTGCCAATTCTTCTACGACTGTAAGAGCTGCGGCACCAGGTTGAAGCCCAAAGTAGGCGACTGTTGCGTATTTTGCTCCTACGGCAGCGTTCCGTGTCCACCTATTCAAGAGAATGGCGGGAGCGCGTGTTGCGGCTAGGATTAGCCGAGCGGGACGGTCGCCTTTTGTCGAAATCGAAGTGAGAGGACGGGGCGCTCAGGTTTTCGCGGTTCTGCTTATCGAGCCATGCCTGGGCCAACTGGATCCAGCGGAGTCGCTCGAGACCATGTGAAGCCGCGGCCTGCTCATGGCCGCGACGACTTGGCGGTAGGGATCGTTACTCGACGTCCATAGCTGCAAGTAATCGCCGATCGTAAACGATCACGCCTCCACTACAGCCGTACGAATTCGGGGCGTGCGCTCAGGCCGGCATCAGGGCAGCGGCCGGCCGGCGCCTAAACCGTCGTTCGACCCGGACGCCGTCGGCCGTGCGGGTCCGAGCGGGCGACCGCAGCGCCTTCCATTCGGCCACCTGCTTCTGCAGATTGCGCGCGAAATCGCGCTCCGCATTTTCCAGCTGTTCTGTCGAGGGCTCCATAATCTCCATCTTCCTCCTCCTAGGCCGCTGCCCGCTCGACCGGTCGCAGGCGCATCGGCTTCCCGCCCGGCGGATTCCGCGGGCCTTCGTCCAACGCGCAAAGCGCCTCCAGGATCTCGTCGATGGTGACGGGCGCCTTCAGCCCTTCGGGTGCCCGGAGCGATGGACACGACGCGATCGCCGACGCGTCCGAGGCCCACGAAGCCAGAATGGCGCGCTTCTCGGCAAGGCTGAGACCGGGGTGGGCGATCACGTCCCTCGGGTGTTCGAAGGCGGTGCCGGGATGAAGGATGGCGTTCAAATCGATGACATTGTCGTCGAGTGCGGTCGTCGGCCGCATGACTTCCTCCGTTTCTGAGACGAACTGCAGGGGATGGCCGCGCGGGACGGCCCGCGCGGCGTTGGATCGAAACCTGGCTGCCCTGTCCGGTCAGGCAGCCTTGGATTCGATCTGGGTCACGTTGCTCGGGGCACCATCGTTGATCTCGATGCGGCGCGGCTTCATCGCCTCGGGGATCTCCCGCTGCAGATCGATGAGAAGCAGGCCGTTCTCGAAGCGGGCGCCCTTGACCTCGACGTAGTCGGCCAGCGTGAACTGGCGCTTGAAGTTACGGGTCGAGATGCCCCGGTGCAGGAAGGTCTTGTCTTCCTTGTCGTTCTTGCGGCCCTCAAGGGTCAGAACGTTCTGCTCGCTCGTCAGCGAGACTTCGGCCGGCGCAAAGCCGGCGAGCGCCACCGTGATCTGGAAGCAGTTCTCGTCAAGGCGTTCGATGTTGTAGGGGGGATAGGTCTCTTCGGCGGTCCGCTGGACCTCGTCGAGCGCGTCGAAAAGGCGATCGAACCCAATGGTCGATCTCCAGAGGGGAGTCCAATCATACCTCATATCCAAATCCTCCTTGGAGCAAGATGGGTACGAGCAGGCTCCGGACACCGTCCGGGCGCCCGTCTCAATCAGCGGGACCCCGAAGGCGTCCCGGCCGCCACCGCGGCGACGACGACGGAGAAATTTAGAAGCGGGGGAAAAGTTTCAAGGGGCGGAGCACGAATTTTTTTGGCCTGAAATCGGCTTGGTTAATCCTTGCCTCCGACTGCTACGCATCTCCCTCAGTCACCAATCTCAGTTCAAAAGACGCGCCCGAAGTTTCCTGACGAGCTGTCGGAGGTCGTCGGCGTATTCCTCCGCGGCTCTGCGCGCCTCCTCCCGGCGGGTTGGCCTGGAAGGCGCCTTTTTGGTGGACCGGTCCCGATCATCAGACGTTTTCACGCTCCCAGAATCGGTGACCTCGGCGCCGGACGCTTGTGCCAGATCAATGGTATCCCGGGAGCCCTTTTCGCGGTGCTCGCCCCGGCGCTGCGGTCGCGTGACCATCGGCAGATCTACCGTCGCCGCGCAAACCAAATGCCGAGCAAAAATGCGACAAGGAGCGACTGCAGCGGGGCTTCCAACGTTGCCTTGCGCAGGCGTTCGGCCCAGCGCACCGCTGCATCCTCCGAAGCAGGCCGGATCGCCCTGCCGTCCGCGGCGTCGGTCCTCGACCGCTCCGCCGAAGCTCGCTCGAGGCTACCCTGCTCGTCCGTCAGTCCAGAGGCCTCCGTCATCGCCGACACCTCTTCATATCCATCATAACCATCCGAACGCTCCCAGCGTGGCCACGATAGAAACCGGCCTCCCGCGTCTCCGTTCCCGAGCCGACTTCCGCCGCCTCTTCCGCGGGTTTTTCACAACTGACTCCTTCGCCGGCTTCTTCGCCAGCGATCGGCATCAGCATTTGCTTCCGGCCCGCGGCTACTTCTTCGCCTTTTAGCCACCCCGCCGCCTCCGTCCGCGCGGCTTCATGACCCACCCTCCGTGGCGGCGCGTCGTGGTCTCGAGAACGAAGCATGGGCACTCGAGCTCGCCGAGCAAGTTTTGGGGGCGCACCGGCGGCAGCGGCACCTAAATGCAGTCAAGCCATCGGGGCCCCTCTGCAAGATGTTATTCACTTGCCCGCGAACACCCGTTCCCACATGGTGGCGATGACGGCAGGCCAACTACCGCGACAGCGACGTAGGGGCAACAACCCAGAGGAGAGGATCATGCTTGAGGAATTCAAGAAATTCGCCATGCGTGGCAACGTCATCGACCTCGCCGTCGGCGTCATCATCGGCGCGGCTTTCGGCGCGATCGTTACGTCCCTGGTCGGCGACATCATCATGCCAGTGATCGGCGCCGTCACCGGCGGTCTCGATTTCTCGAACTACTACCTGCCCTTGTCGTCGAAGGTCCAAGCCGGGCTATCCTATGCCGACGCCAAGAAACAGGGGGCCGTGCTCGGATGGGGCCAATTTCTGACGGTCGCCCTGAATTTCATCATCATCGCCTTCGTGCTTTTCCTGGCGATCAGGGGGATCAACAAGCTCAAAAAGGAAGAGCCCGCCGCGCCGCCTCCCGGGCCTTCGCCGGAAGTAAAGGTGCTCACTGAGATCCGCGACCTCCTAAGGAAGACGTGAAGGGGACCGGCCCACCGAGCGCACTCCATGCTCGATCAACCGCGCCGATCTCGATCATGGAGCAGATGTAGCCCGGTCCGGTCCGATCCGACGAGCTGCGATACCGTGCGGAGCAATTGCTCCTGCGTGAACGGCTTTGTCAGCACCGTAGCCCGCGCGAAGCTTTCCGGCAGGGCTTGGCGTCCGTAACCCGTCACGAACGCGAACGGAATGTTGCGGCGGATCAGCGCCGCAGCGACTTCGTCGACGGGCTCGCCCCGCAGATTGGCATCGAGCAGCACTCCGTCGAACGAACTTTCCTCGACCGCCCGAAGCGCATTCTTTACCGAACCGATCGGACCCTCGACGTTCACGCCAACGCCCTCCAGACCGGCGACGATGTCGAGCGCAATCAGAGGCTCGTCCTCGACGATCAGGAATCGCTTGCCTTTGAGCGGTTCGGGCGGTGCGGCCTGTCGGATCGTCCGCGACCTTTCGGTACTTGACGGAGTGGATCTGTCCCGCTCTGCCGCTCCTATCGATTTTTCGGTGTTGAGCGGTAGCGTGATCTCCCAGCGCAAGCCTTCCGCCTCCACGAACACGTGAGAGCTTCCACCCTCGCTCTTCGCGGTCTGTTCGATGAGAGTGGTTCCGAAACCGCGCTTGAGAGGCGACTTGACCGGGGGGCCGCCGCGCTCGCGCCATTCCAGCCGTAACTTGCCATCGTTTACGGACCAAACCACATTCACCCCACCCTCGGCTTTGGACAGAGCGCCGTACTTGACGGAATTGGTTCCGAGTTCGTGCAGCATCAGCGCCACATGCAGAGCGACCTGCGGCTCGAGTTGCACGGGGGGCCCGGCAACGACCACGCGAGACGCTTCGTGCGCAGCGAGCTGATCGCGCAGGATATCGAGGAGTTCCGCGTGCTGCCAGCCCGATTGGCTGAGAAGCCCGTGCATGCTCGATAGCGATTGAATGCGGCCGCCGAAACTCGCCGCGAACTCGGCCGGATCCTTCGCGCGCCGCAGCGTCTGCTGCGCGATCGCCTGGACGACCGCGAGCATGTTTTTGACGCGATGGCTGAGCTCGCCAATCAGAAGGCGCTGCGTCTCGTCGTGCCGCCTCCTCTCGCTGACGTCGCGCGCGGACCCGAACCATTCCACGATCTCTCCGTCTCGGTCGAACACAGGAACGGCCCGCGAATGCACCCACCTCGACGTGCCGTCGATCTGCTTGACCTGATGCTCGAAATCGAACGGGGTCTTGGTTCGGATCGCTTCGTCGATGGACGACAAGACCTGTGTCCGATCCTCCGGATGGACGTACGTTTCGAGCCAGGTCCTGCTCGGGCTCTCCGTATCGCGGACGGAGCCCTTGCCCTGAAGGTCGCGCATTTCGCTCCAGTCCGGACTCATGCGATAGACGATGTCTGAGGTCGCGGTGACGAAGGCGCGGTAGCGTTCTTCGCTTTGGCGAAGGCTCTCCATCGCCTCGCCGCGCACGCTTGCGATCTTCAGGTGCGCGTCTACGCGCGCCAGCAGTTCCCGCGCGGTGAAGGGCTTCACGATGTAGTCGTCGGCCCCGGCGCCGAGGGCTTCGACCTTGGTCTGCTCGCCCGCGCGTGCCGAAAGCAGGATCACCGGCAGCGACCTGGTGCGAGCATCGGCGCGGAGCCGCGTCAGCAATTCCATTCCGTCGATCCGCGGCATCATCGCGTCGCTGAGCAGGAGATCGGGCAGTCTCCGGGAGATCGCTTCCAAGGCCGCCTTGCCGTCCGCCACAGCCTCAACGCGATAATGTTCGCCCAGAATGCGCGTCAGATATTCGCGCATGTCCGCGTTGTCGTCCGCCAGCAGAACGAGCGGCCGTTGCGCTTGCGGCGCCGGGGTCCGTTCCACGGGCAGCGCAACGTCGATGATCTCGTCGGGCACAGGCGAGGCGTCGGGAAGCCAGCGCAGCGCCTCTTCGACGAATGGTCTCGCGCTCAGACCTGTCGAGGCCTGGGTGCGGACACCGCCGATCTGTCCTGGCGGCAGGTGCGCCGACCCCGTGGGTATCTTCACCCGGAACGTCGAGCCGGCACCGAGTTTGCTTTCGGCGGTGACGTCGCCGCCATGTAGCCTGGCAAGCTCCTGCACAAGCGCGAGCCCGATGCCTGATCCCTCATAGGTTCTGCCCTTTGCGCCTTCCACCCGGTGGAAACGCTCGAACAGCCGAGGCAGCTCGCCGGTCGGAATGCCCGTGCCGGTATCGGCGACAACGAGCTCGAACTGTCCGTCTGCCTGGTGCAGGGTTACCTTGATCGTACCCTCGAACGTGAACTTGAAGGCGTTCGACAGGAGATTAAGGATGATCTTCTCCCACATCTCCCGGTCGACGAAGGCCGCGTCCGGAAGAGGCGGGCAATCGACGACCAGCGCCAGCCCCGCCTTCTCGATCGCCGAGCGGAATTCGCTGGCGAGATGCGCCGTCATCTCGGCGAGATCAGTCGGCTCATAGACGGCCTGTACGCGCTCCGCCTCGATCCGCGAGAAGTCGAGTAGCGTGTTGACAAGCTTGAGCAGGCGCAAGCCGTTGCGATGGACGAGATCAATCTGGCCCAAGTAAGCGGCCGGAATCTCCGTGCCGGCCGACTCGCGCTTCATCTCCTCGAGCGACCCAAGCATCAAGGTCAGCGGCGTCCGGAATTCATGGCTGATGTTGGAAAAGAACTGCGTCTTGCTGCGGTCGATCTCTGCGAGCGCCTCGGCGCGCCTGCGCTCGGCCTCCAGCTCCCGCAGGTTCTGCTCGGCCCTGACCCGCTCGGTGACGTCCATCCCCGTCGGTACCACGACGACAACGCGGCCGGACGCGTCCCGCACCGGCATGCAGGCGAAGTCGACGATGTGTTCCGAGCCATCGCCCCAGAAGTACAGCGACTCGCCTCGGAACGGCTCGCCGGCGATAGCCTGCTCGACGGCCCTGCGCACCCACGCCATCACCTCCCGCGACCCATTCCACCAACCGCACTCCCAGAACGGGCGATCGAGGACGTCCTCGCGTTTGAAGCCGCAAACCTCGAGGGCGGACCGATTGATGTCGAGGACCGTCCCGTCCAGGCGGAGGCGCGCGGCAAACAGGCCTTGGTCGTAGACCGCCTGGAACTGCTCGGTAGCCTCCCGCAGTTGACGGTTGGCCTCCTGCAACTCCTGCGCTCGCAGCATCACTTCGAGCCGCATGGCTTCGTCGGCGTGCGCGGCGGCGCGGTCGCCGCGGGTGATGTCGGTAACGTCTTCGACCCGGTGCATGATGTATTGAAGTCGCCCGTCCGGGCCGATCACCGGGGAGTTTAGGGGTGACCAGTACCGTTTCTCGAAGCTGCCATCCGGTCCGCGGACGTCGTATCTCTGTACGGCCATCGTATCCGCTCGGCCCCCGGCAAGAACTCTCATGAGGGAAGAGCGGAGGTTGAGAATTCCAGTGGCCGATGGGTCATCGGGATTATCGGGGAAGACCTCGAACAGAGGGCGGCCGATGATCGCATCACGTTCCGTGTGGGTTGCCCGAAGATAGGCATCGCTGGCGCCCAGGATGGGAAAAGTGTCGTCGGCACCGAGGGCAAGGAATAGGGCGGGAGAGCTTTCAAAGATTTTGCGATAATCCACCATCACCAGCCGCCCCGTCCGGGGGTATTAAGCGATACCCGAAAAAGAACCTACCCACGGAGCATCAGACCGTGCCGGGTATGTCGATTTGCAACGTGAGGTAACCGATTGTGTGGTTTCCGGTTCCTCCAAGCTCTTCGACAGAGGGGCCATGACCAAGCGGTTCCATCAAACCGGCTATGGACATCGAGGCTCGGATGATCGTCTGCACCTTTGTATCGCGGACCGCACACGCCTGGCACCGGTCGGTCGTGACTGGTGCTTCACGTCCGTCAGGCCGATCTCCGCTGCGGCTTTGCTGCGGCTTCTTCGTAGCCGCTTCCTTCGCCTTCTTGCCCTCGATCGGCATCAGCATTTCCTTCTGCCCGGCCGATGCCTTGCGCCCGTTCTTGGCGGGCTTGCCCGCCTTCGCCGGCGCGGCCTCCTTCCCGACGGATCGGCGCAGCGCCTCCATCAGATCGACGACATTGGTCGCCGCCGGCTTGGACTTCGGGCTGAGGCGGTCAGGTTTCTCTCGATCCGTCGGGTAACCGACTGTGCCATCACGTGTTTTCACTCTCGCAAGCTGGCGGTACGCCCCTTAGAGGTCAGGCCGCCAATGTCGCATTTCGGTAGGTTTCCTGTCTGCTCATAATCGCCCAAGCTACACGTGCCGTTTTATTGGCCAAGGCGACTGCGGCAACTAGTCTTGGCTTTCGACTGAGCAAGGAGCTTAGCCAAGGGTCGGTCTTGGCTTGTTTCGAACAGAGCAGCACGGTGTGAGCGCTATTAACGAGCAGGCGGCGGAGATAACAGTCACCTCGTTTGCTAATCCCGCCCAGACGCGCTTTACCACCAGTGGAGTTTTGTCGCGGCACCAACCCAAGCCAAGCGGCGAAGTCTCTGCCGCTGCAGAATGTCCCTGGATCGCTAACAGTTGCTGCAATGGCGGTGGCGATGATCGGCCCTATCCCCGGAATGGTGGCCAGTCGTTGGCTGACTGGGTTGTTCTTGTGCCATGCTAGGATCTGCCTCTCGAGCCCAGCGATCCGGGCTTGAGTATCTTCGATTTGGCTGACGATCATCTTCAGCACCTGGCGGGCAATATCCGATATGCGCCTGTCCTTCTCGTCCAGGACAATTGCAATCAGCTTCGCCACTTTGTGCAACCCCTGCGCCTCGATAAGGCCGAACTCGGCCAAGTGCCCACGTAAGGCATTGACTAGCATAGTGCGCTGGCGGATCAGCAACTCGCGAGCCCGATGTATCATGAGGGCCGATTGTTGCTCCGTCGTTTTTATCGGTACGAAGCGCATCGATGGACGTCTAACCGCCTCGCAGATCGCCTCGGCATCGGCCACGTCGTTCTTGTTGCGCTTCACATAGGCTTTCACATAGGTAGGCGGCATGAGTCGTGGTACATGGCCAAGCGCAGTTAGCTCGCGCGCCCAATGATGCGCCGTCGCTTTGCAGCGGGGCGCTGGCCTTAATGTGTAGTCGGATTGCTGTGCGAGACCTCGGTAACGTTTCCCTTGTCGTCGCGAACCTCAATGATCATTTCGCGGAGGTACGACTTCTCGGGGGCGACCTCGGCCTGTCTGGTGAAGTTGTTAAGCACGCGCTCGGCCTCTTCCGCGGCCGCCCTCAAACACGGGAATTGCATGCCTATCTCATCAACGGACGTGGCGTCGCCGTCTCTTAGGTCAAAATAAAAAAGGGGCATGGGCGCTCCATATTGAGGCGGGAGCGCTCGCATCTCTCAGCCACCAGCGCCTGCAAGACACGCGTTGCTGGTGATGGATCTAAAATAGCTTGACTCTGCCGATGTTCCTAATCCGGCGGCTTGAGGCCGGGCGATGTCAGCCACTCGCTCATGTGCGAGCCGGTCTCGGCTTGTCTGGCTTTGCGGAGTGCGTGATCTCGCTCGACGCCCGGGGGAAGTGAGTTGGCTTGTTCACGCAGCCGCTTCGCTTCTTCGGCAAGACGTTCTTCAAGGGAGCGGGTCTGCTTCACTCTGCGGCGCTTTTGCATAGCGCGCTCCTTGGGTCGTTAAAAAACGACTCCAGAACGTCGCCGGCCAGAACCAGTTCCAACAACGAAACTAGGACGCTCCCGGATTGAACTTTAACGATCGAGGATGGCATCCAGTTGGCGCTTCAGCGCATCGGGCATGAAAGGCTTCTGAAGCACCGGCCGCTCCCGGAATTCTCCGGGATACCCGCTCGCGAAGATGAAAGGCAGCCCGCGCTCGTGGATGATCCGCGCTACGGCGTCACTGCGAGGCCTCCCAAATTGACGTCGAGCAACGCCACGTCGAACGCGCCGTCCCGGGCTGTTGCAATGGCCGCCTCCAGCGTCCCCGCTTCGGCCGCCACACGGTGGCCGAGCTCCTCGACCATTTCGGCGACCATCATCCGAATGAGGGCCTCATCCTCGACGAGCAGGATCGATGCGGACGTCACCGCGGGCCTCCCGCGAAGTGCGCGTCCCGTACGGTCAGCAATTCAGACACCGCCGTGACCAGTTGGGCCGGCGCGAACGGTTTCGCCAGAAGGATCGAGCCGGGCACCCCCTGCGAGGGCCATTGATCGCCGGCCGCTCCGGTCATGTAGATCACCGGCAGGTCGGGGACTATCTCCCTGACCCGCCGCGCCGCATCCCATCCGCTCAGCCGGCCGCGAAGGTTGATGTCGGTGACCAGGGCGCGGTGCGCGCTGGGATTGCCGGTGAAAAGCGTCAGGGCTTCCTCCGCGGTCGCCACGGTGTTGACGAAGAATTCGCCCTCGCCGAGGGCGTCCTCGATCATCTCCTGCAACTGATAGTCGTCCTCGACGACCAAGATGGACGGCTGGTCCAACGTCCCCCCTTGCGCGTCAGGGCTCGGATACCCGGAATCCTGAACTCGGTACAAATCTGGACAGAGGAACTTTGTTCCGCAAGCCAAAAGATATAGCCAGAGATCATCAGTCGCCGACCTCGCGCCGGCGGAGCCGCTCAGCGTCCGAGCCGCGAGACCGTCTGACGATTCAGGCGGTCGAGCGCATGCACCAATTCGTCGCCGTCGAGGACAGCACGGAGCCGGCGCAAGGTCTCTCCGGGATCCGGCGGGCCTGGCCCGTCCTCGGCGAGAATTCGTCGCGCGTCGACGATCGCGCGAAACAGAGAGTCATGATCGGGGCTGTTCATGTTTGTGCTCCAGCGCAAACCAATCCTGGAAGATGGCATGACGTTCCCAATGCGCGGACACCGGGAAAGAAGGAAACATCGGTGGCCAGGGAGAGTTGGCTCCGAAGAATCCGGCCGTGCTGGAGGTTTGTCGATGTCGGAAGACGGCACACTGAGGCGGGCACTCGATACCGCGTGGGCGCTGTACCTGAGCATGCACGACGACGTCGATCCGGCGGACGCCCGGCGATGCCTGCTCGAGCGACACCTGCAGCGCAGTTTGCAGGCGCAGCAGAGCGACACCGATGAACTCGCGCGCTCCGGGCTAACCTATCTCGAGCGGCTTCCACCCGACGACGATTGAAGAGGCCCGCGTGAGAAAGACGCTGAAATGCATCGCACGCTTGGTCTCGCGGAGCTCTCGGCCGGATTGGACCCTTGAGCTCTTTCCTGCCTCCTCGCCGGCGCTTGCGTTGTGATGCTGCAACTTACGCTAGGACCTTAGGCTGACCACCGGCTGGCTATTGACCCCGACTTCGATGCCGCCTGAACCAAGAAAGGCTTTGCGAGTTCCTAGATTGATGAGGAGAGCGTCCATGCGGAGAAAGCATACCGCTGAGCGACCTATCCGCATAAGCTGGGGTAGTGGATCGACCGATGCCAAAGAATTCTTCTTCAGATATGACTGATCCGCTCGACTCGCAGATTGCCACTTTGTGCGGCCGAGTGGAGGCATTGGTGCCTGGATGCAGAGCGGGCGTCTGCATTGCAAGTTCCGATCATACGAAGTTGGAGCGATCCGTCTTTCCCAATCTGCCGCCGACGTTTCAGCAGGCCATCAAGGAACTCCCAATGGGACCACCTTACATCGGCTGCTGCACGGCCGCGATGCAGGGGAACCAAATCATCACCGTTCACGACTTGGAGAAGGAAAGCCGCTTCAGCGACCTCTTCATCGCGACGTGCCTTTCGCACGGCATAAGATCGTTGCGCTCGCGCCCCGTTTATGGTCGAGCGGATGCGGCTATCGGCACTTTCGTCATGGGTTATGGTGAGCCGAGCGACGACCAGCGCTTCGACTTACCCTACATAGATTTTGCCGCAGATGCGGTCGGGGCAATGCTCCAGCGGGAACTTGATCGAACGCGCGGACCTCTTTCAAGCCACTGATACCGTTTCCGCCGGTCGTGGCGCCAGGGCGTACTGATCGGGCGGCCTTCGCCTGCAGCGGGTCCGGATGCGTCCTTCAGGCCGAATGCAGGACGTGCGCCGGCGGTCCGCTCCGATCGCCGAGCAGCTTGCCGGTCACGGCGTTCACGAAATGCAGCGAGGCGCAGGCCGGACACCGCACCGAAACGTGGATGTTTCGGCGGGGCGCTGCAGGGCCGCACCGTCGAGCTGATGCTGCACGTTCATGCCGGTGCGCGGACACCTATAGATGATCTGGCGCTGCATGACATCATCATGCTCCCGGACCCGATCGAGCGAAATTGCGGTTGATTACCTAAGGGCCCCTCCGACGCGAACAAGTCGGATCGTTGAGACAGGCCAACGCAAAACAGGCGCTCGTCCCAAATTGCCACCTGCATCGGCACAAGCGCCAGGTTTGTTTGAACGCGAAGTTACTCGAACGCCGCTCATTTCGCGGGCGGGCGAAGAGGACTGTCAGCCCATTTGAGGGCCGCCGGGTCATGCAGCGGGTCGTCGTCGCAGCTGGTGCAGACGTAGCGCAGTCGCCCCTCCCGAGCTTCGTCGGGCACCGTCTTCATCGGCTTGCCGCACGTCGGACACGGCTTTCGAACCGGAAAGAGCACCGCCATCGAATTTATCCCCTGCCTCACGCAGCTTAGTTCCCGACGTGCGGAGAGCGCAAGCGGATCGCAGGAAGCTATCCGACTGCGTCAGATCACTTGACGCGACGGCAAGCGCGCGTTGAAATTCGGCTTTCAGTGATGTTGCGGGGGGTGGCGTCGTGGAAGAGTTCTACAGGAGCTTCGCGCAGCGGGCGCGCGATCTGGCCGAGAACGCGGATCCGTTCACCAGGCGACGGCTGCTCGACCTGGCCCAGCGGTACGATCTCAGGAGCAGACCCGGAAGCCCGGGCGGAAGGTCGATCCCGCCACCTCGGGCGACGCCTCCGACGGTGCTGTTCTCGGGCTCTGGGGAGGCCTGATCGTACCTCAAGTGTACCTTACCGATCGCCCTCTTCGCCTTGGGAGGTGATCTCGGCGGCGCGCCTCTCGCATTCCTCGGCAAGACCGGAGAGACGCTCGACCGTGTCCGGATCGGTGATCGAGGCAACAAGCCTCCAGCACCGTTCGGCCTGGGCCAGCAATTTGGCTCTCTCATTCTCCATGGAAGATAACGACCGCTGCTCACTGCAGTTGCTGGCCGTCTGCGCCACATCCGCGAGCTCAAAGCTGGGCGGCGCCTTTGTCCAAGCGGAGTGCTCCGGATTCCTACGGTGCTGTCGCCATCTATCGTTTACGCACGGCTGGTACGGTATCTTCCGCATGGGCAGCGATTTCGATCCTCGAAAGCTGGCTGAGGCGGCGATGAAGGAGGCCGTCAACGCCGATGGTTTCGAACGGCAGCGCTGGATCCGCGTCGCGCAGGCCTGGCTCGAGCTCGCTCAGCCGGCAGAAGGTAGTTACCGGGGACGAGAGAAGGGCACGAATGTTTAATGGCAGCCGCCTTGACCTTGCTCCCAAGTTTTATCCCGTTTTGAATTCGCCCTCGCCGTTGGATTTGCCCGGTTAGGAGCGAGGGGAGATGGCGCCGAGCCTTCGGCATAGCGCAGCGGCAGATCCGGGCGCGGATGGCACTACCTTGCAGCCGAGCGCAGGAATTCCCGGCCCGGACCAGCCTGCAAACAAACGTTCGCTGTACCGTCAACCCCGCCCCTGATATGCTTTTTGCTATTGGGACCGAATGCAGTCTACCGAATAGAAAACAGAAGAGGCTGCTGCGTCCTCCTCATACTGGAGATGTACCATGGCTGAGTCCGATTGGCGTCTCGAAGGCGAATGGATCAAGAACTGCAATTGCGCATTTGGGTGCCCCTGCGATTTTAACGCCCCGCCAACCCATGGATCCTGCCAAGGGCTCGTCGCCATGCGGATCACCAAGGGGCATTTTGAGAGCACTAGGCTCGATGGCCTTTGCTTTGCGGCCGTCGTCGATTTTCCCGGCGCGCTGCACGAAGGCAACGGCAAGATGCAGCCCATCGTCGATGAGCGGGCGACGCCGCAGCAGCGTGAAGCCCTTTTCAATATTCTGTCGGGCAAGCATTCGGCGGAAGGGACGATGTTCCACATCTTCAGCATGATCGTGACCACCATTCACGATCCCGTCTTCGTTCCCTTCGAATTCTCCTTCGACAAGAACGGGCGCGTCGCGAAGCTCGTCGCAAAGGGCGTGCTCGAAACCAGTGTCGAACCGATCAAGAATCCGGTCACGGGCGCCCCGCACCGGATTCAGGTAATGATGCCCGATGGCTTCGAACACCGGGGCGCCGAGGTCGCCTCTGCAGACATCCATTCCACTGGCGAAATCAAGTTCGACACCAAGGGAACGCATTCCTCTCTCGCCAATGTGACGCAGACGCCGCGGGGTGTCGCGGCCTGATGGCGCGCTGAAGCCGGGCCAATGATCGGCTGTATCCTCGGTCGAGAGCATCCATGACCGCGCACCTGGCGCTTGAACGCCTGCTCCACCGCGAACGCCTCATCGTAGCGGTCGGGACCGCAACGGTGGTGGCGCTCGCCTGGGTGTATCTCGCCAACGGCGCCGGTATCGATACCGACATGATGACCGAGATGCCGGACATGGCGCCGATGCCATGGACGCCGGTCTCTGCCGCACTGCTGTTCGTCATGTGGTGGGTAATGATGATCGCGATGATGGTGCCGAGCGCGGCTCCTACCGTGCTGCTGTACGCTGCCGTCAAGCGCGGCAAGGATGATATATCCGGCCCTGTGCTGGAAGGTTGGATATTTCTTTCCGGATACCTTCTGATATGGGCGGGCTTCAGCCTCATGGCCGTTCTCGCGCAGGGGGTGCTCGAGCACTTCGGACTGCTATCGATGGCGATGGCCAGCACCAGCCGTGCCTTAGGCGGCATCATCTTGCTCGCGGCGGGACTATATCAGTTCACCCCGCTCAAGCGCGCCTGCCTTCGTTACTGTCAAAGCCCGCTCCTGTTCCTGAGCAGCTTCTGGCGGGCCGGCGCCGCAGGGGCGCTGCGCATGGGAACGAGGCATGGCACTTACTGCGTCGGCTGCTGCTGGTTTCTGATGGCGCTCCTGTTCGTCAGTGGTGTGATGAACTTCGTCTGGATCATAGGCATTGCGCTCTATGTCGCTTGCGAGAAAATGCTGCCCTTCGGCGGCAGGCTGAGCCATTCCGCCGGGGCGGCCCTCATCCTGTCGGGCGCGTTCCTGCTTGCGCGCGCAGCGTGAAGTCAGGGAGAGAGCGCATCGGCCGCGGCTCGCCGGTCAATCCGGCACCATACCGGTCATTATCACTGTCCCGATTGAAGAAGCTCGCAAAGAGCGGAGACGCGGTTGACGAAGGCGGGTTTAAAGTCGCTTTAGTCGGGCGAGGAAGCTGTAGCGGCTCCGAACTTTCGTGACCGCAGACCGATGCCGATTTCTCTTGCAGCCGCAAAAGCTTCAAACACCATGGATGGCGTCAACGTTGGACGCCGCTTGGGCCAAATGTTACGTCGATTCACAAATAGCCTCTGCTTCTAACTGGCAACCTTGCCCCCTGAGGCGAAGCTCGTGGTCGTGCTCGGCTGGTCAGCAGTTGAGGCCGGACCGGACGTGCCGAGATCGCCGCCAGATCGACGCGAATGACCCTGGCTGCGTGAAAACAACGAGTCAGATAGAGATCGTCTCTGGGTTTTTCGGAGACGGTCGATGCGACGGTTCATTGAAGGCGCGGATCGCAATCAATCGAATTGCTGCCGGAATGCCTCGATGATTGGGTCGGTGAGAGCAATCCTGTTCGCGTTGTCGATGCGTTTGTCGAAGCACTTGATCTTGATGAGATGGGTTTTGAGGACATCGAACCGTCGGCGACCGGGCGACCCGGCTATCATCCAGCGGTGCTGCTCAAGCTGTACATCTACGGCTATCTCAACCGCATCCAGTCGAGCCGCCGGCTGGAGCGGGAGGCAAGACGCAATCTCGAGGTGATCTGGCTGTTACAACGGCTTTCGCCCGACGACAAGACGATCGCCGACTTTCGTCGCGACAACGGCCTCGGTATCAGGAAGGTGTGCGCGAAGTTCGTTGAGCTTTGCCGGCGGATGGGATTGCTGACGCAGGCGAGCGTCGCCATCGACGGATCGAAGTTCAAGGCGGTCAACACGCGTGACAAGAACTTCACAAAGGGCAAGGTCGAGCGCCGTCGCCAGCAACTGGAGGAGAGCGTCTCGCGTTATCTCGCACAGCTCGACACGGCAGATCTGCAGGAGCCATCTGAGACTCTCGCCGCGAAGACGGCGCATCTGAAGGAAAAGCTCACCAAGCTCAAGAGCGAGATGCACAAGCTCGAAGCCTACGGAGAGGCGATGCTGGCATCACCAGATCAACAGATCTCGCTGACCGATCCCGACAGTCGGTCCATGGCAACGAGTGGCCGTGGCTCGGGCGTCGTGGCTACAATGTGCAGGTTGCCGTAGATACCGAGCATCATCTCATCATCGCGCACGAAGTAACGAATAGCGGCTCGGATCGCGCTCAACTGGCAAACATGGGCAAGCAGGCCAAGGCCGTGCTCGGCGTGGACAAGCTCGAGGCGGTGGCCGATCGCGGCTATTACACAGGCGAGGAGATCAAGGCTTGCGCCGACGCTGATATCCTTGTGACTCTACCGAAGCCAAACACGACGGGCATGGAGGCGAAGGGCAAGTTTGGAAAGCACGACTTCGCATATCTGGCCAAGCAGGATGTGTATCGCTGCCCGGCTGGCGAGTTGCTGCCATATTGGCTCACAACAGTGGATGGCGAACGCACCATTCGGCGCTACGTCACGAAAGCCTGTGGGAGTTGCCTACCGAAGGCGCGCTGCACCACGGCCAAAAACCGCGTCATCTCCCGTTGGGAACATGAACACGTCATGGAGGATGCCCAGAGGCGGCTCGACGCTGATCCTCAGGCGATGCGTCGCCGTCGCGAGACGGTCGAGCATCCGTTCGGCACGCTGAAGATGCGCATGGGCGCGACGCACTTCCTGACGAAGCGCTTGCCGAAGGTCGCCACTGAGATGGCGCTGCACGTGCTCGCCTACAATCTCACGCGCGTGATGAACATCATGGGTGCTGGTGCGTTGATCGCGGCGATTCAGGCGTGAGCCAGGAGCGCTGTCGCGCGCGTGCCACCAACCTCATCATCGATTATAGTGGCTCGGGCAAGCCATTGGGCTGGCTTCCGGGGCCTTGCCGGAAATTACGCCATTTCGGCGCCAATCCGCGACCCCATGGGGCTGTTCAAAGCGCCGCCCCCGCATTGAAACGTTTTCACGCGGCCAAGACCTGCAGCGGACTTTCGATGTTGAGCCGATGTGACCTTGGTGCTATCGTCCTACTACATCATTCCACTTAGGTCTGATGGGCGGGCGGGTTATCAGGCTTACGGACTGCCGCCTGCCATTTGGAAATTGGAATACTTGAAGCCATAGGCCCCGCTTCCGGACGCATTTCAAAGTCGGCCGGGGAATGTTCATGGACGTCATTTCCCTCCGTTCTTCCCATTGACTCGGAGGCGGTTTTTTTTGCC
The DNA here is from genome assembly GCF_028128665.1 of Bradyrhizobium sp. CCBAU 45384. Classification (NCBI taxonomy): domain Bacteria; kingdom Pseudomonadati; phylum Pseudomonadota; class Alphaproteobacteria; order Hyphomicrobiales; family Nitrobacteraceae; genus Bradyrhizobium; species Bradyrhizobium sp. CCBAU 45384. The sequence continues at coordinate 53,179 of NZ_LBIZ01000087.1, forward strand.
AAGCTTTTCGAAAAGGCGATTTCGCCATGTCTATTTTGAGAAACCACGCCGATTGCACGGCAGGCAATGATCATTCGAGTACACGACGAGTTAGCCGTGACTTCATCGCTTCGATGCTATGGGCAGCTTGCGTCGTTCAATTCGCGACCACCGCGTCGGCTCAATGCGCAGCCCGCGATGTTCTACAGAACCAACTAAAATTCAAGACACCCTCCGCCCAAGCGTCCCAACTACCTATCCAGTTCGTCCGCGATGTTCCGACATGGAAGACTGTTACAATCGGTACCTTCGCTGACCCGCTCAGGCTGCGCAACGAGCTGGATGATAGGGGCTGCAATGTAGGTGGGCAGGCTGCTGAAATCCTTGCTCGACCGACGTTCACTGTTGGCTCTCACAAGACAGATGTGGAGCTTGTAGCCATATCGCCAGCCCAGCTTGGATTCACGTCCGATACGGTGACGTTGGCTAACGTTTACGCGCGCGCTCGACAACTCAGCCTTGAACTTGCTGCGGCCGAGGTCGGCCCGCAATTGCGAATCCAATATTTCGACCAGCCCATGGGTGAATTTCTCATCATCGGAATGGAGCCCATCAAGACGTGGAGCGGCGAGCCGATTATTCTGAATGTGGCAAATGGCGGAGCCGGACTGATCCTAATCGGTCAAGACGGTCGAGCCACAGCGGAAATACCCGTGACATCGCGTTTTGTTTTCGCGCGTTCCCATCAATCCGCACCCAGCACCCAACTCGTCGAGCAGGCACTAGAACTTCTGCCACCGTGAGCGGTCTGGCCATGGTCCGCGGGTGGCCCAGATGCGAGGTGGCGACACGAGGTCCGTCTGTTGGCCCGAAGGCGAAGATCGCGACGAGCTTGGGCTTGTCAGCAGTCGAGGCCAAACCGGACATAACCGAGATCCGGCAAGATCGACGCGAATGACCCGAGGCGGGCATCGCCGGAGCCTTGTCGCTCAATGCGGCTGCGAAATCATGCTCGGCCGATACGGGGGCGTGCTACATTGAGGTGGTCATCAATCAGGTCCTTGGTACTGCGATGAAACGACGCCAGCTGCTTTTAGCCTTTGGAGGTGTGGCAGTATGGCCGCTCACGTCGCCCGTGGATGGGTTCGGGCAGACGTTAAAGCTCTACCGCGTCGGCATCATAAGCGCAGGAAGCTTCGCACCGGATACTTACTCCGGCAGGCTCACCGACCAACTAACTCAACACTTCGTGCAGAATGGCTTTACTCCTGGGGTCGGCCTCGAGCTGGTCAAACGTGCCACGGAAGGGCATCTCGACCGTTTACCGGGGTTCGTGGCAGAGCTGGTTGCAGCGAAGGTCAACATAATAATTGCCATCGGCTATCCTGTGGCTGCTGCAGTGAAGGAAGGTACCAGTACGGTTCCGGCCGTGATCTTTGCCACCGGTGATCCCGTGCAAACGCATCTCGTCGCCAGCCTCAATCGGCCAGGAGGAAACATAACGGGTATTTCCGATGTCGCCGCCGAGCTGGCGCCGAAGCGCCTCGAATTGTTGAAGAACGCGGCGCCTCGACTTCAGCGCGTAGCATTGCTGTGGAATGCAGGTAACCCCGGGATGACCGCGCGCTATGAAGCATCTGCGGCGGCGGCGAAGACGTTGAACATCACAGTGATGGCATTGGGCGTACGCGAGCCCGATGATTTCGAAGATGCGTTTGCGAGCATGGAACGCTCCATGCCAGATGGGTTATTGATGGTCGCGGACGCGCTCACCGCTCTCAATCGCAAACGCGTCTTTGACTTCGCGGCGAGACATCGCTTGCCTGCTATCTATGAGGCGGATACCTTCGTGCGCGACGGAGGCCTCATGTCCTATGGTCCCGACGAGGTAGAGACCGCTCAGCGCGGGGCGACCTTGGTGGAGCGGATACTGAAAGGCGAGAGGCCCGCCAATCTGCCGCTTGAACAGCCGACGCGCTTCCGTCTTGTCGTCAATCTCAAGACCGCGCAGTCGCTCGGATTGACAATACCTCCGTCAATCTTGCTGCTTGCCGACGAGCTAATCGAATAGCGCCGGTGCGGTTTATCGCGGTCCGTTACAGTTGCCCCACGCGCGTCTCGACTAATGAGGCACGCTCCGGCCGGCAACCTTCGCGGGGGCGCGACACTGCCCCGCCGCCGAAACCGTCGTAGGCATCCATCACAGATCCTCGCGCAGTCCCTTGAAGAAGGGGTGGCGTAGCTTCCCCTCTGCCGACTTCGCCCGGTATTCGATTTCCGCGAGCAGTTTGGGCTCAACCCAGATGCCCTTGTGCGCGATACGCTTGGCGTAGGGTTGCGTCTTACGGATCAGCGGCTTGAGCCTCTCCTGCAGGTCGGCGGCCGAGGCTTTGTCGAAGCCGTGATCGACCTTGCTGGCGTAGACCAAGTCGCCGCCCTTGCGCCGGCCGAGATAGATGCCGTCCCACTTGCCTTCATCGAGGGCGAAGCCCGCGATGGTCAGCGTCTCCCGCTGCGCGCAGGCTGGTCGACTTGCCCTTGAGTTCGTTCTTCAGCACCGATAAGTCGGTGCTGCCGTCGGCGGCCGGCACCACGACCATCCCTCTCGGCCTCGTGTTCTCCCAATCGGGACCCTACACCATGATGGCCGGCGAAATGCGCAAGAGCGCGTTGATGGCGGTCGACGAAATCAACCAAAGCGACGCGTTCGACTTCACGTTCACACCTCACCTCCGCGATCCCGGCGGGATAGTCGCCGAATATCACACCGCATGCGCCGATCTCATTCGCGAGGAGCACGTCGGTCATATCGTCGGCTGCTACACGTCGGCCTCACGCAAGCAGGTCATTCCGATCGTCGAACGAACCGAGCGGCTGCTCTGGCATCCCGCGCGCTACGAAGGCTTCGAAAGCAGCGACAACGTCATCTATGTCGGCGCCGCACCCAACCAGCATGTCGTGCCGCTGGTGCGTCACATGCTCGACCACATCTCCGCCGACGTATTCTGCATCGGGTCCAATTATATTTGGACCTGGGAAATGAACCGCGTCATCCGCGAAATCGTGACCAGCGCCAGCGGCCGTATTCTTGCCGAACGCCTGCTCGAACTCGGCGAGACCGCGGTGGACCACATCGTCACGGAGGTCATCGACCGAAGACCGCCGGTCGTGTTCAATACGCTGGTCGGCGAATCCAGCTACGCGTTCATGCGCGCCCTCCATGCGGCGGCGACGCGTGCCGGCCTCTCGATCCCAATGCTGAGCTGCAGCCTGTGCGAGCCTGAGCTCAAGCTGATCGGATCGGCGGCCTCGGTCGGGTGCATCACCTCATCCGCTTATTTCGAGAGCATCGAGGGCACCGAAAATCGCGGTTTTGTGGCGCGATGGAAGGCTCGTCATGGCGAAGAAAGCAGCCTCTCGGTCGACGGGCAGTCCACTTATGTCTGCGTTATGCTGCTTGCCCGCGCCATCCGCCGCGCGGGTTCGGCGGAGGTCGGCGCCGTGCGGCGCGCCGCAGCAAATCATCGCTACGATTCCCCGCAGGGTCCGGTTTGGGTGGATCCGGACAACAATCACTGCTTCCTCACGCCAAGGCTGGCACGCTCCATGCCTGGATGTCAGTTCAGTATCTTCTGGGAAGCCGATGCTCCTGAACGTCCGGATCCGTATCTTTCGAACCTGGACCTGAGCGCGTTCGGCAGGAGGTCGGGAAAAAGCAATGATGCCGTCGCGAAGCGCTCGAACCATTTGCGTATCGTGAAATGACCAGACCTTCCCCCTTTTCCATCCGCGGCCGTCGCGCTCTCATGGTGATGAGGGATGAGCGCGAAATCTCTATCGTGCGTCGCCAGCTCAGTCGCCTCGGGATGACTATTTCCGAGCATGATCCGGCCGAGCCGCCGCCGATCCAGCCTTCCGACGTCATCCTGTTGAATGCAGACAGCATTCCCATCAAGTCTGACCACGCCACCCTGTGGAAGGGCAGCGTCCGAGTGCGGAGATCCTCGCGGCTGGAGGAATGCCGAACCGGAACACGCGAACGGCATAGCAAATGCAGGCGTGAGATTCATCGCCTTGGCAATGTCGGCTGTCGCCTTGCAGAGCGCCTCGACATTCAATGAAGGAACGCGGTCGGAGACGGATGTCACGGTCACAGAAATCCTAGCAATTTATGTTCCCGGTGACCCAATAGACTTCGACCACCCCCTGAGCTTGGCTGGGTCGCTGACTGAATCCGTTTCGTAGATCCCCTACAGACGGTAGGCTACGTTACACGTACTTAGATCGAAAGCGGTCCTACCTTGGAAGTTCCGGTCACGAGCGCCCTTCGGAAGGAAAGACGAGTTTCTTCCGCTCTTCCCCCAACAACTATAGACATTCGCCGTCCAGCCGTCGCAACTCCCGATCGTCTCATCCCCGTGAACGACGAAGCCGCCAAGCTCCTGAAGAAGCGGACGCTGACCAACCTTTACAACGAACCGCCAACATGGCTTGCGAATGCGCATGCCGACCTCGACGCGGCGGTCGCCGCCGCCTATGGCTGGGCGGCTGGCATTTCGGAGGAGGAGGCGATCGCGCGCCTGTTCGTGCTCAACCAAGAACGGACAGCAGCACAAGCTGCCGCCTTGTTGCCGACGAAAGGTCCATAGCTCGCCCGAATTGGTTAGCGGACTGTTAATTGGAATTCGGCAGCCTTGCGGTCAGCGCTGCCCCAACACCCCCCAAGCCGAGGTAGCGCAAGCGATGGCCGGCGTTGATGACCGCCGGCCATCGTGCTCGTAACAGAGACCTCGTCCTTGTTCCCCTCGGGTTGTCCACACCCACGACCGACAGTGGTACCGGATTGGTACGAGGCCCAATGAATTGACAATTTACGAGTGGCACCCATCCGCTTTGATGGCGGCATGCCCGCCCTCACCTGCCGCCGAAGCAGAGACGATCCTCATTGCGAAACGTGGCTGATCTATTTCGGCGACGTCAGGGTTGGCGTGAGCGGCCTCCGCGCTGGCCTTCCCAATTCGGCCCCGCGATGGGGATGGTCCTGCGGTTTCTATCCGGCATTGACCCGGGTGATCATCGGAATGGTATCGCCGAAACCTTCGACGGCGCCCGCGCCGGCTTCCAAGCCGCCTGGGATGAGTTGGCTGCTACTCGCACCGAAGCCGATTACGAGGCTTGGCGCCGCCAGCGCGATTGGACTGTATGGAAGAACCGAATGCATGATCTAACGTTGCCGCTTCCCACACAACGGCGGAAGGGATTGCGCGCTGCTTCTGCGGCGAGGTAGCTAAAAACCGCATACTGGACGCGCACGTTCGTACCGCTCACAGCCTGCCCGCCGCATCGACAAGATAGTCTCAGCCCGGGTTGCACAGCTTCGTTGAAATACCAGGCTCCCCCTATTGAATTTGCAGGACACGCAAGGACCCGCACGCGGATTGCGATGTTGCACTGCGCTCGTTTCGCTGCCGCACTAGCGTTCACCGATGAGCAAGGTTCTTGCGTTACGCTGAATGGTCCCTCGCCGGCCATGGGGAAATGGTCGGCGAAGCGAGACCAACCGTGGCCGAGCGTCGAGCAGGCGCGAGGCCGCGCCACACCTCCTGGTGAAAGTGATGACTACCGATCGCCGACGACAGGAGCGCACCGAAGTCGACGAGGTCGCCTATATTTCAGGTGACGGTTCGAGCTTGAGCTGTCGCGTGCGGAATATCTCCGACCACGGAGCCGCTATCGAATTGGCGGATAGTCGTTACGTCAGACCACTATTTACTCTGATGCTTGAGCGCAACCGCGTGATCAAGCAGTGTCGCGTGATCTGGCGCATGGGAAGTCAGATCGGAGTTGAGTTTCTGGAGGACGGCACATAGCGTGCGGATTCGGATCGATGTCGCCCAGGATTCCGAGATGATCTCGCCCACTATTCCGATTTGAAGTCGCCCACCCATTCCGAGACGATGTCGCCCACCGTTCCGGGATGATGTTGCCCGGGTATCGCAAGAGCGAACCCGGGGTGACGAGGCCTCTTCTGGCTCCCATAGGGTCACCCCTTTCGGCTTTGCGAAGGGGGACCCTTGATGCCGACCACCCACGTCACAAGCCAACTCCCCGTGGACACATGGCACGTGCTGATTGGGGACCCAACTTACGCCGACGCCGTGCTTGATCGCCTCGTCCACAACGCCCACCGTCTCGACCTCACTGGCGAGAGCCTGCGCCGAACCCCGTCATCCGCCCGAAAGACCTGAGCCCGTGGCGCTGTGGACATGCCGCTGCGCTTGGACAACGCAATCGCGTTGCCCACATGACCACAGCAACAGCAGAAGAAAAGCAGGTTCAAGTTGCGATTCCAGATTGACCACGCGGCTTGACCGATGCCAGAAAACCAAACGGCCAGAACGCCTCGCCACTGGGCGAGATCAAATCGGAAAGGTGGGCGACATCGTCTCGGAATCCGTGGGCGACTTCATATCGGTACGCCTGGGCGACTTCGTCGGAATCCGCACATAGCGATCTGGGGAGAAGTTTCAAAAGCCATCGACTTAATCCTGGCAAGCTATGTGAAGGTCAGAGACGGCGAGCCCTCGAAGCCCATGCTCGCGCACCGGCGCGGGATGCTAGCGCGCCTGGGCCTGGGGGGCTCACCCTAAAGGACAGCATGCCGACCCCGCCCATAGAAGCAGGGTTCGGAGCCGCACCGCCAAGTGCGCCCGACATTAAGCCGTCACCCCCGACGCCAATGAAGCACGCTGACCAAGCTGTAGCTCCGGAGCGGGCTCTCACGCCCACGGACACGCTGCCAACTGATTT
>NZ_LBIZ01000088.1:0-71748 GCF_028128665.1 Bradyrhizobium sp. CCBAU 45384
TTCAATGAACCGATTCATTGATCGTCTCCAAAAACCCCCAGACGATCTCTATCTGACTCGTCGTTTTCACGCAGCCAGGGTCAAAAGCTGCCCGCGGCGGCCAGCATGCCCTTGGTCGGGTCATCTCTCGGAAGCGGACATCGCCGCCCTTTTGGCTGAGGTCAGCCACGGGCCGTGACCGGTCTCTATGCCTACACGCGGAATCGGATCCAGACTACTGCTATACCTATAAGTCGCAGGGGCACCCCGATCCCACCGCCAATTTCGATTCAAGTAGACCTGGGGTTGATATAAGATGAGGCTAACGGCATCTGTCGGGGGCTCACTTCGGTGGCGCCTATGGCGAAGGCGAGATACTTCGAGATCGGGGTGGTCTGCCTCGAAGTCATTGTAGTACTGCTTGCGATACTAGTGGCAGTGTACGTCTCCGTCTGGGCCGGCCTTCTCCTGCTCCCCCTGCTCCTCCTGGGACTGATCTCGCTGATTTGCAACTACGATGCCTGGGTCGTTCGACGGCTCTCGACGCAAGACAGCCCGCTGATATTGACGCTGTGCAAGATTGGATTCGTGGGCAGATCCCGGCGAATGCTGAGGCTACTGCCGTCGGACCCGCGATGCAGGTTCTGCATGGTGCCGTTCGGTGGCGTCGGCAAAGTGTTCGGCATCAGACCGTCGGCGGCGAACCCAAACTACTGCCGGAGCTGCTTCGAGGCCATGCCGATAACAACTCACGAGCTGGAAGTTGGAGTGCTTTTCGCGGACCTGCGCGGGTTCACCTCGTGGTCCGAGACCCACGGCTCGCGCGACGCGACCGCCCTGGTGAGCCGCTTCTATGCGAGCGCTCATCGCGTGCTGACATCCGATGACGCCTTCGTTGACTTCATCGGGGACCAGGTGATGGCCATCTACTGCGTGGATATGCCCTCGCTCGGCGCAAGAACCGCGGACATCATGCTTGCAGCGACAAGACGGCTGATCGACGCTGCGCGGCAGGGCGCGGAGTCGTTGCCAGTTGGTGCCGGAATGCACATGGGCAAGGCGCAAGTCGGTTCGCTGGCCACGGGAAAGTCGAAGAATTTTACTGCTATCGGGGACGTGGTGAACACGGCTGCACGCCTACAGAGTGCGGCCGGCGCCAACCAGATCTTAGTTTCGGAGAAGGTTTACGACGCGCTTTCCGGGGAGAAGCCGCAGGCGGACCGCACCACCCTAAACCTGAAGGGAAAAGCCGAGCTACTGACCGCCTTCATCTTGCACTAGCTTGGGAAGCGCCGCGCGCCTGCAATGCAGCTATGGCTCCTTTGGGTCTTGGCTGCGTGAAAACGCTAAGACGCTTGAGCGCGATAGAAGAAGTTGTTTGTCCAAGACCGATGTCGCGCGCAAGGTCGAAAGTGCCTTCAACTTTGACGACGAACTGTAGAATCCAATTCTAGTCGTGTTTCGCACTTTTGCGTTTTCACGCAGCCAGGGTCATTCGCGTCGATTTGGCAGCTCATCTAGGATGGCCGGTTTAGCCCCGACTGCTGACGTGCGGAAACAGCGGGGCCGACCTTCGCCTTCGGCGCCATAAGCGGTCCTTTCGAGGATGCCACTGAGGCTTATCGCCGTAACTTCCTCGATGATATGTTGATGAAGAAGACCGGGTTGCGCGCCGCGTCGGTCACCTCAAGCGACCGGTCTTCGCCGGGACGAAATTTTCCGTCAATATCATTCAATGGCGCTCCAGCGTAGCTGGTAGCCTCTCGCCGAGCTGATTCATCATCTGGAAGTTCTTCACCTTCGCAGTCAACGGTCGGCGCTACGTTGTCGATGGGAAAAAATATCGCGGCATATTGGGGAAGAGCCTGCCTCCGGTTCCCAATCGTCTCAAATTCGTTCACCGCATTGACGGCAGTGATAAAGGTGGACGGTGCGCCCTGTGACTGGGTCCAGCATATTCGCAGTGAGCCGGGTAAGGGCCGCGCACGTTGGACATCGCGGTCCATACTCGACCGCGTGCTTAGGCAATTCTGCTTCTTTCTCGTCAGACAAGTTGCTCCCCCTCAATGGGAGAAGGCCACCGGCTAACGCGGCCTTATTTCGCAAAGACACTCATAAACAGGCCCGCCACGAAGATCACGACGCCGACGGCCGCGATGCTAAAGCAGACACGCGCCTGGAATTACGAGGTAAAACGCGAGCCCGGCGCGTGATACCACCAACTGAATAAAATGTGCCGTGGGTGCGGCGACCTGCTCGAAGTATTGCGAGATTGGGCCTTCGCTTCAATCAGCCGCGGCAGGCTGCCGCGCCCGACCGAAAAGATCGATCATTGCGCGATTGAAAGCCGGGATGTCGTCAGGCTTTCGGCTGGTCACTAGGCCTTGATCGGTTACCGCTTCCTCATCCACCCACTGCGCCCCGGCGTTTCGAAGGTCGATCTCGAGAGATGGCCAGGATGTCATGCGCCGGCCGCGCGCTGCACCTGCATTGATGATGGTCCATGGACCGTGACAGATCGACGCCACAGGTTTGCCTGCATCGAAGAAGCTTTTCACAAAAGCGACCGCCTTGGGCTGCATCCGCAAGGAATCAGGATTGATGACGCCGCCGGGCAGTAGCAATGCGTCGAAATCCGCCGAACTTGCTTGGTCGAGGTGCACGTCGACGGACAGCTCATCGCCCCAATCGGTGAAGTTCCAGCCGCGAACGCGATCAGTCTTCGGAGAAACGAGGCTAGTCTTGGCGCCAGCGTCGTCAAGCGCCTTCCGCGGCCTGACCAGTTCGACGTACTCGAACCCATCGGTGGCAAGAATGGCAATCTTGTAGTCTTGAACTGATCCGGCCATGGTTGGCCTCCCTCGTTTAAGCGCAGGTCAAGCGGAAGCTCGCGCATGTTCGCGTTAACGGGTCCCGCTCGACGACGCGAGCTTGGTCGTATTGTGTGGATCGATCACGTATTTCTTGGCCGATCCGTCATGGAAGCTCTGATAAGCTTCCACCGCTCTTTCGAGCGGTATGACCTCGGTGTTCAGAAGTCCTGTGAGATAGGGCAGCCGGTCCCAAAGAATGGCCATCATCAGCTCGCGATTGTAATGCATGACCGGGCACTGACCTGCGGTGAAGGATGGCGATTTGACCCAAGCCGCGGGAAAACCCAAGGCCATGAATCCCTTCTTATTGAGTTCGTTCGGTGCACCTGGATCGAGATTGGTATAGACGCCTGGAATGCCCATGGCGCCCGCGGGCTTGATCACCTCCATCAAGGTGTTGAGGACAGCCTCCTCCTCGTTCTTCCCGCTGCCGTCCGGTCCATAACCGTGGCATTCCAGTCCGACACAATCTACAGCGGCGTCGACCCAACGCGAGCCGTTGCCGAGGATCTTCTCGATTTGATCCGGAATGGGCGTGGAGCTCGAGGGATCAACGACCTCGTACCCGGCGTTCTTGACGAGATCGCGCCGCGCCTTGTTGTGGTCGCCTACGATAATGCAGGAGGCTCCGAGCAGGTGCGCGCTGGCTGCTGCGCAACGTCCGACCGGGCCGGCGCCGGCAATGTAGACGGTTGAACCGGTGCCGACGCGCGCCTCGACACAACCGTGATATCCGGTTGGCAGGATGTCCGATAGCAGAGTGAGATCCCTGATCTTCTCGATCGCCTGCTCCTTGTCGGGAAATTTCAAGAGCTGGAAGTCCGCCCAGGGCACCATCATGTATTCGGCTTGACCGCCCTGCCATCCGCCCAGATTGAAGCCGTACGCTCCGCAAAATCCGAGCTCTTCATTGGCGTTGAGACAGACATCAGTATGACGTTCCTTGCAGTTCCGGCACGTGCCACAGGCAACGTTGAAAGGCACAGAGACGATATCACCAACTTTGATGCGCTCAACATGCGAGCCCACCTCGACGACTTCGCCCGTATTCTCATGACCTAGTTGCATTCCTGAGGGTGCAGCGAAGCGGCCATGATAGATGTGCAAGTCGCTGCCGCAGATATTCGTTGTGATCAGCTTTAAAATAACAGCGTGTTCAATCTTCTTCCCTTTGGGGTCCGCAAGCTTCGGATATCCTCTGTCCTGGACCTCTAGTTTGTAAGGCCCCAGAAAAGTTACTGCGCGGTTGGTTGCGGCCATGGCTCGCTCCTCAGATGATCGCTTAAAACAGTGGCGCGACTCTTGGTCACGAAGATGGGTGCCCCACACGAACGGCGCCTTGGCAAACGTCAATCTTGCGGGCTGTCGTTTGAGTTCCGATCTCCATGGTAAGAGAGGGCGACTGGGCCGCTTGCCCATGGCGACGCGGGCATTTGGCTATCCGGCGTGGCGCACGCAGTTCGTCTTCGACTGCGCTCAGGCTGGGCGACACGCCGTGAGAGCGGGAAAGCCGATGGTTCGGGCTCGGTCATTCGTTGGAACAAAGGAAGAGCGATCGCGAGAAACGGCTCCATGGCCGGGTCACGGTTGATGAAAACCCCGGGCTGCTGTTCCGGAGGTTTCCTTTGAACTGTTGCGAGTCCGGCGCGCGCCGATGGAACCAAGCCTACGGTGGCCCGTTGGGCGCTATCGTCCGGCGCGCGGAGCGTGCTTCTTCGGCCGCACGCACAAGGGAAACCGACATGACGGATTCCACGAATCAGATTCCCGATCGCATTCGGCTCAGTTTCATCGTCAACGGCACCAAGCGCACCCTTGATCTCGTGCCTTGGACCACGCTGCTTGATGCCTTGCGCGACCACCTCGGGCTGACCGGGACCAAGAAGGGTTGCGATCATGGACAATGCGGCGCGTGCACCGTGCTAGTCGAAGGCCGGCGCATCAACTCCTGTCTGACACTCGCCGTCATGAAAGATGGCGCCGAGATCACCACGGTAGAAGGACTGGCTCAGGACGGCGCCCTGCATCCACTGCAACAGGCTTTCATCGACCACGACGCTTTCCAGTGCGGCTATTGCACGCCGGGACAACTTTGTTCAGCCGCCGGTCTCCTGTCCGAAGGCCGGGCCAAGGATGCCTACGAAATCCGAGAGTTGATGAGCGGCAATCTCTGCCGGTGTGGCGCCTACCCCAACATCGTCGCCGCCATCCAGCAGACTATGAGCTGGCAATGATCAACTTCCAGTATTCGTGCGCGAGCGACGTCACTGAAGCCATCGGCCTGCTCGCCGCCCATTCCGGCGCAAAACTCATCGCAGGCGGCACCAACCTGATCGATCTTATGAAGGAGAGCGTCGAAAAGCCCACCCGGCTTATCGACATCTCCCGTCTGCCGCTCCGCCAGATCGAGGAAACAGGTGACGGAGGCCTGCGCATCGGCGCGCTGGTCCCGAACTCCGATCTTGCCTATCACCCGCTGATCGAGGAGCGCTATCCGCTGCTCGCCAGCGCGATCCTGGCAGGCGCTTCGGCACAATTGCGCAACATGGCCTCTGTCGGCGGCAATCTGATGCAGCGAACCCGCTGCGCCTATTTCTACGACACCGCGACACCCTGCAACAAGCGAACTCCGGGGAGCGGCTGCTCGGCGGTCGACGGCCTCAATCGCAATCACGCGATCCTCGGCACCAGCGCCTTCTGCATTGCGACCAATCCGTCCGACATGAGCGTGGCGCTCGCCGCATTGGATGCGATCGTCCACATTGCGGGCCCATCCGGCGAGCGCACGATGGGCATGCGCGAGTTCCATCGACTCCCCGGCGATACGCCCCACGTCGACACTAACCTTGAGCGCAGCGAGATCATCACCGCGATCGAGCTGCCGCCGCGCGGCTTTGCCGGCAATTACAGCTATCTCAAGATCCGCGACCGGGCCTCCTACGCTTTCGCGATCGTCTCCGTGGCCGCCGCACTTGAATTCGATGGCCACGCCATCCGCAAGGCACGGCTGGCTCTGGGCGGCGTGGCCCACAAGCCCTGGTGCAGCGTCGAGGCCGAAGCCGCGTTGCAGGGACAACCGGCAACGACGGATCATTTTGCCCGCGCCGCCGATCTCCTGCTGCAAGGAGCCAGGACTTACGCCCATAACGGCTTCAAGGTCGAACTGGCGCGCCGCGCCGTCATGCGCACGCTCACGCAGGCTGCAAACGCCAGCCCGCAATCGCAGGCGCACAAGAAGATCGCGTGAGGTTATCGATGAACGGCTACGTCGGAACGGCAACATCCCGGGTTGACGGCCGGGCGAAGGTCACAGGCGCCGCCAAATATGCCGGCGAATTCGCAGCCGACGGGCTATTACACGGCTTTGTCGTGACGGCCACTATCCCACGCGGGCGCATTACGCGCCTCGATGCCAGCGGGGCGCTGAAGGTGAAGGGCGTCGTCGACGTGCTCACGCATGCGCACCGGCACCCGCTGGCCGACAAGGACGAGGCCTGGAAAGACGAGGTGGCGCCGGAAAAAGGCTCGCCGTTCCGGCCGCTCTATGACGACAGCATCAAGTTCAACGACCAGCCGATCGCGCTGGTCGTAGCCGAGGACTGGGAAACCGCCAAATTCGCCGCAACGCTGCTGGATGTCGCCTATCAGGAAGAGCCGTTTGCGACCGATCTCGAAGCCGAACGTGGCAGCGCGACCGAGGTACAGAAGTCCCACGAGCCTCGGGGCGATGCCGCGGCAGCGCTTGCCGGCGCGGCGATTCGCCACGAGGCGGATTATCTGGTCCCGACTGAGCATCACAACCCGATGGAGCTCTATGCGACGACGGCCGTATGGGAGATTGACAGACTTACCGTCTACGACAAAACCCAAGGCGTTCAGAACGTCCAGAAATTCCTCTGCAGCGTCTTCGGCAAGAAGCCGGACGAGATCCGAGTGATCTCCCCCTATGTCGGCGGGGCCTTCGGCTCCGGCCTCCGTCCGCAATACCAGGTGGTGCTGGCCACTCTCGCCGCACTTGAGCTGAAGCGGTCCGTTCGCATCGTGCTAACCCGGCACCAAATGTATGGGCTCGGCTACCGGCCGGAGACGATTGAGCATGTCGGATTGGGGGCAAAGCCCGACGGCACGCTCGATGCGGTCGTGCACGAGGCCATTGCAGTTACCTCGCGCTACGAGGAGTTTTCGCGCAATGACACCGGCTGGGCGGAGCAGCTCTACAAGAGTGCGAACAGCCGCTATTCCCACCAGCTCGTCCGTCTCGACGTCGCCACGCCCTGTGACATGCGCGCACCCGGCGCGGCCTCCGGCGTATGGGCGTTAGAATGCGCCATGGACGAGCTCGCTAACGCCCTCAAGCTGGACCCGGTCGAACTGCGCCTGAAGTGCTACTCCGATCGCGACCAGAGCGAGGACCTGCCCTACACCAGCAAGCAGTTGCGCGCATGCTACCGCCAGGCTGCCGCGGCCTTTGGCTGGAGCAATCGCAATCCTGCGCCACGGTCAATGCGCGATGGCAAGGAACTAGTCGGCTGGGGCATGGCAACGGGGATCTGGGAAGCCCTGCAGATGCCGGTCGCCGCCCGCATCGTGCTGACTGCAAACGGTCATGCGGAAGTGTCCTCCGCGGCCTCCGACATCGGCACCGGCACGTACACCATCGTGGCGCAAGTGGCGGCAGATGCGCTAGGGCTTCCGATGGACAACATCACGGTGAAGCTCGCCGACTCGAGCCTGCCGCAAGCTCCCGTTGAGGGCGGATCCTGGATGGCCGCATCGAGCGCCCATGCGGTTCTGGCAGCGGCCGAGGACATTCGCCAGGAGCTCGCACGTCTTGCCGTCGCGATGGCCGGCTCCCCGCTCGCAGGCACGGACCCTGCCGATGTGATCCTCAGCGAGGGCATGATCGCTCTGGGAAGTGACAAGAGCCGGTCGGTCTCCATCGCCGACGCGATGCGATCCGGCTCACTGGAGCGGATCGAGATGGAAAAGCTCAACCATTTCGCCGAGGACAAGTCACACGCGCGAAACACCCATTCCGCGTTTTTCGCAGAGGTGAAGATCGACGAGGAGCTCGGCGTCATCCGCGTCACGCGGGTGGTGAACGCCGTCGCCGCCGGTCGTATCCTTAACACGAAGACCGGCCGCAGCCAGGTGATGGGCAGCGTGGTCTGGGGTATAGGAATGGCCCTGCACGAAGAAGCGGTGATGGATCACCGCTTCGGGCGGATCATGAACGCCAACATCGCCGAGTATCATATCCCGGTGAATGCCGACATCCACGACATCGACGTGATCTTCGTGGACGAGCAGGACGAGCACATTAACAAGCTCGGCGTCAAGGGCTTGGGCGAGATCGGGATCGTCGGCGTCCCCGCGGCAATTGCAAACGCGGTTTATCATGCAACCGGCAGACGCGTGCGGCGCTTTCCGATCACGTTGGACAAGCTCCTCAGCTGAGGTTGTATCGTCGATTTCGGACCTTCGCCTGCGGCATCACTCCTCCCGAATCTTCCGGGCCCATTGGCGTAAAATCGGCGAACATGTCGGCGCCCTGGATCGCAGGCGCATGGGTCCCGATGCCAGCTTTCAGATTATATCCAGTGCACCCGTTGAGCCTAGCGGCTCGCGCGCTATGAGACTTGCGCGCCAGATTTCCGCTAACTTAAGCGGCAACGCTCTGCTGCGAGCCTCAGCTGCTTCAGTCGGTGCCGTGGTATGCAGGAATAAATAGGCTTCGGTTTCGACGCTCCCTGCTGACGTCACCATAGGACGCGCGGGCGCCATCGTTACTACTGGATATTGGCTATCGACGGCTCGCCAATATCGTTGACAACGCTGCGACTTGCGAAAGGGGCACAATCGGCGGTGCAGACCGCCACGGTCGGCTTCCGGTCTACACCCGACAGCCGACGCTAGACGAGCATCCCGCCGGCCACCGATGGGCCAATCGCAGAAGTGAGCAACACGACTCGATCAGTCGAGCAGGGTTGCAGGCAGTCTCAAGTTATCACTCAGCGTCTTGATGCTCACCGCCATTTTCGAAACACAATGGGGCGTTGGACGGGAAGCTCGACTGGATTGCTACCCATGACGATGCGATCAAATAGATCGAAGCCCGGACTAAAGGTCCAGGGCCCGCGAGCGACGTCTCGTTAGCGCTCCAGGCCTTGATCGACAGCAACACCCGCGAGGCGTCGTCTCGCAGGTCCTGTTTTTCCCATTGCAAGTTAAAGCGGTAGCAAGGCACTCTCCGCGGCCCCTCTTCCGGATGCTCCAATGCTGCCGGGGCCCTGCAAGCCAGCCGTCACGGCGAAGATCCTGGTAGAGCCGTTGAATCCCTTGATGGCCCGCTCACCCAGGAAATCCATCGATATGCTGCCAGCGACGCGCTCTGCCACGATGAAATCCACAAGGATTTGTTCGTCGCGGGCCAGATCGCAAAGCCGTGAGGCAAGGTTGACGGTGCTCCCGACCGCGGTGTAGTCGAGCCGGCCTTCGTAGCCGATCGTTCCAACAGTGGCCGGTCCCATCGCGATACCCACGCCGAACCCCATGGCGTACCCCTTCGCGGACCAACCTCTTGCAAGAAGCTGGACCGCAGCCTGCAAGTCCACGGCAAGCTGCACCGCCTTGCGAGCAGGATCCGTGCAGGCAAGCGGCGCGTTCAGCAGGATCATGACACCGTCGCCAGCAAACTGGATGAGCGTTGCCTCATGCGCGGTGATCACGACGCCCACGGCTTCATAATATTCCCGCAACGCGGCGATAATGGCCTCGGGGTCGGCGCGCGACGAAAACGCCGTGAAGCCGCGCAAATCGGCGAAAACCACGACCACCTCACGCTGCTTCCCTTCGAGCAGTCCTTGGGGCGTTTCGATGAGTTCGGCGACCTGGGGTGCGAGGAAGCGCTTCAGGAGGTTGATGCGCTCGGATTTCTGCTTCGAGGCCGCGAGTTCACCGGCCATTTCGTTGAAGCGCGCGGCGAGTTTCTCCAGTTCATCACCGCTGGAAAGAGTGATGCGATGATCAAACTGTCCTCTCCCGATTCGCCTTGCTCCGTCCTCCAACTCGCGAATGGGGCTCGCCATGCGCATCGCGAGCACATAGGACAACGCGACGGCAATAAGTGTGCCGATGCTTATTAGAACGAGTGAGCGCCACAGCCCCGCGCGGAGGGCTGCATAGGCCTCTCCGGTGGGCTGCAGAGCGATGACAGTCCAGCCCAGCTTGGAAACCGAGGTTGCCGCGGCAATGCTGGCTTTGCCAGCGACAACAGTTCTCACCGTGGCAGCGCCACTCCCACTGAGTGTCTGCTTCAGCCGCTGATAATCCTCCGAACCTGCTGTGCCGCGCAGAACCAGGCTGATCTCGGGATGAGCAATCAGCCGGCCTGCATCATCAACGACAATAGCATAGCCTGTCTTCCCGATCCGAATGGCGGCAATGACTTCCCAGATCAGCTTCAGATTGATGTCTGCCACAGCGACCCCGGTTGTGGCGAGTTCTCGCGCCACTGCAATCCGCATATATGGCTCGGAGTCCTGCTCGTACCGAACGGGACCGTACCAGACCCTGTTTGCATGCGCTCCGAGGACGGCGGCATCGTTCGACATATCGCTACCACGACCGACCACGTTCAGCCGTGTCCTGGACACGAAGACGCGTTCGATCCCGTTCTGGTCGACCAGGACCAGGGAGAGGATCGCAGGCACTTGTTGCAGCAGACGAAGGGCATCCATCTTGTGTGTGCCTTCACTGCCATCACTCCATGGGAACTGCACCGCCCAGCCGAGTTGATCGCTGATCTCATCCGCGAAGGCATCGATCCGTTCAGCGGCGGAGCGCGACTGAAGCTGAAGAACGTCGCTGGTATGCCGGCTCTGATCGCGGTAGCCGAACCATGCTTCGCCTGCTGCGCCCATGGTCAGCGGCAGCACGACGGCTGTGAACAACGTCACAAGATATTTGAAGCCGAGCGATCGGCGGAACCCCAGCCACCACATGTAGGCTCGGCGCGGCGGGGAACGGAGTGCCTTGTGCTCCGAAAGGCTCATTCCAGCACTCTGCTTGCACGGAAGAGGATGGACGACAGATCCAGGTCCTCGCCGAACAGCCTTGCCGTTTTCAGATTAACGACGAGTTCGAATTTTTCGGGCTGCACGACGGGTAAATCGGCTGGCCGCTCGCCGCGCAGAATTCGATCGGCGTATTTGGCGAGCAGGAAATAGGTCGCTCGCTGATTGGCACCATAGCTGAGCAGTCCTCCGGCCTCACAGTATTCGCTCCAGCCGAACATCGAAGGCAGCCGCTGCTTCGCGGCGAATCGCGCAATGGTCGCCCGGTTGACCATGGTGACGGGCTCTGGAAAGACCAGCAGCGCATCTGCTGGGGTCTCGGCCACCGACTTCAGCGCCGCTTCGAATTCCCCTTGACCCGAAAATGGAATGTAGAGCGCGTCGATACCCAAAGCCGAGGCAGCCTGCTGGGTCGCCTTCCATTCGGACGGCTCGCCTGGATGATCGCGGTTTGAGAGCACCGCGAGCCGACGCAGTTTCGGAAAGATATCCTTAAGCAGTTCGACGCGCTTGCCGGCAAGCGCCAGCGACAGGAAGGTGGTGCCGGTAAAATTGGTGCCGGGCTGAGCCAGGCTCTTGACGATGCCGAGTGCCACCGGATCGCCGCTCTGCGCAAACAGCACGGGAATATCCCTGACGGCGATCATCGCGCGCGTAGCAGGTCCGCTCGAGACGATGAGGTCCACGTCGCCAGCCTTCAGTTCGAATGCGATCGCCCGCAGACCCTGCGGGTCGCCGGGAGAATAGCGGGATTGCACGATCACGTTCTTGCCTTCGACATACCCTTGCGCCCGCAGTCCTTCGATAAATCCATCCAGGAACGGATCCGGACTGGAGGCCGTTGAGAGCCACAGAATGCGGCGCTTGCGCGCAGCCTCTTGCGCCCGAGCAGCTAAGGGCCACGCAAGTGCTCCAGCAAGCAGTGCCATGAAATCTCTTCGCCTCATGGACTGGAGTATGGCCCAGCCGAGACTTGGTGCCTTTCAACCCAGATTGAGAGAACCTTCAGAGAACCTTGTTTTTCTGATCTGGCAGCACTGTGTGCCGCTCTCGCTCCCAGGCTGCGATCGGTGGCCGCTGCTTCGAAGGCGACCTCTGGCTCAGGATAGGGCCCAAATTCCGGGTAATCCGGGTGTCCGCGGCTGGTGAGCCGGACAAAAAGCCGGGCTAAAGCCCATATTCTACTTGGCTGCGCCTGATACGTCGCGGCGAATTGATGGGCATGCGCGAAAGCGACGCGGGTGCTCGTCAGCGCCCGGAGGCCTTCACGGGCGTCCGATCCCGCGGAAAAGGGCCGCTCATGCCGGTTGAACGCCCAAAGGCCAATCTGTAGACTGCGGGAGCGGCCTGCGCAGCTGCACGCTGTTTCAGCTTTGGCGGACGGCTGGTTGCTCTCGCCACTATTCATTTTTTCGGCCGTCAGTTTCCCGATCCGTCCTACCAAGAGGCGCAATCAAGGTGACGGTGAGATACCGCTTCTCGCAGTTTGAGATTGACCCCGGCCGGCAGGAGGTTCGGCGCGCGGGTGAGTCCGTGCACATCGAACCTCAAGTGTTCGACTTGATCGTTCACCTGGTGCGCAACCGAGATCGGATTGTGAGCAAGGATGAGCTCATAGATGAAATCTGGAATGGTCGCGTTATTTCGGAGGCAGCACTCAGTAGCCGCATTAACGGCGCGCGCCGGGCGTTGGGCGATACTGGAAACGACCAGCTCTTCATAAAGACGCTGCATAAGCGCGGCTTTCGTTTCGTTGGGGATGTGCAGGAAATAACAAATCAGGAGATTCCGCTTGCTCCTGTTGCCGTTTCGACGTCCAGCGTTCCAGCGCAGGTCTCAGCTTCTGCTGAAGTCGGCGCACTGGGCGATGTCGTTTCGGAGTCCATCCGAGCGGACGCCGCTCTGCGAGCCTCGATCGCCGTGATGCCATTCGAAAACATCTCGGGCGATCCTGAGAACGATTACTTCAGTTACGGACTGGTGGAAGACATCATCCGACTGCTGGCGCGCAACCGCTGGCTTTCAGTCATTTCACGTCACTCGACGGTGGCATTCAAAAACAGGCAGATCGATCCTCGCGAGGCGGGGCAGCAATTGTCGGTCAAATACCTGGTGTTGGGCAGCGTTCGGAGGTCGCGCGACGCCGTCAGGATTGCCACGGAACTGGTTCGAACCTGCGATGGCGAGCAGTTGTGGTCCGAAACCTACGACCTCCAGCTG
Organism: Bradyrhizobium sp. CCBAU 45384; assembly: GCF_028128665.1. NCBI lineage: Bacteria > Pseudomonadati > Pseudomonadota > Alphaproteobacteria > Hyphomicrobiales > Nitrobacteraceae > Bradyrhizobium > Bradyrhizobium sp. CCBAU 45384. The sequence continues at coordinate 13,148 of NZ_LBIZ01000088.1, forward strand.
GCATCCATTTTCGAGATTCAGGAAGAAATGGCTACGCAGATTTCGGCAACGATCGAGCCCGAATTGTCGAGGGTTGAGCAGAAGTTGGCTACCCGCAAGGCGCCGAGCAGCCTGGATGCATGGGATTGCTATCAGCGCGGGTTGTGGAATCTATGGCGGTTCACCACTCCGGGCTTTGACGAGGCCGAGACGTACTTTCAACGTGCAATAGAAGCGGATCAGAACTTCGCACGCGCTCACGGTGCGTTGGCCTATGTAAACGTTCAGCGGGCGTTCCTGGACAATCCCAGCGATCGGTTGCCACGATTGAAGAAGGCCCTTCATCAAGCGCGCGCTTCCGTGGTGCTCGACGATCTGGATTGCTTCTGCCATTGCGTACTCGGGCGAGCCCTATGCCTTACGCATCAGAACGATGAAGCGCTCGCGGCGATCGATCTGGCCTTGGAGCTCAACCCGAGCTTCGCGCAAGCGCATTTTGCTCAAGGCTTCAACTTGCTCTGGCATGGCCGTGAGATCGAAGCAGAAGTCCTGCTCGATCGAGCAACGATCCTCAGCCCTCGGGACAGTGATCTCTGGAGTTTCCACCACGTTCGCTCCTTGACGCATTTCTCCCTGGGAGAGTACGACATCGCGGCAGAGTTCGCCCGCCGAGCAGTCCGGCAGAGGAATGTGAATTATCAGGCATTCGCTACGCTGGCGGCGTCCTTGGGTCTCTTGGGAGAGACGGCACAGGCAAGGGAGGCTGCTGCCGGGTTGCTTCAGAGCAAGCCGGGCTACAGCACCGATACCGCAAAGCAGCAACTCTTCTTTTGCAAGGACCCGTGTTTTTTGGATCGTTATGTTGCGGGCCTGCAGGAGGCCGGTGTGACCGCCGGCTAGATAAAACCGAGATGCAACGCGCCTCAGACATCTAGGCCGCAGGGAAGCATCAACCACTCGAAGGGCGCTCAGCGGGTAGTCAGAGATGTCGCTTATGGCGCTGCTCCGATGCTGAACTGGCTGGTCGAGGAGAAGGCCATCGCGCCACATATCCCTGTGTTCGACAAGTCGAAGCGAGATGACTGTACCTTCTGACGCAGCGACTTTCGATATGATCTGACCAAGGACGTCCACCACTGCTCTGGCGGAAAAATCGTCGTTTTGACCAACGGCCGGGCACTTCTGGTGGACCCTTGACTCCGGACAAATCGCTGCACTCCCCTGGCGGAAGCGATGGGCCAGAAGACGACATTGTGGGGCTTGCTGTTTTTCCATCGTCAGGTCAGGTTTCAGAATTCGGCCGGGTAAGGCCCGGTGAACCTGTAGGAACGCCCATGCAGCCGGTCACGCAATACGCCAAGAGCGGCGATGTTCACATCGCCTACCAGTCGTTCGGCAGTGGTCCGATCAATCTAGTTATGGTTCCGGGGTTTGTATCGAATGTAGAGAACTATTGGGAAGAGCCCGATCTCGCTCGCTTTCTAAATCGTTTGGGCACCTATGCCCGAGTAGTAACCTTCGACAAGCGCGGGACCGGCATGTCAGATCGGGGCGTGGAGCTTCCCGGCCTGGACCAACGTATGGACGATCTCCGAGCGGTCATGGATGCCGCCGGCATGGAACAGGCGGCACTCCTTGGGATTTCTGAAGGCGCTCCGCTGTCCGTCTTATTTGCGGCAACCTACCCCGACCGATGCCGCGCGCTGGTGCTCTATGGCAGCTTTTCACGGTTTTCCTACTGGTTTCCAACCAACGAAGCGCTCGAGGCGTTTTTCGGTTACGTTGAGCAGGCATGGGGCACAGGCGGCAGCGTACAGAAGTTCGCGCCTTCTCGCGCGAATGACGCGGCTTTCCAACGCTGGTGGGGGCGCAACGAGCGGCTCGGTGCCAGCCCAGCCGCCGTAAAAGCTCTCATGAGCATGAACAGCCAGATCGAAATCAGCGGTATCCTACCGGCGGTTCGGGTGCCAACCCTCGTGATCCATCGGACTGGGGATAAAACTGTCAGTGTTGAGGGCGGGCGCGACGTGGCGGCCCACATTCCCGGCGCCCGGCTTTTTGAGCTTTCGGGTAGCGACCACATTTTCTACGTCGGAGAAAACGCAGGCGAAATTTCTGATGCTATCGAGGAATTTTTGACCGGTTCAAGGACGTCAGTCCCGGTCGACCGTGTCCTTGCGACGGTTCTCTTCACCGATATCGTGGGCTCAACAGAGAAGGCCGCTGAACTTGGGGATCAACGCTGGCGTGATCTTCTCCACAATCATCACGCAACGATCCGGCGCAATCTCCAGCGGTTTCGAGGCCAGGAAGTGAAAACAACTGGAGACGGTTTTCTCGCTACTTTTGACGGTCCGGCCCGCGGCGTTCGCTGCGCCTCGGCCATTGCGGAGGAAATCAGGCCGCTCGGCATAGAGGTTCGTGCTGGGCTGCACACAGGCGAGTGCGAAATGATCGGCAATGACGTCAGCGGTATCGCTGTCCACATAGGAGCGCGGATTGCGGCACTTGCCGGCGCAAGCGAGGTTCTGGTGTCGAGCACCGTCAAGGATCTGGTGGCCGGTTCAGGGTTGCGCTTCAAGGACCGTGGCACCCGATCCCTCAAGGGTATCCCGGGAGAGTGGCGCATATTCGCAGCCGAACGTTAAGAGCTGCCTCCGAGCACTACACCATCTCCACTTGATGTCTGAGGTGGGTCAGAAGCTCCTGTTTGCCCAGCAGTCGGGCGCTTTCGTTTCAAGCTTGCCCATCTCCTCCTTCAGCTTCGTCAGCTTCTCGGTCTCGCGTCGAAGTGCAACGATCTCAGCTCTTACTCTCTAGGATATTCAACACGTTACGTTCCGTGTTCACCGACTGTGGCGCGCAGAGCGTCGTCTTTCCGAGAATCAGATCGGCCGCCTTCTCCGCTATCATGATGGTGGGCGCGTTCGTGTTGGATGACGTGACGCGCGGCATCACGGAAGCGTCGCAAATCCGCAGACCATCGATCCCACGAAGTCTCAGCGACGGATCGACCACCGCCAGCTGGTCGGTGCCCATCCGGCACGTGCCTACAGGGTGATGATCGGTCTTGCAGGTCCGATACGCATAGTCGGCGAGAGCAGCTTCGCTTGTGGCGGCAACACCGGGCATCCGCTCGACCATGACGAATGGCTCGAGCGCGGGTTGCCGGAGAATTTCACGGGCCATCTTCAGCCCCTCGATCGCTGCCGAGCGATCACGCGCATCAGACCAGTAGTTCGGGTCAATCAAGGGCACCGCGGTAGGATCGCCGCTTGCGAGCCGCACGGTGCCACGCGAGCGGGGCCGCAGGAATGCCGAATTGAGCGTGACGCCGGCGTTGCGGAGCTTCTCCACGCCCGCCTCGATTCCCGAGCCGAGCCCGAGGTGGAATTGCACGTCGGGCCATTCCAGCGCTCTCGCCGCCGGGTCGGCGTACCAGAAGCCTCCGGTCTCAAACAGGGTGGACGCGACCGGTCCGCGCTTGAACAGGAGATATTCCAGTCCCGCCCAGATCGTGCGGTGCAGCTTCGCATAGCCGTCGTAGGTAAAGTCACCCTTGCACTCCGCAATAGCATAGAGGTCGAGGTGGTCCTGAAGATCCTCCCCTACACCAGGCAAATCGTGGATTGGCTTGACGCCGACTGCATTCAGATGGTCGGCCGGACCGATCCCCGATAGCAGCAGAAGACGAGGCGATCCGATCGCGCCGGACGCAAGGATGACCTCCCGCTCGGCGCGAACGATCTCCCCCTGCCCTCCACGAACCGACTCGATTCCTACTGCACGTCCATTCTCGACCACGATCCGCGTGCTGTAGGCGCCTGTGAGAACGGTGAGATTCGGTCGGCCACGGATCGGCTTCAGGTAGGCGGCGGCGGTCGAGCACCGCCGCGCATCTCGCACCGTCACCTGATAGTGCCCGACACCCTCCTGCCGGGTACCGTTGAAATCGGGATTGTAGGGCATTCCATATTCCTGCCCGGCTCGCAGAAAAGCTTCGCTGATCGGCAGCGGGTTGACGGGCACCGAGACGCCGAGCGGACCACCGCGCGCATGGTAGGCGTCGACGAAACGCTGGTTGTCTTCGGCACGCTTGAAATACGGCAGGACGTCCGCGTAGCTCCAGCCCGTCGCGCCATCCGCCGCCCAGCCATCATAGTCGCGGGCATTTCCGCGGGTGTAGACCTGCGCGTTGATGCTGGAGCCGCCGCCGAGCACCTTCGCCTGAGTATAGCGCAGCACCCGCCCGCCGAGGTGGCGCTGGGGCACCGTCGAGTATCCCCAGGAGGCGATGCCTTTGGTCATCTTGGCAAACCCCGCCGGCATGCTGAACAGCGGATTATTGTCGCTGCCGCCTGCCTCGAGCAGGAGCACCCTGATCGACGGATCGACGCTCAGGCGGTTGGCAAGAACGCAGCCGGCGGAGCCGGCGCCGACGATGATATAATCGTAAACCGTCATCTCATGTCCTTATGAGTTCGAAGATCGGTCCTCGCAACGTGATCTGCGACGCGCAACGCTTGGGCGGCGATCGTCAATGACGGGTTCACCGCCGCCGAAGTCGGCAGGAACGACGCATCGACAACGAACAGATTGGGGTGATCAAAGGCGCGGCAGAACGGATCGAGCGGTGATGTCGCGGGATCGAGACCGATGCGCACCGTCCCACATTGATGCGAGGGCGTTCGCCGGTCGAACGCCTTTGAGAGTACCATCGGGTAACCCGCGGCACGCAGCCGTTCCTTCAACGTCGCCACCAGCGCCAGATGGGTCGTCCAGTTCGAACGCTGCCAGTCGAGCCGGATGTTCGCACCATCGACCGTCACACGGCTCTCGGCGCTCGGCAGGTCTTCACTCATCGCATACCAGTCGACCGCATGCCGGCTCATCAACCCAAGCGCCCGTTCCGGTGCGAACGGCATATTGGCCTTCAGAATCGGCGCGGTGACACGTCCAAGCAACTGGACGTTGCCGAGCGGCGGGCCGCCGCGCCCATCATCGAGATAGTAATCGTTGATGCCGATCGTCTTCTGGTAGACCGAGTCGTTCACGACGCGCGGGTCGATCGCCAGCACGGCCGAGGAATTGTGGTTCATGAAATAACGGCCGACCGCATCGGAGCGGTTCGCGATGCCGGCCTGTGACGAGCGCAGAAGCAGCGCGGCCGAATTGACGGCGCCCGCCGCCAGCACGATGATCCCAGCACAGATCATCCTCCGCTCACCGGCTTGGATGACCTCGACGCCGGCGATTCGTTTGCCGTCCGGCTCGTCGACGAGCCGCTCGACCTGCGCCTCCTCGCGCAGCTCGACATTGTCGTGGGCGAGAGCACAAGCCAGCCCACAGGACTCCGCATCCATCTTGCCGTGTCCCGCGTCGGGGAATGCATCCCAGGGAGTCTTGGCGCGTTTGAGCCATGTCTCGATGTCGATGCCGAGCGGCAACGAAAACGGGTTGAGCCCGATCTTCTTCAGGCGCTGTCGCACCACGGCGATCGCCGGCTCATCCGGCACCGGGCCGAACGGATAAGGCGCGGAGTGAAAAGGTTCGGAGGAATCATCCCCGAGCGCGCCGCGCACGTTATAGAGCTGCTCCGCGCGGCTATACCACGGCTCCAGCTCGCCATAGCTGAACGGCCAGCCCGGCGTCGTTCCATCCCGGTGCGCGATAGGAGCGAAGTCTTCCGCGCGATAGCGGATCAGCACCGCCCCGTAGAGCTTAGTATTGCCGCCGACGTAATAGTAATTGCCGGGATTGAAGGCCTGCCCTGCCCCATCGAGCCAGGACTCCTGCGGCCGGAACACCCCGCGCTGAAAGATCGCCCTCGCGTCTCGCGCAGCCTCGCAGTCGCGCAGACGCTGGCCGCGCTCGAGGATCACGATCTTTGCGCCCGTCGGCGCCAGACCTGCGGCAAAGGTCGCACCGCCCATTCCCGATCCGATGACGAGGACATCGGCTGTCTCCGTGGTCTTCATGCAGGTCTCGCAGCACTCGTTCGCCAGTCAGATACGGCGCGTCGTGGTTGGGTCGAACAGCACCGCCTTGTCGAGATTGAACGCGAAAGTGTGCGGCTGTCCGAGCCGGACGTCAGCATCGGCACGCATGCGGGCGGTCACCTCCTTGCCAGCGACCCGGACCACGACGTAGGTGTCCGATCCGGCAGGCTCGATGACTTCCACGTTGGCATCGAACCTGACAACCGATTTGGCGTTACGGTCCATGCTTTCGTCATCGTTCACGGCCTCGGGGCGAATGCCGAAGATCACCCTGGCACCGTCCTTGAGCCCGGCAGCCTCGGCACTCGCGGGCACGGGCAGCATGATCGATGACCCATCCTTGCGCGCGAGCGCGATCCGCCGCTGGCCGTCCGCTTGCATGACCGCGCCTTCGAGCAGGTTCATCGCCGGCGATCCCATGAAGTCCGCGACGAACATGTTGGCGGGACGATTATAGATTTCGCTGGGGCTTCCCACTTGCTGCAGTTCGCCATTCTTGAGCACTGCGATCTTGGTCGCCAGCGTCATGGCCTCGATCTGATCGTGCGTGACATAAACGATCGTCGTGCCGGTCGTCTGATGCAGACGCTTGATCTCGACCCGCATGTCGACGCGCAGCTTGGCATCGAGGTTCGACAACGGCTCGTCGAACAGGAAGACACTGGGCCGCCTGACGAGCGCCCGTCCCATCGCGACCCGCTGTCGCTGTCCGCCGGAGAGCTGGCTCGGTCGGCGCGATAGGAGATGTTCGATCTGCAACGTCCTCGCGACAGAAGCGACCGCCTGGTCGCGCTCCGCTCGAGGAACACCGCGCATCTCCATGCCGAACCCGATGTTCTCGGCCACCGACATGTTCGGGTACAGCGCATAGGACTGGAACACCATCGCGATGTCCCGTTTTGACGGGTGCAGGTCGTTGACAACAGCACCGCCGATGCGGATCTCACCCGAAGAGATCCCCTCCAGGCCCGCAATGGTGTTGAGCAGGGTCGACTTGCCGCAGCCGGACGGGCCGACCAGAACCAGAAAGCCTCCCTTCTCGAGCGTTATATCGATCCCCTTCAGAACCTCTATCGTCCCGAAGCGCTTGCGAAGCGAGTTGATCTCAAGCGTGGCCATTTCTTCATCCCTTTACGGCGCCAGCCATCAGGCCGCGGACAAAATATCGACCGGCAATGACATAGACGAGCAGCGTCGGTGCCGCGGCGATGATCGCGGCCGCCATGTTGACGTTGTATTCGACCACCCCCGTCGAGGTGTTGACGAGATTGTTCAGCGCGACCGTCATCGGCGCGGTGTCGCCGGCCGCAAAGGTCGAGCCGAACAGGAAGTCGTTCCAGATATTGGTGAACTGATAGATCACGGTGACGATGATGATCGGCGTGGAGTTCGGCAGCAGGATCCGGCGGAAGATCTGGAAGAAGCTTGCCCCGTCGATCATGGCGGCCTTGACCAGCTCGGACGGAAACGCCGCGTAATAGTTGCGGAAGAACAGGGTGGTGAATCCCAGCCCATAGATGACGTGCACGATCACCAGATTGACGGTCGCGTTGCCGAGACCGAACGACCAGCCGGTCAAGTCAGCGAGATTGACTCCGATGCGGCCGAGCATGCCAAGGATCACGGCCATCGGGATGATGACCGACTGGAACGGGATGAAGCAGGCGAACAGCATCATCCCGAACACAAGCTTGTGGCCGGGAAAGCTCCACTTGGTGAGGACGTAGCCGTTCAATGCACCGAGCAGAGTCGAGATCAGGACGGCCGGAACGACCATTTTGACCGAGTTGAAGAAATAGCCGCTGATCCCGCGCGTGTCCGACACTCCGATGCGTGCCTCGCCCCATGCCATCGACCAGGGCGCGAACGTCAGGTGCCGCGGGAGAGCGAACATGTTGCCGCCGGTGACCTCGTCAAGCGGCTTGAGTGACGTCATCACCATGACCAGAAGCGGCACGAGATAGACGAGCGCAAACAGAAACAGCAGACCATAGATGACGATGCGGGTCGTCCGCGAATGGCCGGGACCGCGGCGCGACGACGTTGACGTGACCAGATCGGCGGCGCTCATCGGTTCTGCTCCCTGGTTTCCGAATAGATATAGGGAACCATGATCGCCGCGATCGTCATCAGCATGATCACCGCGCTGGCCGATCCGATCGCCATCTGGTTGCGGGTGAACGTGTAGGAGTACATGAAGGTTGACGGTAGCTCCGCGGCCCCGCCGGGATTCTTGCCGGTCACCGACAGCACGAGGTCGTACGACTTGATCGCCATGTGGGCCAGCACGATGAGGGCCGAGAAGAAGACGGGACGTATGATCGGAATGACGATGCGGCGATAAGTCTGGTAGGTCGATGCACCGTCGATCTGCGCAGCCTTGAGGATTTCGCCGTCAACGCCGCGAAGCCCGGCGAGAAACATCGCCATGACGAAGCCCGAGCTCTGCCAGATCCCAGCGATCGCGACGCAATAGATCATCATCCTGGGATCGACGACCCAGTCGAAATGGAAGCTGGTCCATCCCCAGTCGTGCAAGGCGTTCTCGAGCCCGATGCGCGGATCCAGGAACAGCTTCCAGGCCGTGCCGGTGACGATGAACGACAGCGCCAGCGGATAGAGATAGATCGGCCGCAAAATGCCTTCGCCGCGAATCTTCTGATCGAGCAGGATCGCCAACAGCAGGCCGAGGAACAGGCAGAAGAAGATGTAGAGGCCGCCGAACAGACCCATGTTGACGAGCGCGGTGTACCAGTTCGATGGCGGGTCGGTCTCGAAGGTCCAGTTCCACAGCCTCAAATAGTTGGTGAAGCCGATGAGGTTGGTAGTCGGAAACGCCTTCGAGCTCGTGAACGACAGAAACAGGGTCCAGAGATTGAAGCCATAGACGAAAAGCAGCACGAGCAGGAATGACGGCGCCAGTACAAGCCGTGGCAACCAGTCCTGGAACCGTCCGCGCAGAGACGGGCCGAGCTTCCGCCGGGTCATCGCGGTTGTCGCTTCGCGCTCGGTCATCGCGGTCATGATGATCCTCCGAAAGCCACGCCCCTCGCCGCGATGAGCCCTGGGCGGCGACGCAGGCGCAACGATGACTTGCTTTGATTTCGACGGCCTCTCTCCCGTTCGCGGAGCAGCGCAGACGGGAGAGGAGTCGCCGAACCATTATTTGGCGGCGTTGATTGCCTTCACGAGCTCAGTCACGGCGATGTCCGACGTCTTGATCCCGCCATGCATGAACTTCGTCACGACATCGTAGTAAGCCGTGGCGATGGCCGGCGGCTGGGCGTAGTTCTGAGCGAGCGAGCCGAAGAACGTTCCCTTTGCATTGGCCGCCTTGACGTCCGCGATACCCTTCTTGCCACACATGTCGAAAGCGGCGTCGGAAACGTCCGTTCTCGCCGGGACGGAGCCCTTGATGACATTGAACGCCGACTGGACGTCAGGATTCATCGTCACCTGCGCGAGCGCAAGTTGCGCGGCCTGGCGATCCGCCGGGACCTTGAAGAATGCGAACATGTCGGAGTTGTAGAAGACGGAGCCGTCGGTGCCCGGGAAGCGGTAGCAGAGGTAGTCCTTTCCCGCCTCTTTGTGCGCTGCCGCGAACTCACCCTTAGCCCAGTCGCCCATCACCTGCACGAGCGCGTCGCCCTTGATCACCATGGCGGTAGCGAGATTCCAATCGCGTCCGGTGTAGTTCGGGTCGACGTAGTCTCGCAGCTTGGCCAGGTTGTCGAACGCCTTCTTCATCGTATCGGACTTGAGCGCGCCTTCGTCGAGGTCTACGAAAGCCTTCTTGTAGAAATCGGTGCCGCCGGTCGAGGCGACGATCGAATCGAACATCGTCGCCTCCTGCCAGGGTTGGCCGCCGAGCGCGAGCGGAATGACGCCTGCCTTCTTTGCCTTGTCGAGCAGCGCAACGAACTCATCAAAGCTCTTCGGCTCCGTACCGCCGATCTTCTCCATCACGGCCTTATTCAGCCAGATCCAGTTGACGGAATGAATGTTGATCGGAACGGCACCCCATTTGCCGTTGGTCTTGGCAAACTTCTGCAGTGCAGCCGGCACAACCTTGTCCCAGCCGTCCTTGCCCGCAAGCGACGAAATATCGGCGAGCGAGCCCTGTTCGGCATACTCGAGTGCGTAGTAGCCGAGGATCTGCGACGCGGTCGGCGGATTGCCCGCGGCGACGTTGGCCTTCAGCGTTGTCATTGCGGCGCCACCGCCGCCGCCGGCGACCGGCACGTCCTTCCAGGCATATCCCTGCTTGGCCACGGCCTGCTTGATGACGTCGAGTGCGGCGGCCTCGCCGCCTGACGTCCACCAATGCAGCATCTGCACTTCCTTGACGTCCGCCGCGTGCGCCAGCGTCCCATAGCTGATGGTGACGGCAGTCAAAGCCGTCGAGATCAGAAATGCGCGGAACTTCATACGCGTGTCCCTTCCCTTTTTTGGTCGTTTCCTGCCGGAAGCGGTCCGGCACCGTTTCGAGAGGCCTGTTCGGCTCTTGAATCTCTTTATCGTTGTCGTCTGCGGTTGCCGCCGAAACCCACCAGAAGCGGCCCGCCTTCAAAGCTCCTTTCCTAGTGTCCAACAAAACGAGCGGCACGCTTGCCCCTGAAGGCGGCAATGCCCTCGGCGAGATCATCGGTGGTGGCGGTGAGCGCGCCGGCAAGCCCTTCGATAGGGGCGTCCCTGTCCTCCCCTTCGGCCGCATTGATCATGGCCTTGACGATCTGCACGGCGAGCGGGCCGCGCGCGGCAACATCAGACGCCAGACTCTCGGCACGTTTCAGCGCCTGGCCACCGTCGGTCACTTCGTCGACCAGGCCGAGCTCGCAGCCTTCTTCGGCCGTGAACAGACAACCCGTGAGCGCCATGCGCCGCACGACGGAGGCACCGAAGCGGCGAACCAGGCGCTGCGTTCCCGACCAGCCCGGCGCCATGCCCAGTCCCGTCTCCGGAAGCCCCAGCTTGATGCCGCGCTCGGCGATGCGCACGTCCGCCACCGCGGCGAGTTCCAGTCCGCCGCCGAAGGCGTGGCCGGTGAGCGCTGCAATGAGCGGCACGCGCAGGCGGGCCAGCGCCTCGAACGCGCGATGACCCGCGCGCGTCCAATCGCGCCACATGTCGAGCGCCGGCAGGCCGCCCCAGGCCGCGATATCACCGCCGGCGCAAAACGCCTTGCCTTCGCCGAACAGGATCGCCACGCGGGTCTCGCGCGAGGCCTCGATGGCCCGCGCCGCCTCGCCGAGCGCCTCGACCATGTCGCGATCAAGCGCATTGAGCTTGTCGGGGCGCTTGAGGCCGAGGCGGGCGATCGATCCCTGGAAGGTCAATTCGACAAATGGGCTCAAGCTGCCCTCCGCAATTCAAGGCCAATCGGTTCGGGATGGAACAGCGCGGCCGACATCCACTTCAGATTGCCGCTAACTCGTAGATCAAACTCTGATTGTGCAAGCACATCGCGCTGCAAGTCAACACCGGGCGCGATCTCGACGACGGTGACGCCCTCTGGTTCGAGCCTCAGGACGCAGCGTTCGGTGACGTAGACAATCTCCTGCCCCTGCGCGACCGCCCGCCTGCCCGAGAAGGACACTTGCTCGACCTCGTTGACGAGCTTCCTGACCTTGCCTTCCCTGGCAATCCGCAATGAGCCGTCCGCGATCTCGAGCCCTGCGCCCGCGGTGAAATAACCCGAGAACACGATGCGCTTGGCTCGCGCCGTGATGTCGACAAAGCCGCCAGCCCCGGCCGTCACATGGGGACGGAGGCCGAGCTTCGAAACGTTGACCGAACCCGAGCGATCGATCTGCAGAAACGAGAGCAGCGACATGTCGAAACCGCCGCCCTGGAAATAAGTGAATTGATGTGGCGACTGGACGATGGCCTCGGCATTGGACGCACAGCCGAACTGGAAATCGAGCAGCGGAATGCCGCCGATGGCGCCCTGCTCGATCACCCAGGTGACCGCGCCGTGCCGGCCTTCCTCGATCAGAATACGCGGGACGTTGGCCGAAATGCCGAACCCGATGTTGACCGCATCGCCGTCGCGTAGCTCCATCGCGACGCGGCGCGCGATGGCTTTGCCGACGTCGAATTTCGGCGTCTCGAACGAGGCGATCGGCCGAAATATCTCGCCGGAAATCGCGGGCTCATAGGGCGTGTTCGTGGTCTGCAGTTGGTCCGGGGCCACGACGATGACGTCGACGAGTACCCCGGGCACGACGACGTCGTGAGGACGCAAGGTGCCGGCAGCCGCGAGGCGCTTGACCTGGGCGATCACGAGGCCGCCATTGTTGCGCACGCTCAGCGCCTGATCGAGCGGCCCGAGAATGCCGCCCTCGTGCTCATAGGAGAGGTTGCCGCGCTCGTCCGCAGTGGTGGCGCGAATGATGGCTACCTGCGGAACGATGCTCGGGAAGAACAACCAATCCTCGCCGGCGAAGTTCACACGACTGACGATCGGCTCGGCGACGGCCTTGGCGTTCATCGCGCAGCCCTCGCGCGTCGGGTCGACGAAGGTGTCCATGCCGACCTTCGTCAGCACGCCCGGGCGCTTCGCTGCGGCTTCACGATGCATGTCGAAAAGGATTCCCGACGGCACGTTGTAGGCGGGAATGGTATTCCCGGAGATCATCTCCCAAATCGCAGGGGGAGCCGCTGAGGAAGGGCCGGACGGATAAGAGCCGGCCAGGACCCTCCTGAGGCATCCAGGCTTTGCGACGTGATCGATGCCTTTGACGCCCCACATGTCACCGGCAGCGATCGGATGCAGCGTCGTCAGGTTGCGCGGGCGGCCTTCGGCATCAAATCTTGCGCCGATCGCGGCGAGCACCGCGTCCGGGCAGCCCAGCCCTGACGACGAAGAGACCGTCACCACGGCGCCATCGGGGATTAGACGGGCCGCCTCCGAAGCGCTCAAGACCTTCGTTCGTGCCATATCCGCCTCAGATCGTCAGATCGATGGAAGTCTCGCGTCCCGTTCGTGCAGCCTCGCGCGTCGACAACGCGACGCTCAAGGACTTGATTCCATCCTCGCCCGTAGCCGACGGCGCGCCACGAGCAGCAACAGCGTCGCCGAACAGGCGTACCGCCCGCAGATAGAGATTCTCGTGCGCGATCGTGAGCTGCCTCTCGCCGTCTTTGGTGCGCAGCAGGACTTCGCCTTTGGGCTGCTGGGTCATGCAGTCTGTCCCGATCAGCGATCCCTCTTCGCCGTGGACCTCGAAGCCGGTTACCGCGTATCTGGTCGTGAAGGCGTCGTGGAACTGAGCAATCAGCCCGCTTTCGAAGCGCACCACCCCCATGACGCCGTCTTCGAGTCCTGCCCGGCCCAAACCACCCCGCGACGTCATCGCCGTCACGGCGACAGGATTGTCGTCGAGCACGAAACGCATGGTATCGGCATCATGAACGGTAATGTCGAGCACGACGCCGCCGCCCGCTCCCGGCCTCTCAATCCGCCAGCCCTGCAGGTGCGGCGGAAGATAGACCGCATGAAACACGCGGGCGAACAGAGGCTTGCCAATGTGGCCCGCCTTGATCGCGGCATGAATTGCGCGATGGGTGGCCGCGTTGCGCAGATGATGGTTTGTCCCCATCTGCACGCCCGCCGCCTTGCAGGCCGCGACCATTCGCCTTGCGTCCGCCAAGCTCAACGCGAGCGGCTTCTCGCACAGCACGTGCTTGCCGGCCGCGGCCGCGGCCAGCGTTTGCGAACAATGGTGCTCATTTGTTGTCGAGATGTAGACCGCATCGATACCGCTTCCGAGCAACGCGTCGAGGCTGGTTGTTGCTGTCGCGATCCCGTTCTCGCTGGCAAATCGCTGCCCGCGCTCCGGATCGCTGCTCATCACAGCCACCACCTCGCCGCCCGCTCCGCGGATGGCCTCGATCATCCACTCGCGCGCGATTGTACTTGCACCGATCAATCCCCAACGCAGGTCACTCAAGATGCAATCCTCCGTTTGAAATCCGCCCCACAACTCTCCCGAACGACCAACCGCGCTTCGCCCACATAACTCTCGAGACGACGCTCGCCCTCGTTGATCTGCCTCAGCAGCATCTGCGCGGCGCGCTCTCCGAGACTGCCAGCATCGACCGACACAGTGGTCAGAGCGGGAGAGACATGACGGGCCTCGGTGGTATCATCGAAACCGACGACGGCAACATCGCGTCCGACGGTCAGCCCCTGTCGTGCGATCGCCAACATCGCGCCGATGGCCACGACGTCGTTGAAGCAAACCACCGCTGTTGGTCGCCTCTCCAACGACAGCAAACGCTTCATGGCGTCGAAGCCGCCATCCTTCGTTGGCATGCTCTCAATGGTCCGCGCGGGCTCGACGGCAAGTCGCGCCTTCTCCATCGCGCCGGCAAACCCGGCAACGCGGTCCTGGAAAACGACCATCCGGCCGACGCCGCCGACGAAAGCAATATCGCGATGGCCGAGCTCGATCAGATGCTCGGTCGCTCGCGCTGCACCGGCCAGATTGTCGGAAACCACCAGCGACGCCCGGGTTCCGATGATCCGCCGGATCGCAAGCACGATGGGTAGACGCACCTCGAGCCGCGAGATTTCCGCCACGTCAGTGTCGAGCGCCGGACAGAGGATCAGACCGGCGGCGCCATGCTCCCGCATTGAGCGCACCACCTCAGCCTGCCGGACGACGCTTTCAGCGGTATTGGCGATGAACGGAACAAAGCCGGAGTTTTGCAGGGCGCGCTCGATGCCAATGGCAAGCTCTGCGAAAAACGGGTTCGACAGGTCATTAATGACCATTCCAACGATGTCGGCCCTCGCGCGCCGCAAGCTCGCGGCACCGCGGTTGTAGACATAGCCGAGAGCGTCCATCGCCCCTGCCACGCGCTGACGCGTCTCCTCTTTGACGAGAGGACTTCTCTTGAGCACAAGCGACACCGTCGACTTCGACACGCCCGCCGACTTGGCAATGTCGAGGATCGTCACCGCACGAGTCTTGCGCCCCACACGCGCCATGCCCTTCGCGAGCCTCCCGGAATTTGGAACGTTCCAATACTCCTATTCTCGACATGGCGCAAGGGCTATAAAATCAGTGAATCCGGAATTCAAACCTCGAATCTCCGAATTTTATATTATAGAACGTTCCAAATTGGCTCGAGCGCGTGGAAGGAAACCGGTATGGACAATCAGCCACGACCTAGCGCTTTGGTGACGGGAGCAGGGCGCGGTATTGGGCGCGCCATCGCGCTCGCGCTATCAAGAGCCGGCTTCACTATCATTGCGAATGACCTACCCGGCTCGGAAGGTCTCGTCGAGACGGTGGCAGCCATCCGCGAAACAGGCAGGGAAGCAAAGCCTGTCGCGCTGGATATTTCTCGGATCGAGCAGCACCCTCAATTCGTGCATGAAGCCTGGAATGCCTTCAGCGGTATCGACTGCCTCGTCAACAATGCTGGTGTGTCCGTGAGGGTCCGCGATGATCTCTTGAAGATGACGCCGGAGAGCTATGACCGCGTCATGAATATCAACCTGCGTGGCCCGCTCTTTCTAACTCAGGAGATCGCACGGCGAATGATCGAAGCGAATTCATCGTCATTCCGCAGCATCATCACCGTCTCGTCGATCAATGCGGAGTTCGCGTCGATCGACCGCGGAGAGTACTGCATCTCCAAAACGGGGCTTTCCATGATGGCCCAGCTCTTCGCGATCCGACTCGCCGAGCATGGCATCGGATCGTACGAGATTCGGCCCGGAATTATACGCACCCAGATGACTGCGGTCGCGAGAGAAAAATATGATCGCCTCATCGCCGAAGGACTGACCCCGATCAAGCGCTGGGGTGAGCCCGACGACATCGGAAGGGCAGCGGCCATGTTGGCGAGCGGCCAGCTTGGTTATTCGACCGGCGAAGTCGTTCGCGTCGATGGCGGCCTTGCACTCAGGAGCCTGTGATGGCCGAGCCCCGGCGCCCTCTCCCGGCCGGTGAATATTGGTTCGAGGATCTCGCCGCCCCCGCATTCCGAGTCATGAAGCAGGATGGAACAGTCGTGCAGGAAGGCGGAACGACCCTGCTCGCCCGCTGCAGAACATCTGGACGAAGGAGGTAGCGCAAAATGACTGTCATTCGACTGCCAGGTGATAATGGCCGCTTCGAAGAATTCGCGATGCCCGCGCCCGCAACATGGCGAACGGCCAAACCGAGCCAGCCTCTGGGGCGCGTCGCCCTCTCTGCGGGACATGTCGTTTCCGACCCGTGGGCCGACATCTCTCCGATGCGCGATATCGCCATCGATTTCGAAGCCACCCAGCGCTTCCGAGATTACCTCTGGGATCTCGGATTGGGCGTTGCCGAGGCGATGGACACGGCACAGCGCGGCATGGGCCTTGATTGGCCGTCCGCACAGATATTGATCCGCAACACGGTCGAAAGCGCTAAGAGGCGACCTGGGGCCATCGTCTTCTCTGGCGTCGGCACGGATCACATCGATCCTGTAGGAGCGGATCTCAATGCGGTGCTGAGGGCCTATTCGGATCAACTTTCATTCGTTCAGGGCGTTGGCGGCCGCGTGATCATCATGGCCAGCCGGGCCTTGGTACGCGCAGCACGCGGGCCCGCCGACTATGTGGAAGTCTACAGGCGAATGCTCGCCGAAGCGGACCAGCCCGTGATCCTACACTGGCTCGGCGACATGTTCGATCCGGCGCTCGCCGGCTATTGGGGGCATCACGACGTTGCCGCGGCAATGGAGGTCTGCCTTGGAATAATCGCGGACAACGTCAAGAAGGTTGAGGGCATCAAGATCTCGCTTCTCAACGCAGAGCACGAGATTGCCATGCGCAGACAACTGCCTCCTGGGGTCAAAATGTATACTGGCGATGACTTCAATTATCCCGAGCTCATTGCTGGAGACGATCAGGGGTACAGCCATGCCTTGCTGGGCATCTTCGACGCGATCGCGCCGATCGCGTCCGCTGCCCTGCTCGCGCTAAGAAACGAGGATGGAGCGGCCGGCACCAAGGCTTTCCGTGAGATCATTGATCCAACCGTTACGCTCTCGCGCGAGCTGTTTCGGGCGCCGACCCAATACTACAAGACAGGCATCGTGTTCCTAGCCTATCTGAACGGCCACCAGGATCACTTCACGATGCTCGGAGCTCAGCAAGGAGCCCGCTCCATCCTGCACCTTTGTCGTGTCTTCCGGCTTGCCGCTTCGGTCGGGTTGCTTGCGGATCCGGACCGTGCGGCCGATCGCATGCGGACGATCTTGACCTTCCACGGGATGAAATGACGTCGGACCTTGGCGATCGGCCCGTCCCTCGCATTCGGCGAGGCCCGCTCATCTTGTCTGCGATCAGATGCACATGTAGTGTACACACCACAATGCGGAAGCGACGTCGATGCGTCGGGCTCCTCGGCGACAACCTTGAACGTTGATCGCGGCGAGCAGCACGAGATCGAGACGGCAGTTTTTAAGAAACGCAACCGAAATTGTGGCGCTTGCCGTACCCGCTCGCCTAGTTCTTTCCCCTTCTTCGCCCCGTTTAGAGCGCGTTTCTCATCCATCTTTTGGTGCTCAAGCGTCGGGTGGAGCAAGGATTGCGTGTCGAATTGTCCTTTCAGAGCAAGCTGCGCTGCGCTCTTGTTGCCGCCATCGTTGCCCCGGTGGCACTGACGCCCGAAATGAGTTTGGCCGAAGGCTTGCTTGATTTCTTTTTCGGCGGCAGCCAGAAGCAACAGCACCAGTTCTTCGGCAATCTTTTCAACAATAATCCGCAATCATCGTCGCCTCGGCCGGCAGTCGCAAGCGCGGGACCTGCCTTCTGCGTGCGCAGTTGCGACGGCAAGTATTTTCCGCTGATGCGCGGTGAAGCCTCACCGGCGCAGATGTGCCAAGCCTTCTGTCCGGCAAGCCCGACCAGGGTTTTTGTCGGGGCCAGCATCGACAGCGCCTATGCCGCAACCGGTGAACGCTACGCCGATAGCGAAAACGCCTTTGCCTATCGGAAGGCACTGCGGGCCGATTGTACCTGCAACGGCCACGATCCCGGCGGCCTGGCGTCAGTCGATCTCGCGATGGACGGCTCCTTGCGCACAGGGGACGTGCTCGCCACCGCCGATGGACTCGTCGCCTATTCCGGCATACGGGTCGGCAACGACCAGACCCCGGACTTCACGCCGGTAGCATCTTTCCCGGGCCTGACACCGGAGGTGCGCGCCCGGTTGAACGATATGAAAGTCGCGCCGGCGCGATCCGACATGGTGGCAGATAAGGCGGAACGTCCGAGGTGACCCGCACGCCGCATCTGGCGGCACCCCTCGCAGAGGGAAACATTTGCTCGCACTCCCATTTTGCCCCTCCGCTGTTAGGTCAAGAGTGCTCCCGAACGGCCCGAGTTCCGAAAGTTGGCTCCAATGAGAGTCGTTCGGATGCCAGCGACCTGCCCCTTCCGTTGACGCCGCCTCCAGCTGTCAAGGGAGGCAAAACTTTTCTACCGAACGACAGCAAACTGTTGGGCTATTTCTAGGCCGCGCTACTCGGTTTCTGATTTGGAAGCCGCCCCTTGAGTGAGGGGCGGCGGAGTTATCAATGCTTAAAGCTGAACTGAAGATTGGCGATCTCGCGGACAACATTCCGACCGTGGCTGGTCAATCAGTGTCAATTTCGGAAAGTTACATCCACCCATTTGTACATAGCAACGTTGAGAGCGTTTTGGTTCGGAGCGCTGGCCAATGGTTCTTTGTCGTCCGAGAGCGTTTCCAAACCGATGGCAATGGCCAAGCCTGCTCTGCGATAACCGTGATTTCGGATGTCCCTGTTGATCGATTTCAGCAACTTTATCAAGAGTGCTTGAACTGGCCCTCGACTTCGTTTTGCTTGAAGTTGCCTACCGTGGCGGTCGATTGCGAGTGCGGGCCGGCCAGTTGGGAAGTTTGCCGATCTACTTCTCTGTGAAGGAGCGTTGGCGCTCTGTTACACTCTCCTGGGATTTCGCTGATTTTTTGCATGAGTCGCGCCTGCTTGATGCGGAAGTGCTTGCCCATCATCTGACTATGAAGGCGTGCTATTCTGCGCGGCAGCCCTGCCTTGGTGTAAATCTCCTGACTGCTGGCGCCAAACTCTATGTTGACGGAAGTGAAACGCGGTTTGAATACGGGTCGAATGGATTGCCGCCGTCTCCGCAGTCGTTGCCAGAGGACGTTGACGCAACCGACGAGTTCAGTCGCATCCTGAGCAAAGCGGTCTTCTCGCGGGCATCGAGTATCGGCAGAAATGCGGTAGAATTGAGCGGAGGAATGGATTCTGCCTGTGTCGCGATGGCCATTAGCTCAGGGCTTTGGCTCGATAACATGTGGAGGTATCCTACTCGGTGATGAGAGGAGTCCCGCGCAAAGTGGCAGAAGGAACCGGCTTTTAGCTATTCTAAACTGCTGCGATTACACGATCGACATGCAGGACCATGTACCAATGATCAACTTAGATCTCGGCCCGAACTGTCGCTTGCCACTCCTCTCAGAGCATTACCTTGAAGCGTTCGAGTCACTCTGGAATACGTTTCGTGCCGCCGGTTGCGATACAGTGTGGTCTGGAATAGGTGGCGATGAACTGTGTGTATGCTACTCTGGAGAAGAAACAGAAACGGGATTTCCCCTTCTAAAATCCTTTGATACTGCGGTCGAGCGAGCCGAGGGACTATTGACAAGGCGTGGCCTTGAGGCTGCTCGTTCTTCTTTCCTATTTGTGGCGCCGGCGGGTGTGGTTCCGGCAACAACTCTGTTGGCCAATCTCTGCCAAGCACGCCCGCTCGCGATCAGAGGGCTCTGGCCGGTGAATCCTTTGAGCGATCCCAAGTTGGTCAGGTTTTCGGCAGAGCTCCCCTACGAATATCGATCTGACAAGCAAATCCTTCGCTCTTATCTGCACCGTCGTACGCACCTGGCGCTATTTCCGCGAAACTATGAGAAGGAGTCCTTCGAATTCATCTTGCCGGCGGCGATCGCGAACCAAGTCGCCCAACTCTCATCACAACTAGAGTCGTGTGCGTTGGCTGACTTTGGATTGGTCTCTCAGGAGGCAGTCGTGGCTCTTCTGCACGAAGTGGCTGATACGCGGGAGTTTTCTGCGACAAGCGCCTTGGTGAGAGTCTTATGGGCAGAACGGTTCGCACGGCAACTCTGCTAGTCGGACGCGCTGGCCTATCTGGAAAACTCCATGCACGCGGAGTATCGATGATGAATCTCGACGAAGATCCAAAAGCTACAACGTACCTGAGCGACTTCTGCAAAGAGCACTACGGAATTATTGGCGAGCTGACGACAGTCGTCAACGGCCTGAACTGGACACTGGCCGTCGAAGCCCGCGACGGGATGAAATACTTTGGACGTGTCTACCGAGTGAGCGGTCGTTCCAAGGCAGATGTCCTGGCGGAGCATTCGATCCTCGGCGCCATTGTCGAAACGTCATTCCTTCGAGTGATCCGGCCGCTTCGAAGCCGAGACGGAAATACCGCGTTGGAGTTGGACTTCGGCATGGGAGGGCGCCGCCTTTTCGCACTCTATCCGTGCGCGCCTGGAAGACCCATGGAATATACAGCTCACGATTTTCGAGTTGCCGGACGCGCACTAGCGGAACTGCATCGACAGGCCCATTTGACATCGCGCTCGCCAGGTAGGCAGCTATACGACCCTAACGAACTAACAGCTGCGCTTGCTCAGATTGCGGGCCATTCTGCCGACGGGCGGGAAGTCTCTTTCGAGTTGTCCGCATGCTTGGACGAACTGCTTCGCGCTGGCGCGGACCACGTCATCCTGGGGCGAGGACTCTGCCACGGGGACTTTCGGGTCAGCAATGTTCACATCGACCAGGAGTGCGCCCATATCTTCGATTGGGACGATTGCGGCGTTGGGCCATATTGGGGTGACTTGGCCAAGATGGGTACTTGGCTAGATATTCTGAACCCTCCAGGAGTTCTAGATATTTGGAAGAACTTCACGGGTTCGTACGGTTTATGCTCGGAGGATCGAACTGCTCGATTGGCGACGCGCTGGCTAATTGCCACTGGCACAGTCATCAATGCGGCGAGTGTCTTGAAACCTGAATTCGATCTTTCAGCCGAAACCCTACAAGTGTTGTTTGCGAGAACGATCGAAGCGACGAAGCGCGCCCGCGACGATACACTGAGAATTGGGTAATGATCCAAATTCGCCGGGCCTCCGATTCCGACGCTGTTTGGCTAGTCCAGCTTGTAACGGACCCTAGCTTCAATCGCGGGATGGGCGATGATGCTCAGAAAGGCGCACTCTTGGCCCTCGCGGTGCCAAAGAAGTTTGAGTTCCACAATGCGGGCCGTGGATGCATTCTGATTGCTCAGGATCAAACCGGGCCGCTTGGTTATGGAGCCTATCTTGATTCAATATCGACCGGGTACTCCTACGTTGAATACGGGGTCACCCCAAGCAAATTCCGCCGGGGTATTGGTGGGTCCATACTTGACGCCCTGATTGCCTCGGCAAGGCAGAGCGGATCCTTAGGGCTTCAGACCCTTTGTCATCTGGAGAACGTGGCGTCGATCAAGTTGTTATCATCCAGGGGCTTCGAACGTCCTGCGCTTGCCAATGATCCGGCGCCGTTCAAGAGATACACGCTGTCCTTTGCATTCGACTTCGACAATGAACCGTCGCCTATCGAAATCATCCCGCCGAGCTCCGGATCCTAACCGACAATCAATCTGAGTTGATGAATTGTGCGGAATTGGGCGGTACTCGATCTCGGCCCGGGAAGCGCATCGAGGCTGAAGCCTCGATTGAGTTCGCTAGGATTGGGCAGCACCCATGCGGGCACGCCTCCGAAAGCCATTGCGCGTGGGACGACGAACGGCTGCCGTGGTGCTGCATCAACAGGCGAGCAGCCGACGGTCGTCCTTGGGCTCGGGCTGCCATCAGCTGACCGACGAAATTGGCTCGCTTCACATCGTCCAGACCGGGCTTCGCCATCCGCCACAGACGCGGCATCTGATCGATCAGGGTCGGCCAGACGATTTTGAACGCGAAATCAGCAGGAGTCAGATCAAGATTCTGATGGTACCCTGCGCTCACCGAGCCACGAGCGGCACGTAGTGCTCGAGCTCGGAGTCCGGGAAATGCACCGTCCGTCCGAGCTCCGCCGAACGATAGAGTCCCATGAGCATTTCCATAACTCCCACTCCGTCGTCGAAAGTCTCGGCAGGGCTCGTACCAAGTCTGAATGCTTCGACCATATGACGGTTTTCGTCTGTGTAACCATAGATACCGGCTTCGTCCTCGACCACGGGCATCAAGCCTTGTTCGGCATTCTGCTTCTCGACGAGATCCTCGCCTTCGGACCCAGTCAGCGTGCGCGAAAGAAAGACCTTGAGCCCGGTTGAAAGCGATGAGAACTCCATCGAATATTCGGGGCCGAGCAGCTCGAGCTGGATACGCAGCCCGGCGCCAACGTAAGCCCACGAGGTCGTCGCCTCGATCATTAATTGGTGTCCGTCCGCATCTTCCATCGTAAGGATGCCGCGCGCGAAATCCTCGACGGGACGCTTTGCAAAATCGATTCCCATTCGTTTCTTGAGGTCGGCGGCATAATGGGGCCGTGTCCATTTTAGGTTGGCCGTAGTGGCGCTGGCGCTGACCAGCCGCAGGGATTGGCGGTTCGCACCGGGCGCAGTCAGCATGAAACGTGCGACCTCGACCGAATGACACATCATGTCGGAAAGAACTCCGCCACCCTGCTTGTCGCCCTGCCAGAACCACGGCTCGTGCGGTCCCGAATGCTCCTCCGCCGCGCGAGCAAGATAAGGGCGGCCGCTCCCAGGGACGGCCCGTCGCCAAATGATGTCCTTGCCACGAATCACCGCAGTCGAAAATATCTGGTTCTCCAGATAGCCATGGAGCAGGCCTGCATCTTCGGCAAGCCTGCGCATTTCCCGCGCCTCCGCAAGCGTGCGGGCCAACGGCTTTTCACATGCGACGGCGCGCAATGGGGCTCCAGCCTTGGTCAGCCGGTGAATCTCACGCATGATGTCGAGACGCGTGTCGTTCGGTGTCAGCAGCCAGAGCGCATCGACCTCTCCGGAAGTGGCCATCGCTTCGATGCTGTCGAACACACGCGCCTGTCCAAGGCCAAGACTGCGCGCCTTGTCGGCAATACGCGCACGCCGCTCCGCGGAGCGGCTGTACACGCCGCCGACGCTGACATTGCGCACGCCGAGCATGGACTGCAGATGGAATGCGGCGATAAAGCCGCTGCCAATGAGCCCGACACGCAGTATCGGAAGTTCGGTGAGCTTCTGCATATCAGACCTCCTTCGATGATGGTATGGGCTTAGGTCGGTCCGGGGCTTTGCGTTGCCGCCCCGGCACCGCGGCCAGCAATGCCTGCGTATAAGGATGCTCCGGCCGATTGAGCAAATCTGCGGTCGGCCTGATCTCCACGATTTCGCCAAGGCGCATCACGGCAATCCGGTCGCAGACCTGGGCCGCAACGTTGAGATCGTGGGTGATGAACAGCACCGCCAGCCGCAGCTTCTCTTTAAGTGTCTCGAGCAGGGCCAGCACCTGTGCCTGAACCGATACGTCGAGCGCAGATACTGGTTCGTCTGCGACCAGGACCTCAGGATCGAGCGCCAGCGCACGCGCAATGCCGATCCGCTGGCGCTGACCACCGGAAAATTCGTGCGGAAAACGTCGCACGGCGGCCGGATCGAGGCCGACGAGAGCCAAAAGCTCCTCGGCGCGAGTGAAAGCCTGCGCCGGCGGAACCCCATGCGCAATTGGACCGTCGGCGATGATTCGTCCGACGCGACGGCGCGGGTTGAGCGAGGCAAAGGGATCTTGGAAAACCATTTGGATGTGCTTTCGCGCGGCCCGCAGACGCGCTCCGTGCGCTTTGGAAAAATCAAGTTCGCCGATGCGGACCACGCCTGCATCGGCGTCGGTGAGACGCATCACCAATCGCCCAATCGTGCTCTTGCCGGAGCCCGACTCTCCGACTAGGCCGAGCGTCTCGCCGCGCCGGATTTCGAAGCTGACATCCTTGACGGCTGCGACGTCGGTCTGCGCTCTGAACCATCCGCTGCCTCGATAAGTCTTTGCAAGTCCGATCGTGGCACAGGCAATCGGCTCGTCCTTGACTGGCGTCCGCTGTGGCGGAACTCCACCCGGCACGGCGGCCAAAAGCCGGCGCGTATAGGGATCGCGTGGGCGCGTGAGAACATCTTCGACCGGCCCCTGTTCGACAACCCGGCCCTTTTCCATGACCGCGACGCGGTCCGCGATGTCGGCGACGACGCCGAAATCATGAGTAATGAAAAGCACCGCCATGCCGCGCCGCTGCTGGATGTCGCGGATGAGCCGAAGAATTTGCGCTTGCGTGGTGACGTCAAGCGCCGTGGTCGGCTCGTCTGCTA
Source organism: Bradyrhizobium sp. CCBAU 45384 (assembly GCF_028128665.1). Lineage (NCBI taxonomy): Bacteria > Pseudomonadati > Pseudomonadota > Alphaproteobacteria > Hyphomicrobiales > Nitrobacteraceae > Bradyrhizobium > Bradyrhizobium sp. CCBAU 45384. The sequence goes on from NZ_LBIZ01000088.1 coordinate 37,538, forward strand.
CCAGAACCGATGGCTCGAGCGCCAGTGCCATTGCGATCATGGCGCGCTGACGTTGGCCGCCCGACAGCTGATGCGAATAGCTGTGAATGATCCGCTCGGGGTCACGCAAGCCCACTTCCTCAAGCAGCGCGCGGACTCGTTCCTGCCGTTCGGGCGGCGTCAGCTGCTCGTGCGCCTCGAACGACTCCATGATTTGACCGCCGATCCTGATCACAGGATTGAGCGCCGTCATCGGCTCCTGGAAGATCATTGCGATACGCCGCCCGCGCAATGTCCGCCATTCGGCCGGCGCCAGCCTCAGCAAATCGCGCCCTTCGAACCGAATGGCTCCAGCAACTGGACGAATAGCGTGCGGCAGCAGGCCCATCGCGGCAGAGGCGCAGACCGATTTGCCGGAACCGGATTCTCCGACAACGCAAAGGATCTCCCGCGCGTGCAAAGCAAGCGAGACGTCTTCGACAGCGAAGGTGCGATCGGCGCCGGCAGGGAGTGCCAGCGTCAGCTGCTCAATGGACAGGATCGGTTCGACGATGTCGTTCATTTTGTCCGATCCAACATCGCGTTTCTCCCTCGACCCAGTCACGCCGCCAGCGCGATGCCGTCCTTGCGATGATCCGATGCTCCGAACATGACGCCCCGTGACAGATCGATATGCACGGCCTGGAAACCTCCCAGCGGTTCGTCGGCCCGGATCACACGATGGCCGCGACCGGTCAAATCATCAGCGACCTGGGAGGAAATTGTCGGTTCGAGCGTCAACACGCCGTCGAATGCAAAGCTGCGCGGCGCATCCGAGGACTGCTGAATGTCCCAACCGCGGTCGAGCATGCCGCTCAGGATCTGCATATGTCCTGTCGCCTGATACTGACCACCCATCACGCCAAAGGCCATGACTGGCTTGCCGTGCCTGGCCAGCAGGCCCGGAATGATAGTGTGGAATGGACGCTTTCCCGGCGCGATGACGTTGGGGTGCCCGTCAATGAGTGAGAATCCCGAACCCCGATTCTGAAGCAACACGCCCGAGCGGGGCGCGTAGATGCCACTTCCGAAAGCGAAGAACAGCGAATTGATCAGAGACACCATGTTGCCGTTGCGATCGGCGACCGCGACATAGGCAGTGTCACGATGAACGGGCATGTCGAAATCCATCGGCGCGCTCGCACGCTCCCGCCTGATGCGAGAGCGCAATGTCGCGACTGATCCCTCCGAGAGCAATGCGTCGATATCGAAGGGGCGGAATGAGGGATCCGCAACGAGCGCATCGCGCTGCCGGTAAGCCGCTTTGGTCGCCTCGGCCAGGAGATGGATGCGATCTGCCTCACCGAGCGCGAGATCGGCCATATCGAAGCCGGAAAGGATTCGCGCGATCAGCAGCGCTGCCACGCCCTGTCCGTTCGGCGGACATTGCCAGATTTGATGATCACGGTAGTCGGCACTGATCGGCGTTACGTAGTCCGATCTCGCGGTCGCCAGATCCTCGGCCTCCATCAGGCCGCCCAGCGCCTTCAAGATCGAGACGATTTCATCGGCAACGGATCCTTCGTAGAACGCAGTCCGTCCCTCACGTGCGATCCGGCGCAACGTGGCGCCGAGTGCCGGATGACTGAGCTTGCCGCCGACGACGGGCGCAGCGCCACCGGGCAGATACACCGCCATCCCGGTCTCATGGCGCTCGATACGATTGGCATAGCGCGCCCAGTCCAGGGCGGCGCGCGGCGTCACCACGAACCCGTTCTCGGCCGCCTTGATCGCAGGCGCCAAAACTTCGTCCAGGCCCTTTGAACCATAATCAGCGGAGAGCCGGCACCAGGCATCGACCGCCCCCGGAATTGTAACGGCATGGGGCGAGTCATCCGGGATCGACGTCAATCCGCACCGCCGAAACCAGCCCGGCTCTGCCTTCGCCGGCGCGCGACCCGAGCCATTTATGGCGACGGGATTGCCTGAAGCGGGAGCATAAATCGCAAAGCAGTCGCCACCGACGCCGGTCATGTGCGGATCGATGACACCCTGAAGCGCGATGGCAGCAATCGCGGCGTCGACGGCGTTGCCGCCGCTGCGAAGGATTTCGACCGCAGCCAGCGTGACGGCGGGGTGAGAGGTTGCGACCATGCCCCGGTCGCCGACCGCCAGGGAGCGTCCTGGCAGCATGAAATCGCGCTGTCCCCAGCTCATGCCCTTCTCCGATCGTTGGTGTGAGCCCGGTGGATTTTCATGCCGCAACATCCGCCGCCACGGCGGGAAGGGCCAGCGGGCCCGCCTCCCTGCCGATGCCGAACAGGGAGCGATGCACAAGATCGATCGCGCTACCGACCGCACCGATCAGCGTGGCGCGATTGCCGAGCGCGCTGCGCTCGATCCGAACAGGCTGGCGCATGCATCGCCCGAGATACTCGTCGACCCGCAGCTTCAGTTCGGGGCGCGCGCCGATGCTGCCGCCCATGATGATGATCTCTGAATCGAGGACGCTGTGCACGGCCAGAATCGCACTCGCAAGGATCCGGCTGACTTCGTCGATTGCTATTCTTGCCGCCTCATCGCTATCCAGCCGATCAAAGACATCACGCACCGTGCTGCCAGAAATTCCACCAAGTCCGAGATAGCGCTCGACAATCCCCACGCTGCCGACGGCGGTTTCCAGCGTCCCCAAGCGAAGACCGCGCGTATCGTAGGGATCGCCGCCAAGTGGCAAATAGGCGATCTCGCCGGCTGCGCCACGCGCGCCGCGCACGAGATAGCCGTCCGAAAAGATGCCCATGCCGATACCGGTGCCGAGGGCGATGAAGGCGAAGCTGCGTGCTTTGCGGCTGTTGCCGCGCCAGTGCTCCCCAATCGCGGCAAGATTGACATCGTTCTCGATCGCGATATCGATCCCGAGTCGCTCGCGCAATGCGGCCCGCACATCCAGACTATCCAATCCGGGAATGTTGGGCGCGATGACGATGCTGCCCGAGGCCGGATCGATGATACCAGGGCTTCCCATCACGCCGCCGCGCAGACGTTGGACTGGTACAGATGCTTGCAGAAGCAAAGCCTCCTGCATGCGTCCGATCTGAGCGACCACGGCAGCACCACCGTCGCCGGTTGTCGGCTCGATGCTCTCGGCGACGATCTCCCCCTGCAAATCGGCAAGCGCAACGTGCAGTTTCGTGCCGCCCAGATCGACGCCCAGCACGAAAGCTGCGTCCGGCCGCAACGCGTAGGTGACCGCACTCCTGCCCACGCTGCCCTGGATTTGTCCGTCCTCGCGGACCCAGCCGTCGCGTTCGAGGTCGCGCATGACTTCGGAAATTGTTTGCTTGGACAGGCCCGTGCTGCGAGCGAGCTCGGCGCGCGAGACTGCTCGATCACGCAACAGGCGCTCGACGACGAGGCGCACGGATTGCTGTCGCGGGATAGGCAACGAGGGGGCATCTGGCATAGAGGCTCAATCCATTTCGTCAGCAGTCCGAACTAATGCCGACTTAAGTCAGCCGTCAAGAGGCACTGTCTGACGCATTTTTCCCGGATAAAGGTACCATCGTACGCCTATCTTCTAGTCCATAAGTCGATTTGTTCTGATCGTTTACAAATTCGGTTCGACGTGCTTGTCTTGTGCTTCGGCGGCGGAGCCTCGGCAGACAAGCCCTGGGGATGAAAGGAATTCGCATGAAGCGGATCGGCACAGCGTTGGCGGCAATTCTGATGATCGGATCCGGCCTTGTGTCGGCCAGTGCGGCAACACTGCGGGTCGCCATTCAGGACGATCCTGATGCGCTCGACCCCGCACTCAGCGGCACTTATTCCGGCCGGTTCGTGTTTGCGGCTCTCTGCGACAAGCTTGTCGATATCTCCCCCGATCTCAAGATCGTGCCACAGTTGGCGGAGGCCTGGGATTGGGCAGCAGACGGCAAGTCGGTAACCTTTTCCCTGCGCAAGAACGTCACGTTCCACGACGGCACCGCTTTTGATGCGGCGGCGGTCAAATTCAATATCGAGCGCATGAAGACGATGCCGGATTCGAAGCGCAAGGCCGAGCTCGCGCCGATCGTGAGCGTCGAAGCCCTCGCCGCGGACAAGGTCAAGTTCAACTTGTCTGAACCTTTCGTGCCGCTGCTTGCCAATCTCAGCGATCGTGCCGGCATGATGGTATCGCCAAAGGCCGCCGCGGAGAAAGCCGGCGAATTCTCAGCTGCGCCGGTCTGTGCGGGTCCGTTTCAATTTGTCGAGCGCAAGTCGCGCGACCTCATTCGGCTCAAGAAGTACCCTGGCTACTGGAACGCAGGGGCCGTCGGCTACGACGAGGTCGTCTATTACTACGTGCCCGACTCGACTGTGAGATTGTCGCGGGTGCGAGCGGGCGATCTCGAGCTCGCGGAACGCGTAGCGCCAACCGATCTCAAGACCGTGCGTGATGACCCCAACCTCACGCTCCATTCCGGCCAGGGACTTGCGGTCTCGCATTTGATGTTCAATGTCGGCGCAGGCGCGAAAGCCGATACGCCACTCGGCAAGAACGCGACGCTGCGGCAGGCGTTTGAACTCGCGATCGATCGCAATGTCATCAATCGCGTTGCCTTCAACGGCGAGTTCCTGGCGGATAACCAGATGATTCCGCCGTCGTCTCCGTTCTACGATTCGGCTCACAAGGCGCCGACCCGCGACGTTGCCAAAGCCAAGGCGCTGATTGCAGCAGCGGGAATGACTCGTGTTCCGGTCGAAATTTCGTACGAAAACTCGGCCGGCGACGCCCGGGTCGCACAGATCATCCAGTCAATGGCGGCCGAGGCCGGCTTCGACGTGAAGCTGCTGCCGATGGAAACGACCACTGCCATCGAGCGGTATCTGAACGGCAATTTCGAAGCCTATATCGGCAACTGGAGCGGCCGTGCCGATCCGGACCCCACACTGGTTGCATTCTTCAGTTGCGCAGGTTCCCAGAACGTCAACAAGTATTGCAATAAGGATCTCGATGCGATCCTGACTCAGGCGCGCGGCGAGGCCGACGAAGCCAAGCGCAAGGCCCTCTACGCGAAAGCAACCGATACTTACCTGACCGCGCTCTCGTCGATTCCGCTCTATCACCCCAACTGGTTCTTTGCCGCTCGCAAATCCGTCGGCGGCATCGTTATGGTGCCGGACGGGCTGCTACGCCTCGTGGGTGTCAAACCAGCGAATTGAGGCGCAACGTGTCGCAGTCTCCTCAGGTGAGGACCCGTCTGTTGCAATGAAGACCCTGCTTCTGCGCCGTCTTGCCGTCCTGCTCCCGACCCTGTTGCTGGTGTCGATGATGGTGTTCGGTCTGCAGAAGCTGCTGCCCGGGGATCCGGCGCTGGCGCTCGCCGGCGAGGAGCGCAATCCCGAGGTCATCGAGTATCTTCGGCAGAAATATCGCTTCAATGAGCCCATTCCGGTGCAATACGGCCTCTGGCTCAAGGCGGTGGTGCATGGTGATTTCGGCACCTCGGTCCGCACCAGGCTGCCGATCGGCACCATGCTGGCAGAAAAACTTCCGGTGACGATTGAGCTCGCGAGCCTATCGATGCTAGTCGCGCTGCTTGTCGGGTTGCCGATCGGAATCCTCGCGGCCCTGGGGCGTGGGACGCCACTCGACTATGGTGCAAGTCTTTTCGGACTCGCCGGACTTTCCATTCCGCATTTCTGGCTGGGGATCATGTTGATTCTTCTGTTTTCAGTGAACCTCGGCTGGCTGCCGGCCGGTGGCTTCGTTCCACCAACTGAAAGTATCGGCCGCAACCTGATCTCCATGCTGATGCCTGCTTTGGTGCTAGGGACCGGCACAGCTGCGATCATGATGCGCCATGTCCGCGGCGCGATGATTGAGGCGATGAAGCAGGACTATGTCCGCACCGCCCGCGCGAAGGGCGTTGGCGAACGTACCATCGTGCTGCGCCACGCTCTACCGAACGCACTTATCCCGGTGGTGACGCTGGGCACGTTGCAATTTGGCGAGCTACTGGCGGGCGCGGTGCTGACCGAGCAGGTCTTTTCAATCCCTGGCTTCGGCAAAATGGTCGTCGATGGCGTGTTCAGCCGCGATTATGCCGTTGTTCAGGCGGTCGTGCTCTGTACGGCGGCTATATTTCTGCTGATGAGCCTCGTTGCCGACGTGGCCTATGGGCTGCTCAATCCGAGGCTGAGGTCATGAGCACGATCGAGGCCGCTCCGGCGCCCGCTCAGATGCGTGCAGGCGGGCGCTCCGAAATTCGTCGCCTGTTGTGCGAGCCGTCCGCGGTGATCGGTGGCACCATCATCTTGTTCTTTGTCGTGCTGGCCGTGTTCGCGACGTGGATCTCGCCGTATGATCCGAACATGCCGGACTGGATGGCGATTCGTACCGCACCCAATGCAGCCCATTGGTTTGGCACAGATGATCTCGGCCGCGATGTGCTGTCTCGGGTCATCTTCGGAACTCAGGCGTCGCTCGCGGCCGGCCTGGTGTCCGTGACCGTTGCGGTGCTGATCGGCCTGCCGTTCGGTCTTATTGCCGGTTATTTCGGTGGGGCCACCGACATGGTGATCTCTCGTATTGCGGATGCTCTCCTCGCCTGCCCGTTTCTCGTCCTCGCGATCGCGCTTGCCGCGTTCCTGGGACCCAGCCTCCAGAATGCAATGATCGCGATCGGCATTTCCGCGATTCCAGTCTTCGTCCGAGTTGCACGTGCCGAGACGCTGGTTGTCTGTACCGAGGACTACATTGCGGCAGCGCGCGCTCAAGGGCTTGGTCATTTGGCGATCCTGACCGACCAAGTGCTGCCGAACGTGCTTGCACCGACCATCGTCCAAGCGACTCTCACTATGGCGATTGCAGTCCTCGCGGAGGCGAGCCTCGCCTTTCTTGGTCTTGGTCAATTGCCTCCGGCTCCCTCCTGGGGCGCTATGCTCGATGTGGCTCGGCAATTTCTCGGCGAGGCGCCGTGGATGGCACTCTTCCCCGGTCTCGCAATCATCGCTCTCGTCATCGGCTTCAACCTGATCGGCGATGGCCTCAATAGTGCGCTGAATCCCAGGCACTAGATCCGAATTTATATAGGCAAGTTCCGGAGCCGCCTCTCTCAGGTCGCCCGCTCTATCCCGGAACGGGCGCTTCTGCGTCCAGCAAGCGCGCCGCCTTGAGATCGCCCCAGAGTGCGGTTGGCACTGAGGCGGTCAGCGCAGCTACATTGCGCTCGACCTCCTGTGCATCATGCGCCCCGAGCACGACGCTAGCGACAGCCGGATGACCAAGGGCGAAATGTAGAGCGGCCGTCGCCAACGGTACTCCATGAGCTGTGCAGATACGCTGGATTTCGACGACCTTCGAAAGGATATGCGGCGGCGCATCCTGATAATTGTACTTGGCGCCCTTGATGGCGCCCGTCGCCAGAATACCGGAATTGAACACTCCGCCAAGCAGCACCGCGATGCCCTGCTTTAGCGCCAGCGGCATGAACTCCTCGAGTGCGGGCTGCTCCAGCAGCGAATAGCGTCCGGCGAGCAGCATCACATCGAAGGACCCAGCTTTCGCAAAGCGCACGCACATTTCAGCTTCATTGACACCGATCCCGATGCCCGCGACCACGCCTTCGGAACGAAGCTTGTCGAGCGCCAGATAGGCCCCGGACATCGCTTCGCGAAAGCGGTCTTCAATCGCGTTCTCACCGTGGGTCCACACATCGACATCATGGATCAGCAACAGGTCGATACGGTCGGTGCCAAGCCGCAACAGCGATTGCTCGACCGAGCGCATGGTGCCGTCGTAGGAATAGTCGACGACGGCGCGGTGCGGCTGTCCGCCGACAAACCCCGACCTTGTCTCCGGCTGGTGAAACGGATCCATCCACCGACCGGTCTTGGTGCAAAGCACCACATCGTTGCGTTGCACACGCCGGAGCGCCGTTCCACAGCGATGTTCCGACAGGCCATTGCCATAGTGGGGCGAAGTATCGAGCAAATTGATGCCGAGCTCGAAGGCGCGGCTTGCTGCAGCAATCGCGGTCTGGTCGTCGAGCTCAAGAAAGAGGTCGCCCAATGGCGCGGTTCCGAATCCGAGGATGGAAACTTCAAGTCCGGTCCGGCCAAGGGTGCGACGCGGTAAAGCCGATCGCGAAACCATGATGGATTGCTGCCCTTCTCTGCGGTCTCAATGACGCGCTGGTCTCGTAAGTGGTAATGCGCAGCCTATGTATTTGCCGCGACGTGTCAACGCGAAGGACGAGCCCGCTGCGCAAAGAAGCTCAGCTGCCACGATCGCTATGCAAACAATGTCGTAAACGACTGTGCAGCTGCGACTTACAACAAAGATAAGGAATTATGCCTCTACGCCACGCCTGATCCGCACTTAGACGCGTCTGGAAGGCAAGATCAGGTACCGCACTGCGATGGTGGCTGCGAACATGTCACTTGCTTGACACGCTCTGGAGCGCTGGTTTCTAATCTCCCTCAAGGTCCTGCGGCTGGACTGGCAGAACTTTCTGTCAGGCAAGCAATAACAGACAGGCTCGACTGCTTCCCCCCGGCGAGGGCCAGGGTGCGGAATCAGATAATTTCCTGGGAGGGAACAATGGACAGACGCCAAACTCTCAAGCTGATCGGTGGTACGGCCGCATTGGCCGGTGCCGGTTTTCCGGGCTTTGCCTTTGCGCAAGCCCAACAGGAAATGGTCACGGTCGTAAAGATTGCGGGAATTCCTTGGTTCAATGCACTTGAAAAGGGAATCCAGAAGGGCGCGAAGGACTTCAGCATCAATGCCACGATGGTTGGCCCAGCGAATGTCGATCCGGCACAGCAAGTAAAGCTCCTTGAGGATCTGATTGCCAAGAAGGTCAACGTGATCGGCTTGGTGCCGCTTGACGTGAAAGTCTGCGAACCGGTGCTGAAACGCGCTCAGGCCGCCGGAATCAAGGTCATCACGCATGAGGGCCCGGAGCAGGAAGGCCGCGACTGGAATGTGGAATTGATCGACTCGGTTCGCTTTGGCGAGGTGCAGATGGAACGTCTCGCCAAGGACATGGGCGGCGAAGGCGATTATGTCGTCTATGTCGGAACTCTTACGACGCCGCTTCACAATAAATGGGCCGATGCAGCGATTGCCTACCAACAAAAGAATTTTCCGAAGATGAAGCTCGTCGCTGACCGCTTTCCCGGCGCCGACGAGATCGACACGAGCCAACGCACGACGCTCGACGTGATCAAGGCTTATCCGAACCTGCGTGGCATTCTCGGCTTTGGCTCGAATGGACCGATCGGCGCCGGAAATGCCGTGCGTCAGCAACGACTCGCCAAGAAGATCGCTATAGTCGGCACCGTGCTGCCGAGCCAGGCGAAGTCGCTCATTGCGGATGATACGATCCGCGAAGGTTTCCTTTGGAATCCCACGGATGCGGGTTACGCCATGGTCGCGGTGGCCAAACTCGTGCTCGATGGCAAGCCCATCACGGATGGCGTCGAGGTACCCGGCCTTGGCAAGGCAGCCGTCGACGTCGCCGGAAAACAGATCAAGGTCGACAAGATCATGCGGATCAACAAAGAAACCATCGACGGGCTGATCGCCGGCGGACTCTAGGACACCGACTTAGCCTCCTCATCGCGCGCTGCATTCCCGGCCCTTCCGGCCGGGAATGCGGTCCTTGTCGGGTGATCGTACGATCGAAGTCCTTTGCAGGCGAATCTTGTCGACCTTTCTGGAAATGTCCGGCATATCGAAACGTTTCGGCGGCGTTCACGCGCTCCGCAACGTCGATCTGACTCTGGAGGCTGGCGAGGTGCATTGCCTGGTCGGTGAAAACGGCTCGGGCAAGTCCACTCTGATCAAGATTATTTCGGGCGTCGAGGCAGCGGAGCCTGGCGGCCGAATTGCAATTTGTGGGAAGGAATATCCCCATCTTAACCCGGTCTACTCTACGCATTGCGGCATTCAGGTCATCTACCAGGATCTTTCGCTGTTTCCCAACCTCACCGTCGCCGAGAATATTGCGATGGCGCATCATCTTGGCGGCCTTCATTCGGTCGACTGGGTCTCAATTCGCGCTACCGCGAAGGCGACAATGGCAAAGATCGGCGTTGAGTTCGATCCGGACGCAAAAGTCGCAGAGCTCAGCATTGCCGGACGCCAGCTGGTAGCGATATGCCGAGCCCTGGCTGCGGACGCCAAACTCCTGATCATGGACGAGCCGACGGCGTCGTTGACCCGCCACGAGGTGAACACCCTGATCAAGCTCGTGAGCGAGTTGAAGCGTGCTGGCATTTGCGTCGTTTTCGTCAGCCACCGTCTTGATGAGGTACTTGAAATCGCCGAACGCGTGACCGTACTGCGGGACGGCGCCAAAGTCGGTACTTTTGCAGCAGACACAATTAACGGGCGGAAACTCAGCCAGCTGATGACCGGTAAGTCATTCGAGTATCAGGTACAGGCGCCTGAGCTTGCCGCCGGCCCGATCGTCCTGGAAGTTAAGGGCCTGGGACGCGAAGGTGAGTACGAGGATGTCAGCTTGCAGTTGCGCGCAGGGGAAGTGGTGGGTCTGACCGGTCTCCTCGGCTCAGGCCGCACCGAACTCGCACTGTCGCTGTTTGGCATGAAACCGCCCGATCGCGGCACCATCGCGCTCGATGGCCGTCCGGTCGCGCTCCGTACAAATGCAGAGGCGATCGATCGAGGCATCGCCTATGTATCCGAGGATAGGCTCGCCCTTGGTCTCATCCTGAATCAGTCCGTCACGGCGAACATCACGCTAACGGTACTGGAACGTCTGGCTGGCGCATTCGGCCTGATTGCAGCACGCGCGCGACGGACCCATGTCGCTCGCTGGGTCGCTGAACTCGGGATCAAGGTCTCCAACCCGGCGAACGCGGTGAAGACGCTCTCCGGAGGCAATCAGCAGCGGGTCGTGCTCGCCAAATGGATGGCAACAAACCCGCGAGTGCTTATCCTCGATAGCCCCACGGTGGGCGTCGACATCAGCGCGAAGGACGGAATTTACGAAATCATCCGGCGGTTAGCCCGCGACGGCGTAGCGGTGCTGATGATATCGGACGAAATTCCCGAGGTCCTTTATCATAGTCATCGCGTTCTGGTGATGCGGGAAGGTCGTTTGACAACGGACGTGGCTGCCGCAGCCACTTCCGAGGATGCGCTTCGGCAGGCCGTCAATGCCTAAAGCGCACATTGCATCATTCGGCAGGTTTCGTCGCAGCCACGAATTCTGGCTGCTGTTGGTAATCCTCGGGCTCTGCGCCGGCTTGGGCTTTGCGAATGCGCAATTCCTGACCCTTCAAAATCTCTTTGATCTGCTGACCTCCTACGCATTCGTCGGCATCCTGGCGCTGGGGCTGCTGGTCGTGCTGATCGCCGGCGGAATTGACATCTCATTCACCGCGACCGCCTCGGTCGCGCAATATGTTACCCTCTCGCTCGCCAATGCGTACGGAGGGAACTGGATCAGCGTCTTCGCTATCGCGATTGGGATTGGAGGTGCGCTCGGCGCCCTCAACGCGGTCTTCATCCAGAAACTTCGCATTCCATCGATCATTGTTTCGATCGCAACGCTGAACATATTTTACGGGCTTCTGATTTTCTTCACCGGCGGCAAATATATCTATTCGTTGCCCGACTGGTTCGCGGCCGGAATATTCTGGTTCGAATTCGAATGGGGCAAGGATAGCTCCTACGGTGTCAACCTGCAGATCCTCGCGCTGGCGCTGGCGTTTCTCGTCACCTGGCTCCTGCTGAACCGAACCAATATCGGCCGGCAGATCTATGCCATGGGAGGCAATGCCGATGCCGCGCAGCGGCTCGGCTTCCACATTTTCGGCCTCAACATGCTGGTCTATTGCTACATGGGTGTCATGGCAGGAATCGCCTCTCTGATCCAGGCACAACTCGCCCAGTCCGTTGCCCCGACAGTGCTGGTAGGCAAGGAACTCGATGTCGTCGCCGCCGTGGTACTCGGCGGCGCCAGCTTGATGGGCGGCGTCGGCACCGTGCTTGGCACGTTCTTGGGCCTGACGCTGCTCGCAGTGCTGCAAAATGGAATCATCTTGCTGGGCGTTTCGTCGTACTGGTCACCGTTTTTCGTCGGTTTGGTTATTCTTATCTCGGTCTCAGCGACCGCCTGGTCGCAGCGAGAGCGGCGAACCCGGAGTGCGCGCGCATGAGCAACGCGACTACCTTCTCACTTCGCCGGCGTATGGTCGGCCTCGCTGGTAGCGGTACGGTCGGCACCCTCCTCTTGCTATTACTCGCGCTCTGGGTGGTGTTCGCGATCACGATTGGCGACCGGTTCTTCTCGGCCAACACGCTGCAATCCATGGCTTTTCAGATGCCGGAACTCGGCATCCTTTCACTTGCAATGATGCTGGCCTTGCTGTCGGGAGGACTCAACCTTTCCATCATCGCAACGGCCAATCTGTCCGGACTGACGATTGCCTTCCTGCTGACGCGCTACATCCCTGGGAGTCAGGGTATTGCCTGGGCCGGCATTCAGGTGCTGGCGATCGCCGCAGGATTTGCAGTGGCCGCATTGGTTGGCCTCCTCAATGGTTTTGTCATCGCGTATCTCGGCGTTTCGCCGATCCTGGCCACGCTCGGCACGATGACGCTCTGCAAGGGCATCGCGATCGGCCTGTCGCGTGGTAACGTCGTCTCCGGATTTCCGGAGCCCGTCGTCTTTATCGGAAATGGAACGGTTTTCGGGGTACCATTTGCTCTGATCATACTTGCGCTCTGCGCCTTCCCCGTCGCGCTCATGCTAAACGCGACTCCGTTCGGGGCAAAGGTCTACATGATCGGCTCGAACGAGAAGGCGACTCGCTACTCCGGCGTCAACACCCGCGCCGTCCTCCTCAGACTCTATGTCTTATCCAGCCTACTCGCGGGCGTGGCAGCGGTGGTCATGTTGGCACGCTTCAACTCGGCCAACGCAGCATACGGCGAGAGCTATCTTCTGGTCACTATACTCGCGGCCGTCCTCGGTGGGATCGATCCGTTTGGTGGCTCCGGCAAAGTCGGGGGGCTAATGCTCGCGCTGATCATCCTTCAGGTGATCTCCTCGGCATTCAACCTTCTGAACCTCAGCCAATTCCTCACGCTGGCGATCTGGGGGGGTATTTTGATTGTCGTCGCGGCGGTTCCTCATTTCGCCGGTAAAGTGCTGCGATAGCGAACGATGATGGGCCCTGTCGTCTCGACCAACATCGCGGTTCTCGACATTGGCAAGACAAGTCTCAAGCTGCTAGTGGCCAGTGAGGAGGGGTGGCCGCTCGAGGCACATGCGATCCCTAATGTGCCGATGACTTAGGGTTCGTACCTCGCCTAAGGCGGACAACGCTGCGGGTTAGGCGACCAACGTTCTCCAGGAAGTCGGCGCCATCAGCGGGTGTGAGGAGCACGGTTGGATGCAGCACCGCGCCGACCCGCCCACTCGCCTGCTTCGCCGGCATCTGGACTAACTGGACGTCCGTCCGGAAGGTCAAGGAAGGCGAGACGACCAACGATCTCTATGCATTCTTGACGACGGAGGCCAACGCCGAGGTCTTCGCCATCCACCCGAAGGCGATGCCGGTGATCTTGACGACGCCCCACGAGGTCGAGACTTGGATGACCGCGCCGGCGGAGAAGGCTCTAAAGCTACAGCGCCCGCTGCCGACCGGCGCGCTGAAAATCGTGGCCCGCGGCGTCAAGGAAGACCCGGGGCCGGCGACATGACCAGTAGCACCTACGATTGCGACGAATATTCTGATAACACGAATTAATCACTTGCTCCGTCGGGCAAAACAGTGGTTCATAAGGCGCTGGTCCTAGCAGGAGCCAGCCCGATGGCAAAAGACGTCGAGACTTCCTCCGAACTTTCCAAGATCGCGAAGCTGAACGGCGACTTCCGAAGGAATTACGGCACTTTCATCGGAGCAATTCTCTACCTCCGCACTGTCGGTGCCGCGCGCCGGAGCCCTTGGTTTTGGGCCGGCTTGGCTTCCTTCGCTTGGTCAGCGGCGCTGAGCTGGCTGGCGCGGCATGGATGGATCTGGCCAACTTCCTTTTGATCGCTACGAACACGCGTCCTTTCCGGCGTAAAGCGTCCCAAGGTGACGGTGGAGGAATCGGATGAGAGCCAGACGTAGCGCCCTGCCCGCATTGGGGGAGGCAACAGCACATAGTCCTCGATTATCTTGTTCGCCGCATCCAGTCGCATCACCGCGAGCAACCCCGATGAGATCTGCCTACGCTAGGCTTTCCATTGTGGCGCGTGATCCTCTCCGCGGCGTGCAGGCGTCGCGCGAAGAGAAACGAAACCAGGCGTTTGCCTCCGACATCAAGACCTATGCCGTCCAGAGCGAGCTCCACCTGAAGATCAAGGTCTTTTCGCACCACCCGTGAGTTCGGCGGCATTCCTTTAAGGACGATCAGCCAGTTACCCATGGACCCCTCCTGCAACTTCAGAGGTGCCCCGACGTGAAATACATCCTAGCTTCTTTCGAAATGGCAATTTCATGGGGCAAACGGTCGGCGCTAAGCACTCGGCGTTGTGCACAGGCCACGGAACACGTGGGCAAGCGAACAGCCCTGACGATTGCGAATCCCTGACCCGCGCTAATCGCCGGAACGAGCAGGCGGGCGGAAGGATTCGTCCAGGCAGGAGCAATCTCGATGCTGATGACGAAGGAAAGACGGCCCGCAATCCGGACGCTGCGGGGCTGGGCGATATCCGTGCTTCAGGAGGCCGGTGCGATCCACGAATGCGAGGAGCACGGCTGGGCCAAGGACCGGGCCGATCCGCACGCCCGCGAGCGCGCCTGCGAAATGGCCGAGCGGGATCCGCCCCCGGGCGTCTCCGACGAAGACGCCATCGCGGAAGTCCGCGATGTCCTGGATTCGATCGGCGACACGTGCCCGGAATGTCCGGACGGAGAATGCTGAAACAGCGGCTCAGCCCGGTGCCCTAGCCGTTCCGACGTAGGCTTCCTGCGGGAAGGAGAACCCGCCGCCTTGCAGCATTTCAGCAGCGGACATGTCGGTTACTCCCGATGCGATCTTGTCGATCACCGCCCGGCGTTCAGAGTCCGGACGATCGCCCAGCAGCGCCGCCATCGGCGTTGCGAGAAGCTGGAAACGCACGTAGTCGAGCACCGACGGAAAGGCGATCTGCTGGACCACGGTGTCGACCTGCACGTTCTCGAACTCGGCATTGCGTATGAGTTCCTGCAAGTCGCCCGCGGTGGCAAACGAATGCTCCCCGCGCTTGATCCGCGAGGCCTCACCTCCTAAGACGCGATCGAGCGCCTCCACGAACACGTGGGCGCCGGGAGTATTCTCGATCGGGCTGTAGACGCTGACGGCAAGGCGTCCGCCCGGCTGCAGCACTCGTCTCATCTCGCGCAGAGCCTTTGCTTGGTCCGGGAAGAACTGCAGACCCAATTGACAGAGCACGACGTGGAAAGCGCCGTCCGCAAATGGTAGATCCAAAGCGCTTCCATCGATGAATTCGATCGCCCCGTCACCGCCGGACGCCGCACGCGCGACAGCCAGCATTCCTTGGTTCAGGTCCAGGGCGGTGACGCGGCCGCGCCCCGTCCGGAGGCTCGCGAGGCGGGCCACGATCCCCGTCCCGCACGCCACGTCGAGGACCGGCTCTCCGGGCCGCACCCCGGCGCGTTCGACGAGATCGGCCGCCCACTTCGCAGTGATGGCGGGGACAAGGTAGCGCTCATAGAGCTCAGGTGCGCTGCCGTCGAGTTGCCAATGGGAAAGACCGGACATCGTCCCCTCCAGCTGCTGTTCGGTCCCATATAGCACACCCGCGATTTCCGTCTGTTATCGGGTGGCCGGCGTGGGCGGGAAAAGCACCGCCGGGAGACGCCGAAACCATTTTCCGGAGGCCGCGACACATTCCTGAAACCGAACGGGATCAGGCTGCGCTCATTGGACCAATGGGACCTGGTCATGTGGACATTCATCGAAATCCTTTATCGCGATTATTGTTTGGCCCGCCTGCAGGAAATGCGGAAGCTCGAACCGTCGCACTGAGCCATGAGCAACGCGAGGAGCTACCCGATCGTCTCGACCGTTTTGTCGGCGTTCGCGATCGGCGTCGCGATCTGGGTCATCATGGGGCAACCGCCCGCAGAGCATCCAAAGAAGCCTGTCTCTCGTCTTGTACTGAATCCCTGAGAGGCTTCCCACCGAACAGGAGAAAGCAATGCAGGACCAGACCAATCAATTTCAGGACCTAGATCGAGTCCTTTACAACGCCCAGCATCGTCGAACTGCCGATCTTCTGGGTTGGCTGAAGCAATTTCTCAGGGGCCGTCGACGGGCAAGAGTGGCCGGCGGCGCGAGCCTTCCGGACGTCGCCCCGATACGTACGTCGGCCCCCGGTCCCGCGCATGGTTGACTGTGGAGCGAGCAGCGGCGCCGACGACCACAGCCCAACGTCTGTATCTTTGGCTAAGCCGCCTGTTCGGATTTGAATTCGAGGGACGGACCCGGGATTCGGGCAATTTGCTGCCAAGCCAGCGCCAGTATGATCCAGCGTTGGCGTTCGGTTCCATCGGCTTCCGCAGCGAGCTTCATCGCCGCGACCGCCTCGCGCTCGGGGTCGTACTCGATGTCCATCGGCGAAAATCTACACGCCGATGGTAAACGATCGGGGAACGATCGGACCGTAGGAATCCGGGGGGCCATGAAGGCTTCTGTCTTTCCAAGTCTCCGGAAGCGCCAAACGCTGTATAGTCCATCCGATAAGAACGGTACGCCGCTTGTGACTACTGTTTGCCGCGAAGCGACAGGCTGATGCGCGTGACGATGTCGTCCCAGTCGTGCTCCTCGCTGGCGGGGTAATTGATCAGCACGCAATGAACCAGCCGGCTGGCGAAGTTGCAGCGGTCGTACCAGACCTTGTCCCCCTTGTAGCTGGAAACCGCGAAGAAGCGAGGCGTCACTCGCTTGTACTGGATGCGCGAGGGCGGATGCTTTTTCGAGAGGAACGCAGCTGGCGAATCGTTCGCGACGTTCGGGGCGGCTTGTATTGTGATCTCCGCGCTGCCGTCGGCGGTCCGGAAGCGCTGGCCATATCCATCCGGCCGACCCGCCTCTTCGGTGAATATCGAGGACGGGAACTCGACCGAGGTGCCGGTCTGAGGGATGCTGTAGGTGGTCCACCTCACCGGTTGCGCCGAAAGGGCAGATGCTGAGGCAGCGAATACAACCGCGATCGCCCATGCCGTCGCTCTCATCGAATCTCCTTCCGGCCTTCCCCAGCGCTTTGCTGCATGTCGTGCCCCTGCAAAAGCTGAATGGCTGGCTTCGTTCCATGAAGTCTGTCAGTCGGAGAGCTATAGTTCTCGACCTTCCTCGACCGGGTCGTTGGACTCGAGCCACGTCAGGGCGGTCTCGATCTTGGCGAGCAGCGTCTCGATCTCCTGGCGCTCGTTGGGGCCAGGATCGCTCGCGAGGCGATCGAGTAGCTGCTGCTTCTGCGCGAGCAGCTTTGCGACGGCCGACATCATCTCCTCCTACAGGGCGTCTTTTCGCAGGATGATATGGCACGCCGGCGCGAAGGCGCCGAAGAGGTCCTGGCTCAGAAGATCCCGACTAGGGCGAACACCGCGACTTCGCCCAGGAAGGCGATGGTCATGACGGCGACCGTGAGAACCACATCGCCTATCGGCATGGTGGACATTGCTGCTGCCTCGCGTTGCATCCCCTCTCCTGAATTCATGAAGGCGTGAAAAAGTTTCGGTTCCGCGGCAGGGGCCGAGGGTATAGCGTCCGCGCGGGGCAGGACGTTCGATCGGGGCGCTGGATGCGATTCCTTGAACTGTCCTTTTGGTGCGTGGCGGCGGCCGGTCTGATCGCGGTGATCGCCGTCGTGACGCTGCTCTGAAGCGCACGAAGCCACTCCCTCAGAGAGGACCCGATCCCATGTTGAGAAGCTGCGAGACGGCGGCGACGAGCTGGGCGGGGGCGAAGGGCTTGGTGAGCAGAACGCTCTTCGGTACTCCGAGCCTCGCCCATTCGTCGGCGGCCGTGCCGGTCGCTCCCGAACAAGACGCTAGGTCCCAGCCGCTCGTCTTGCCTTTCAAGTTCACGTCCGTGACCAGTGTCCGGAGTTCGTCGAGGCCGCTGTTCAGAAGGGTCGCTCCTTCTTCCGCCGACGACCGGATCTGCGGCCGGAAGCCGGCGTCGGTCAGCGCCTCCTCCTGCATTTCCTGGATCTGGTAGTCGTCCTCGGCCACGGGGATGGTGAGAGATTCGGCCAACGGGCGCACTTCCATAAGGTGGCGATTGTCGTCCGTGTGCGCCTCGGCAGGCGGCGAGCGACTGGGACGTGCCTACGCCGACTTCCGCCGCGTTCCTGCCGCAGGCTTCTTGGCGGCCACCTCCTTTGCGGGCTTCTTGCCAGCGATCGGCATCAGCATTTCCTTCTGGCCGGCCGACACCTTCTTCGCCTTCTTGGCGGGCTTAGCCGACTTCGCCGGCGCAGAAGCCCGGCCGACGCTCTGCCGCAGCGCGTCCATCAGATCGACGACGTTCTCGCCCTTCGGCCGCTCTTTAGGACGGATTACCTTGCCGGCCCGCTTCTGGTTGATCAGGTCGACCAGGGCCGTCTCGTAGTGATCTTCGAACTTCTCCGGATCGAACCGGCCCGCCTTCTGGTTCACGATGTGCTTGGCGAGGTCCAGCATGTCCTTGGTGACCTTCACGTCCTGGATCTCGTCGAAATACTCTTGTTCGCTGCGCACCTCGTAGGGATAGCGCAGCAGGGTGCCGACCAGGCCCTTGTCCATCGGCTCCAGCGCGATGATGTGCTCGCGGTTGGTCAGCACCACCCGCCCGATCGCGACCTTGTCCATTTCGCGGATGGTCTCGCGGATCACGGCGAAGGCGTCATGGCCGACCTTGCCGTCCGGACGCAGGTAGTAGGGGCGGATCAGGTAGCGCGGATCGATGTCAGAGCGGTCGACGAACTCGTCGATCTCGATGGTGCGCGTCGACTCCAGCGCGATCTCCTCGAGGTCCTCTTTCGTGACCTCGATGAACTGGTCCTTCTCGAGCTGGTAGCCCTTGACGATGTCCTCGTTGGGCACCTCATCGCCGGTGTCGGCATCGACCTTGAGGTACTTGATCCGGTGGCCGGTCTGCCGGTTCAGTTGGTTGAAGCTGATCTTCTCGGACTCCGAGGTGGCCGGATAGAGCGCCACCGGACAGGTGACGAGGGACAGACGCAGGAAGCCTTTCCAATTGGCTCGGGGGGCCATGTACGCAGAACTCCGGTTCGAGGCGGCCTGGATTCAAGACGAACGGGGATGGCCAGTTCCGACACGCCAGTCGCCATCCCCGAGATTCATACCGTGCCGACTGCTGCGGCATGGGAATTTGGGAGGAGCCTATTGACTTGCAGGAACGAAACGGGAACATAATCCGATGAAAGCCCACTCCGACCAGACCGACTCCCTCGAGGGCGACCTCGAGCTCGTCGCCGACCAGGCCATCGAAGCCTGCGGCGGAGACGCCCGGGAGGCGGTGAAGGCGCTGCTCGTCGCGAACGAGTTTCTCGAGAACGAGATTGCGGAGCTCAGGGCAGCGGTCTCGAAAGGATACTCGCGCGGGCGCCATGTCGCGCAGCGCGAGTGCAAGGAGTGACAGATGTCGGAAGTAACCTACTACGTCGCTCTACCGTTCGTTTTCTCCGACGACGGCGCGGCTGCCGGCGAGCCGGCGGAATGCCTGAGCGCCAAAGCCGCGGTCATGCGGGCCCAGGCGCTGTCTCGGAAGCCTGGCCACGCCGGCGCCATCGCGTCTCGCGGACGGGAGATCCCTCCAGTGGCGACTTCAGCGGCGCCAAGCTGATCCGGAAGTTCGGCGACGTGCCGGATGATCTCAGCGCGCTATGAGAGCGGAGAACCTCGACTGAGTCCGGAGCGAGATCGCTCTGACGCGAGGCCAGCTCCGCGCCCAGGAGCGCGAGATCCGGTTGCTCCAGCGCGCAGGCGTCGGTCGGATTTCCATGTCTTGACGGTCGATCGCCGGCATATTGAAATCCAGCCTTGGGTGATTGTTGCGGGGGTGGCGTCATGGAAGAGTTCTACCGAGGCTTCGCGCAGCAGGCGCGCGATCTGGCCGAGAAGGCCGATCCTTTCACCAGGCGCAGACTGCTCGAATTGGCCAGGCGGTACGATCTCCAGAGCAAGCCCGGCCCTCATGGCGCCCGGGCAGCCTCCCCGCCCAGGGCGATGCCGCCCACCACGATCTTCGCCGGCTCCGGCGAATCCTGAGCGGTTCAGCCGTCTTTGAGGACGTCCTTGGCCTCGCGGATGGGCCAGCTATCGCCCTCCCGGATCACCCGCACCTTTTCGCCGACGCCGACCAGCAGGTGGGAGCCGACGTCGTCCTTGGCCGCTTCGACGACCACCAGATCGGTTTCCGGCGTCCAGTCCAGCGTGAGATCGAGATCGCCCGGAAAGATCTGCCAGCGCGAGCCGTCCTCGAGTTCGACCAGATGGCTTTCAGAGTGCGACCGGATCTTCACCGATGCCTCTCGTCCGTCGCGCCTTTCGGGACGGGCCGAGCGCGCTGGAGATGGCCGGCTTCGTGATGGCCGCCATAGGCCAGGCGCCGCACTCGGGGCACTTCACCAACAGGCTGTCCGTATCGAGCATCGAGGTGTTGGCTCACTTCTGGCCAGCCGGCGCTTGCGCATTGGCCTTGTTGGGATCCGACTTGTTCGCCTCGTGATGGCCGACGACGCAGCCGGCCGCAGCACCAAGCTTGCCGTGACCGGCCATGTGGCCAGCAACGCCGCCCACGATGGCTCCCTTGATGCATCCCTTCGCCTCAGCGCCTCCGGAGGAGACGAGTGCAACTGCGAGAGCGGCGGCGGCGAGCATGGCTTTCATGACGGTTCTCCGAATTTGAATCTGGCGGATCAATCGCTGCGGCGGCCGTCCGTTCCCGTCCTCGCGCCACCGGAATTCGTCAGGAACGAGCCTCGGTCGCCTACCGTTATCTCGTATCGGTCTCGATCCAAGAGGAGGATGACGATGGAAACGGAAAGGCGTGAAACAGGTACGCTGATCGGCAGCGACAAGGTCGAGGGCACCGCGGTTTACGGCGCCGGCGACCAGAAGATCGGCTCGATCGAGCGCGTGATGATCGACAAGGTAAGCGGCCAGGTCTCGTATGCAGTTCTCGGCTTCGGCGGCTTCCTGGGCATCGGCGACGACCACTACCCGCTGCCGTGGCAATCCCTGAAGTATGACACGAGACTCGGCGGCTACCGGACCAATCTGAGTGCCGATCGGTTGCAAGGAGCGCCGCATTACGGCAACGATAACGAGTGGAATTGGGAGGACCCCGGCCGCGCGAAAGTGGTGAACGACTACTACGCCGGGTTCTAGGCGTCCGCGCACCTTCCTAGCGGGCGGGTCACAGTTTGGCGAGCGGCCTCGACGTTCCTTCGGGATTCGAGGGCCACCTCTAGTCGCGCGCCCGCCGGAGAGCCGCCTCCAGCTTCTCCCTCTGCTTCTCCCAGCGGGCCTCCTCGGCCTGCGCCCGCTCGTCGAGGGCAGCCCGCTCGGCCTCGATCGCGGCTGCCCTTTCCTCATGCTCCCGCGCGCATTGTCGAGCGTCGCCTGAGCTTTGCCGACGGCCTTCTCGCGCCGGGCGTGCTCCCTCTCGCGCGCGGCCTCCTCCTTCCGCCGCTCGGCGTCCAGACGGCGCTGCTCCTTCTCGAAACCTCCGCGGCCTTGAGGGCTCCTTGTCGCTGATCTTGGGAGCAGCCCGCTTGTTCGGCTTCGACCTCCTTCGCTCGCCTCTTTCGGCGCCTCCGCCGCCGAGATGATCGGCAATTCGGAATGCTTTGCGAAGCGGCCGTTTGACCCGGCGGGCCGCCGCAGCACGACGCCGGTCTTTCCCATTGTCGCGGCGACGACATCCAGATCATCCGTCTCCTTGGCGACGCCCTGGTGGAAGAGGTTGCTTCCGGCGCCCCACGCCTCCAAGGCAGCCTTCATCGAAGGCGCCGCGATCGGAGATCGTAGAACCCGAGCGAGGTCTGATAGGTCTTGAGTTTTCTTGCCATGGGCCCGCCTTCAACCTTCCCCACTAAAGCTTATAGCGCAGGGAAGCGGCGGCACGGCTTTACAACCTTCGATCTGGCAGCTCCGCAATGATCAGGTACAGTTCCGCCCGATTGCCACGCTGCGCGGATTCGACGACACGAGGCGTAAGGATTTTGAGCTCGCGAAATAGCTAACTCCCAACAAGTCGGTCAGCCGGGCTGCTCCACGTTACTCTGCCAAGTTGTGCTGCTGCCAGCGCAGCAGATAGGCCTGCAACCGCCAGATCAGCGTGGACAGCGCAACGCCGACCAGCATCAGCACGATGACCGCGACCATCATTCCCGATGCCTCTGCCCGCGCCTCGGACTCGATGATCAGGCGTCCGATTCCGCGCTCCGCGCCGATAAACTCGCCGACGATCACGCCGATTAGGGCGAAGGAGATCGCAGGCGTCAGCGAGGCGAAAACCCAGGCCATGGTCGAAGGGATGACCACCGTACGGGTGATCTGCCACTCGCTGGCGCCGAGCAGCCGCGCTGCATTGACAAAACCCTCGTCGATCGAGCGGGCGCCTTCGAACGTATTGAAGAACACGAGGAAGACGACCACGATCCACGACGTCACGATCTTCGAAGTATCGCCGATGCCGAAGGCCAGCACGATGATGGGCGCCAGCGCAATACGAGGGATCGAATTCACCGCGGTGATGAACGGCTGGAAGATCGCACTCAGCCGATCGGAGCGGCCCAGCATGAGACCCGCGGCAAAGCCGCTGACGACGCCGGTCACGAAGCCGAAGAACGTGTTTTTCAGGGTGATGGCGGTCGCGACCCACAGATTATTCTCCGATCGCACCATGCAGCGGCTGAATTCGCCATTGAACCAGCCGTTGAACACACCGAGCTTCGACTTGAGACAGCTCAGGGTCAGGAAATGCTCGAAGATGTCGGACGGCTTGGACACGAAATAGGGATCGAGCAGATCCGGCACCAGCCACGGAACACTACCGTGAAGATCGTACCCCCATTGCCAAATCGAGAGGAGGCAGATGCAGATCAGCGCCTGCCAGGCGAACGTTCTGCCGGGGTGACGCGCCCGCCTCACGGCTTGCGTCCCCTGATGAATTCCTCGCCGAGCGAGTGCCAGATCAGCTGGAACAGCTCGGCATAACGCGGTGTCTCCCTGATCTTCACGGCATTGCGCGGCCGTGCAAAGTCCACCTCGAAGGTCTCCTTGATCCGGCCCGGTCGCGCGGAAAAAAGGATGATGCGATCTGCCAGAGTCAGTGCCTCGCCGAGATCGTGGGTCACGAACAGCACGGTCTGCTTTTCGCGCTCCCAGATGCGCAGCAGCACGTCGTGCATGTCGATCTTGGTGTGGGTATCGAGCGCGCCGAAGGGTTCGTCCATCAGCAGAACCTGGGGCTCGACGACCAGCGTTCGCATCAAGGCCGCGCGCTGACGCATGCCACCCGACAAGGCCGAAGGATAGGCATTGCCAAAATCCTGCAACCCTGCCTGCATCAGGCAGGCCTGGACACGTTCCTTTCGTTCCGCCACCGGGACACCAGCCAATTCCAGGCCATAGCCGATGTTGTCGGCGACGGTACGCCAGGGAAACAGGGTGTCGCGCTGAAAGACGTAACCGACGTCGGACGTCGCCCGTCCGGGTACGACGGGGACACCGTCGATCAGGATCTCGCCGCTGGTCGGCTTGATCAGCGTCGCGATCATGTTGAGGACAGTGCTCTTGCCTGAGCCGGATGGCCCGAGCAGGGCGACGAATTCCCCGCGCCGGACATTGAAGGAGACGTCGCGCACCGCCTCGATGGCCGCCCCCGCCAACTGGAAGGTCTTGCACAATCCGCGCACGTCGATGCGCCGCACATCAGGCGGCGCATCGGATCTCGGCGCGTGTAGAGCCTGCACGCTCAAGCCGGATAGGCCTTGCGAGCCGCTTCGATGAAGCTGGTATTGACGACGTCGGCCATGCCAAGCGGCTTGATGCCGGTCATTTCGCGAAACCAGACCTTCTGCCCGCGCGCGAAGCTCGCCGCATCGATGATGCCGTCGTAATCGGTGATCTTCTTCATGATTCCGATGTCGAAAATATTTGCATCGCGCGATGTGCTCCCGACATATGGCTCGATCGCATCATAGATCTCTTCGGGGGAGTGCCCCTTGATCCATTGGGTAGCCCGCCACAGTGCCGTGACGAAGGCCTGCATCTTCTGCGGATCCTTGTCGATGGTCGACTGCAGCGTGAAGTGGCACGTCACCGGGACCTTGCCGCCGATATATTTGGTCCAGACCGCTTCATCCGTTCCGTCGAACAACAGCGCGCCCCAGCCCTGCTCGATCGAATCTTTCAGGATCGATGGCGAGTTGATGAGGACATCGACCTGCTTCGTCTTCAACGAGCCCATCATGGTATCGACATTGCCGGTGCCGATCCAGGTCACCTTGTCGTCCAATCCCATGGTTTCCATGTAGTAGGACGCCCAGACGTGATTGGTGCCTCCCAGCGACGACACGGCAACGATCGGCTTGCGTCCGTCGGGCCGCTTCCAGTTTGCGAACGCCTCCAGCGTGGCGATCCCCTGATCCATCAGGTCCTTGCGGATGATGAAGATCGCCGCATTGCTGCGGGTATCGACCGGCATCAGGGCGCGCGCGCTGCGGCCGTGATTGCTGAGCTGCATCGGGTGGGTGATGTCGCCGATGCCGATATCGCCCTGGGACGAGGCGATGATCTCGCGCGTCTTCACGCCGCTGCCGCCCTGGATCAGCTTGCAGTCGAGACCTGCGTCCTTGAAGAAGCCGACGCGGTCGGCAACGAACTGGGACTGATAGATCGGAATGGCCACCGGATAGATCACGCGGCCCGACGGGGCATCCGCCCACGCCTGCCCCGTCGCGATGGATGCACTGGCACCGGCGATGACCGTCAGCGCGGACCGTCTGGTGACTTTTGTCCTCATCACGCGTTCTCCCTCTCCCTGCCGGCGACCTTGTCCAGCGCGTTCAGCACCGCATCGCCCATTTCCTGGGTAGACAGTCTTTTTGCGCCGGGTTCGGCGATATCGGCCGTTCTGGCGCCGCCTACGAGAGCCGTATCCACGGCTTTCTCCAGCAGCGCGGCATCATCGGGCCGATTGAGGGTGATGCGCAACATCATTGCGACGCTGAGGATCGAGCCGAGCGGGTTGGCGATGCCCTTGCCCGCTATGTCGGGCGCGCTGCCATGAACAGGCTCATAAAGCGCCTTGCGGCGGCCCAGCCGGTCCGGCGGCCCGAGCGAGACCGACGGCAGCATGCCGAGCGAGCCCGACGCCATCGCGGCGCAATCGGAAAGAATGTCGCCGAAGATGTTGCAGGTGACCATGACGTCGAACTGTGACGGCGCCCGCACGATCTGCATCGCGGCATTATCGACATAGAGATGCGTCAACTCCACATCTGAGAATTCGGCCTGATGCAGCGCGGCGACCTCCTCGCGCCACAGCACGCTGGTCTCCAGCACATTGGCCTTGTCGACCGAACAGACCCGGCCCTTGCGCGTCCGCGCCAGCTCGAATGCGGTTCGCGCCACTCGGCGGATCTGGCTCGTGGTGTATTGCTGGGTGTTGAAACCGCGGCGCTGGCCATCGGGCAGCGTTTCGATGCCGCGCGGCTCGCCGAAATAGATGCCGCTGGTGAGCTCGCGGATAATGATGAAATCGACATCCTTCAGCACCGAGGCCTTGAGTGGTGCGGAATCCGCCAGCGCCGGATTGGCGACGATCGGCCGGAGATTGGCATAGAGGTCGTACTTGCTGCGCAGCGACAGCAGGCTTCCCGCCTTGCGCGCCACGGCAGGAACCTCTGTGGTTTCGGGACCACCGGTCGCACCCCAGAGGATGGCGTCGGCCTCATCCATCGCCTCGGCGGTATCGTCAGGCAGCACCTTGCCTGTGGCGAGATAAGGGATGAGACCATATTGCGCTTCGCGCAGAGCTACGGGAACGCCGCGCCTCGCCGAAAACCATTTGAGAATGCGGTGCGACTGGTCGGTGACCTCAGGACCGATGCCTTCACCACCGACCACGGCGACTTTGATCATGTTCGAAAGCGTGTTCATGCCTGAGGTGTCCTGATGATTATCTTGCCTGTTATCCTGCAAAGTGAATCCATGGCCGCGCGTCGCGGTCGGAGGCCTGGAATGCGCGAATCTCGTGATCGCGCCGCAATGTCAGCGAAATCTCATCTAAGCCCTCAAGCAGACCGGCACGCCGGCGGGGATCGATCTCGAAGACGTGCCGCGCGCCCGACGGCGAGGTCACCGTCTGCTCTTCCAGATCAACACTGACACGTCCCGCACCCTGGCTCGCTTCGATCTCCGCGGCGAGGCTGTCGATGACGGCTTTGTCCAGGACCACCGGCAAAACGCCGTTTTGGAAGCAATTGGCGAAAAATATGTCGCCGAAGCCGGATCCGATGATGGCACGGATGCCCATCTCTTGCAGCGACCACACCGCCGCCTCGCGCGAGGAGCCGCAGCCGAAATTCGGACCCGTGACCAGGATTTCCGCCCCGCGATAAGGCTCGCGATTGAGGATGAACTCCGGATTTTCCGAGCCATCGGGCAGATAACGGAGCGACCCGAACGCCCATTTGCCGAGGCTGCCGCGAACGGAATTTCCGATCATGCGGTTGATGCTGATGATGACATCGGTGTCGACATTGGTGCGCATGATCGGCGCGGCGGTCGCGGTCAGCTTGGTGAAGGCCTGCGCCATCTAGCGCTCCATGGTTCGAACATCGGCGATGGCGCCTGATACCGCCGCCGCCGCGGCCATGGCCGGGCTCGCCAGATGGGTGCGGGCGCGAGGCCCCTGCCGGCCGATGAAATTCCGGTTCGACGTCGACACCGAGCGCTGGCCGGGCGGCACGGTTTCGCCGTTCGCGGCAAGGCACATCGAGCATCCCGGCTCGCGCCATTCGAAGCCGGCGTCGATGAAGATCCTGTCGAGTCCCTCGGCGACTGCATCGCGCTTGACCGTCTCCGAGCCCGGCACCACCCAGGCCCGCACGCCGGGGGCAACCTTGCGGCCGCGCGCCACCTCGGCCGCGGCTCTGAGATCGCTGAGACGGCTGTTGGTGCAGGAGCCGATAAAGACCCAATCCACCGGCGTGCCCGCGATCGGCGCACCCGGCTTCAGGCCCATGTAGTCGAGCGCGATCTCGATGGCGCCGCGGCGCGCCGGATCGGCGATGTCGGCGGGGTCAGGCACGCGGCCATCCACACCTAGGACATGCTCCGGACTCGTACCCCAGGTGATCTGCGGGATGATCGATCCGACATCGATCGACACCTCACGATCAAATACGGCATCGCTGTCGCTCCGAAGCGTCCGCCATGCCTCGATGGCGCGGTCCCACATCTCCCCTAGCGGCGCGTAGGGGCGGCCGCGGACATAGGCGAAGGTCATCTCGTCAGGCGCGATCAGCCCCATCTTGGCGCCGAGCTCGACAGACAGGTTGCAGATGGTGAGCCGCCCTTCGATCGGCATGTCCCTGATTGCGCTACCGGCATATTCGACGGCGTAACCGGTGCCGCCGGCGGCGCCGATATGACCGATCAAGGCCAGGATGAGATCCTTCGCCGTCACGCCGAATGGCAGCTTGCCGTCGAACGTCACCCGCATGGTCTTGGGTCGGCGCTGGATGATGGTCTGGGTCGCCAGCACATGTGTGAGCTCGCTGGAGCCGATGCCGAACGCAAGCGCGCCGAGCCCGCCATGGGTGCAGGTGTGGCTATCGCCGCAGACGATCAGGCAGCCGGGCAGGCTGAGGCCGAGCTCCGGCCCGATGACATGGACGATGCCCTGCCCGGGCTGGTCGAGGTCAAACAGCCGGATGTTGCTGGCCGACGTCTCGGTCCGCAGCGCCGCCAGCAGTTCCCACCCGGTCTTGATCGTGCCGGCTCGCCCGGACGCGGTCGAAATCGCGTGGTCGGGGGTCGCGAAGGTCAGCTCGGGATTGTGGACCGGGATGTTGCGGCCCTTGAGGTCGAGCAGGCCGCGGGAACCGCCAAGGTCGTGCAGCAGATGGCGATCCACATGAAGCAGATCGGTGTCATCGCTGACACGGGCGATGACATGCTGGTCCCAGATTTTAGCCAGCAGCGTGCGGCCACGCATCTCCACGATCCATCCTCCCTTGTTCGGCATCTGAAGTGCCGTATTACCGCCGATCTTGCCGACCGGTCGCGCTTTTGGGAAGCAGGATAAGCGCGCGCCCCGCAAATGTGCAGTGACGGTTTGGCAGGGGGCCATCGCTGCCGGCGATGGCTGGAGCTCCCCCGGGGCGGGTCAACCCCTGTTGCGGACGACGGTCATCCGGTCGGAGATGCTGCTCGTGGCCAGTGGCGCATCATTATGGGTCAGCAAATGTTCCACCAGTAGCTTCGTCACCGGCGGCAGTGATTTGTAATCGCGCACGCCCATGACCAGCTCGCGCCGCGCCCAGGTCTCGTCGAGCGGAACGGTGGCGAGGCTGTCGACGCCGTAGCGGCCGCGAACGATCTCGAGCGGCACGATCCCGACCCCCATCCTGGCGTCGACGACGCGGAACAGCGCATCGAAACTGCTGACGCGGATGCGCACCTTGAGGTGCTGCCCGAGAGCGGCGGCCGCGCTGACGCACAGCGTCTCGATCGAGCTGCCCTTCTCCAGGCTGACGAAGTCGAAATCGACCAGCTCGCGGAAGCGAAGGCTGCTCCGGCCCGCCAGCGGATGGTCGCGCGTGACCAAGGCGACCAGCCTGTCGCTGCGATAAGACAACAGCTCCAGATCCTGTCCGTCGATGTTGCCGCCGAAGATGCCGATGTCGGCCCGGTTCTCCACCACGGCGCGCACGATCGCAGGGCTTAAGTCCTCCTCGATATCGATGTGCACCAGCGGATGCCGCTCCAGGAACTGGCTGAGCTCGTCGGCAAGCGCTTCGAGAATCGCGGACTTGTTGGCGCAGATCCGGATCAACCCGCGCTTGCCCTGCCGGTATCCCGTCAGCTCGGTCTCGAGCTTGCTGAGATTGCCCAGGATGACGCGGGCATGCTCGAGCAGCGCGAATCCGGCGGGCGACGGCTCGATCCCTTTCGAATGGCGATGCAGCAGCTCGACCTGGAAACGGTCCTCGATATCCGAGATGCGCCGGCTGACGGCGGACGCGGCGATGTTCTTCT
Organism: Bradyrhizobium sp. CCBAU 45384; assembly: GCF_028128665.1. NCBI lineage: Bacteria > Pseudomonadati > Pseudomonadota > Alphaproteobacteria > Hyphomicrobiales > Nitrobacteraceae > Bradyrhizobium > Bradyrhizobium sp. CCBAU 45384. Next base: position 66,794 of record NZ_LBIZ01000088.1, read on the forward strand.
TCTCGGCCGCCTTCGCGATGCTCTGCTCCTCGACAATCGCCACGAACAATTCAAGCGTCAGAAGATCGATTTTTGCCGTCATCAGTCAGCCCCTCGATCGGCCTACCTCGCGCGACGAACTGTAGCACCTTTGTAGACCATGGCCGACCGCTTAGAGCATGCGGGTGCCAATGCAACACCAGGTTAGGTCGGGAGGTCACTTGCCTTCAACCCGCGGGGAAGCGAGGTTAGTACCAAAATCGCGCACAGCAGGCAGGTGCCCCCTATGACATAGAGTGCGAGCGTCGTGCTGCCGGTCCGGTCCTTGACTGAACCGACTAGCACCGGGCTTACAATGCCGCCTACCTGGCCAAGTGTGTTGATCAGTGCGATGCCGCTCGCAGCGCCCGCTCCTGTCAGGATCTTTGGTGGCAACGTCCAAAACGTTGGGATCGCGGCAACCACGCCGGCGCCTAGAACGGCAAGCGCCCCCACCAGCGTCACGACATTCTTGTCGAACGCGCCGCTCGCGAAGAACCCGAATCCTGCGGCCAGGATCAAGGCGGCCACGAACTTCGGGCGTTCGCCCGAGGCATCGGACATCCGCCCGACCACCAGCATAGTGACGGCGCCACAGATGTAGGGAACAGCGGTCAGGAAACCTATCGCCGCCGCACTGCCGCCGCCTGCGGCCTTGATTAGATCCGGCGCCCAGAAGTTCAGCCCATAGGACGCGACCTGGATCAGGAAGTAGATGAAGCCCAACAGCAGAACGCCGGGCTTCAGCAGCGAGCGCCACGCCGAATGCTCGCCGATCTCGCTCTTCTGCCGATCGAGCTGCACCGAGATGAGACGGCGTTCGTCGGCGCTCAGCCACTTTGCCTGCTCGATGCCGTCATCGAAGCGAAGCAGGACGACCAGGCCGAGCGCGACGCACGGCAAGCCTCCGGCCAAAAAAAGCCATTGCCAGCCGGCGATACTATGCACTCCACCGAGATAGTTGAGAATAAGCCCCGAGATCGGCGCGCCGATAATCCCCGAGAAGGCGGTCGCCAGGAAGAACACCGACGTCATACGACCGCGATGCGACTTCGGAAACCAGAGTGTCAGATAGTAGAGAATGCCGGGCGCAAATCCCGCTTCCATGGCGCCGATCAGGAAGCGCAAGGCGTAGAACTGCCACTCGCTGCGGACGAACACCATTGCCGCGGTGGCAATGCCCCAGGAGATCATGATGCGCGCGATCCAGCGCCGCGCGCCGAAGCGATACAGCAACATGTTGCTGGGCACCTCCAGGAGGACATAGCCAACCACGAACAGGCTCGCGCCAAATCCATAAGCCGTATTGCTAAGTCCGAGATCGGTCTGTAGCGCCGCTTTGGCAAAGCTGATGTTGACGCGGTCGAAGAACGCGAAGAAGTAGCAGACGATGATCAGCGGCATCAGCCGCCACGCGATCTTCTTTATCACATGCTGTTCGGTGATGGCGATATCGAGATCACCGGCAGTCGCGGCGGCGACGGTCATGGTTTCCTCCAATGTGTTGTTCTGGGATTTTAAGTTTCGGATCGCTCAGCCCGGACCGCGCAAACGCTCCGGGAGCGGATACAGATCACAGGCGCGCCCGGCCTTAGCGACCTGCCCCGGCACCTCGTGCCCGACCAGCTCGGGCAACCGACGCGACAGATCGATCAGGCTTTGCAGCTTGAGGCCGGTCGCCAGACCGATCTCGTGGCAGAGATTGACGAAGTCCTCGGTGCAGATATTGCCGGTGGCACCGGGCGCGAATGGACATCCTCCCAAGCCGCCCAGCGCCGCATCGAAGCGGCGGGCTCCGGCGTCATAGGCGGCGAGCGCATTGACCAGCCCAAGGCCGCGGGTGTTGTGGAAGTGCAGCGTGAGTTCATCCGCTGGCACCAGCCGCAGCGCCGCGGACACCAAATGCGTGAGCTGATTGGGATTGGCCATCCCGGTCGTGTCGGCGAGCGTGATGCCGTCCACTCCGACAGCGAGATAGCGCTCGACGATGTCAAGCACCTTGCTGAATGGCTGCGCGCCCTCGAACGGACAGCCGAACGCGGTCGCGATGGTGGCGTTGAGCAGGGCGCCGGCTTCATGCGCAAGCTCTGCAATCTCGGCGAGTGCGGCCAGCGAACGCGCATGGGTCATGTTCATGTTGGCGCGGTTGTGGGTCTCGCTGGCAGACATGACGAAGTTTAGCTCGTCGGCGCGTGCGGCCAGCGCCAGCTCGGCACCTCGCCGATTCGGAATCAATGCGGTGTAGACCGTGCCCGGCCGCCGCGTGACGCCGGCGAAAACCTCGGCGGCGTCGCGCAGCGACGGCACGGCCGCAGGCGAGACGAAGGACGATACCTCGATGCGGGCGAAGCCGATCGCGGACAGGGAATCGATCAGCTTGATCTTATCGGGCGTCTTGACCCATTTCGGCTCGATCTGCAGGCCGTCGCGAGGCGCGACCTCCTGAATGACGATATGGGGTGGCGCAGCGCTCATTGCACCGCTCCAGCGCGACGCAGCCGCGAGATGTCGGCGTCCTCGAGGCCGAGGCTCGCTAGAACCTCGTCGGTATGCTGACCTAGCGTCGGGCCCGACCATCTGACGGCGCCTGGCGTCTCGGAGAGCTTTGGCGCAATGCCTGGCATCTTCACGGTGACGTCGCCCGGCAACTCGGTCGGCAGGATCATCTCGCGAGCGGCATAATGGGGATCGCTGACGATATCCGCAACCGAGTAGATCCGTCCTGAGGGAACGTCGGCGTCATCCAGGGACGTGAGGATCTCCTCCGTCGTCCGCGTCGCCGTCCACGCGGTGATGGCGGCGTCCAGGATGGCGTTACGGCGAACCCGCCCGTCGTTGCTTGCGAGCGACGGATCGTCGGCGAGATCCGGACGGCCGACGACCTGCATTAGGCGCCGGAAAATCGCATCGCTGTTGCCGGCGATGACGACATGCTGACCGTCGGCGCTCGGATAAGTGTTGGAGGGACTGATGCCCGGCAAAGCGCCACCAGTGCGGGTCCTGATATGCCCCATGAGGTCATACTCGGGGACGAGGCTCTCCATCAGATTGAACACGCTCTCGTAGAGCGAGACGTCGACAACCTGGCCAGGCCCCCGCCCGGTCTTAACCCGCAGCAGCGACATCAGCGCGCCGATCACGCCGTGGAGCGAAGCAAGGCTGTCGCCGATGCTGATGCCGACGCGCGCCGGCGGGCTATCCGGATCTCCCGTGGTGAAGCGGAGACCGCCCATTGCCTCGCCGATCGCGCCGAAGCCAGACCTATCGCGGTAAGGGCCGGTCTGGCCGTAACCCGAGATGCGGACCAGCGTAAGATCCGGGTTGAGCCCGGACAGCACGTCCCAGCCGAGGCCAAGCTTCTCGAGGCCGCCCGGCTTGAAGTTCTCAATCAAGACATCGGCCCTCGCCGCAAGGCGAAGCGCCACGTCACGCCCCTCCGGCGACTTCAGATCAATCGCAATCGACTTCTTGTTGCGCGATTGCAGATACCACCAGAGCGAAGTGCCCTGATGCAGCTTTCGCCAGCTGCGTAGCGGATCGCCGTTGCCGGGCTGCTCGATCTTGATCACTTCCGCCCCGAACTCGGCGAGCAGCCGCGCGGCAAATGGCGCGGCAATCAAAGTTCCGAGTTCGACGACTCGAATTCCGGACAGCGGTCCATCCACAGCGGGCGCTCCTCGACAATATGTTTCGTCGAGATGTCGCCCACGAGGAGGCGTCAAGTCCAATTCTCGTTGATGAAGGCGCCTTCGCGGATAACGAACGCCGCAAAGCTAGTGGGCGCTCACCGAGGGAGAGCGCAGATGCGCGAGCATCAGATGGCTCGTCGCCGACAAGCCGGCAGGATCCCTCGCAACCAGCACCAGCTCGCGATCGGCCCATTCGTCGCGCAGCGGAACGGCCGACAGTTCCATGCCGTGGCTCAGCACCTCGAACGCACGATCCGGAATGAGGCCGATACCCATGCCTGCCTGCACCATGCGGCAAACCGCATCGAAGCCGGGAACATGAACGCGCAGCCGAATCGATTTCCCGATCTGCTGCGCGGTGTATTGCGAGCGCAGATAAATCGAGCTCGTCGCGAACAGGCCGACATGGTCGTAGTCGAGCGTATCAGCAAAGGACACCTCGCTCGCCCGCGTCAACGGGTGATCGGACGGCACCACGATGACGAGTCGATCCCTCCGGTAGGAGAAGCGTTCCAGCCCGCGGGTCGCGACATCCGCCGAACAAATGCCGATCTCGGCTACCCCCTCCTCGACACCGCGAACGACGTCCGCGCTTGGCCGCTCCTGCAAATCGAGCCGCACCAGCTCGTGCGACCGGAAGAATCCAGGCAGATCGTCGGGCAGGAATTCGACGATGGAGGACAGATTGGCCAGCATGCGGACGTGCCCGCGCACGCCGCGCGCGTGCTCGGCCATGTCGACTGCGATTTTCTCGACGTTGAGCAGGGTGACGCGCGCATGATGCAGCAGCGATTGTCCCGCGGGCGTGAGTGCCATCCCGTTCGGGTGTCGCTCGAACAGGGCAACCTCCAGCGCCTGCTCCAGATCATGCATGCGCTTGCTGACCGCAGAGGCCGCGATGGCTTCGCGTTGTGAGGCACGCGTCAGATTACGTTCTTCGCAAATGGCGATGAACAGACGCAAGGTGATGAGGTCGATGCGCCGGACGAGGTCAACCCGGTGCGTCGAGGTTGATCGCGGCGGAGGCGTTTTCTGATTCATGAGCGACCTTTCCGACTGGAGAGGATAGACCGTCCGATCTCCGCGGATTTCTCAAAATGAGCAAAAATGAGCAGCGGCAATGGAATAAAATCTCAAGATCGGGCGCAGAAAGGCGATTTTGTTCCAATGCTGCTTACGCGCCGTTGCGTGCTGATTGCTCTAGCTGACCGGAGGGACCCCTCGCGTAGGAAGTGTGTTTGGGGCCGA
>NZ_LBIZ01000089.1:0-74285 GCF_028128665.1 Bradyrhizobium sp. CCBAU 45384
ATCAAGAAGCCGGATATACGTCAGCAGTTGTGATCGTCGATCCTGATCAAGCCGGTCGTTGCAATCGGGCGGGGTCCATATACATCCACATATGAACCGAGCCGCGCAGCGTCTGGGCCTTGCGCCTTCGATCCCTCGCGCACGACCAGATCACGCCCTCGCGGGGCAGAAATAAAAAACCGGGCCCTTATGCAACAGCCACCTGCACAAAGGTCCGGCCTTATCTTAGCTTGCCGCGATACCAAACGGCTGCAAAGGACGCTTCGTATCCTTTGGGAGGTCTCGCTCTTCATCCGGGTTAAGACCCGGAGGCGGCAATATATCAGCAGCCGATATGACTACTTCTTTTTCTTTGAAGTCTTCTTCGCCACCTTCTTGGTAGCTGCCTTCGCCGTCTTCTTTGCCTTCTTTGCTTTCTTGGCCATGTCGTCCTCTGTAAGAATTGGCTCTCAGTGAACATGCCCTCGCCGTGCATAGACATGCGCACGAGTGAGACGATATCACAAAAACAAAATTGATACCAAGGAGACGCAAATCCGCATTGAGTCGCTCGCCGGAGGCACTCGCTCTCGGGTCCCGCCGTCATTGCATTCCGGCGTCTATCACTGCCCAGAGCTCGGGTATCTTAACCGGTCTCGCGACTGCACCCGGTCCCGGGTCCCGCTGCTACGCGTCGGCGCTATGGTGAACCTCCTCCGGGTGCCGTTTCTCTTAAGGCGATGCGCCCTTGGCGCACGCCCAAAACCCGTTAACAAGCAGGGCCGATCGATACGGGACGGCCGATCAGTGATCCCTTTAACTCTTTGCGCCGATGGTTGCTCAGCTTTTGGCCACGGTTGGAAACTTCAGAGCACGACGCGCCATCATCTTGCTGGCGAGGGCGAGCAGCATGCTGAGCGGCTTCAGTCCTTAAACCTCAGAACGCGCAACCTTATTACGGCCCGATCGCGGCCTTCTTTTCCGGGTCGCGCGCCATGAGATTCAATCGTTTTGCGCGGTGAGCAGATGACGCTCTTGTCCCTGTCGCTGAAATAAATTGTAGCGAATTGTGTCCACGTGCCTCCGGCTTGGTCGCCGCTATCGTTTCCTCCATGTGAGACTGCAACCAGAGAGATGGGGCTACTCGGTTGCGGAGTTTATCGTTCCGCGCCGTGAGACTTTCCCAACAGAAATCTAATTATCCGGCGGCACGAATTGAAACAGGCATTCTTATTTTTCCTGCGTGGTTGACGCTGGTCAGCTACTCAACAATGTTGAGGTGCCATGACGCGTTCATGACTACCGAAAATTGAGAGGGGTGCGATGACGTTTTTGAGCTTCCGGCGTGCCAATATCCGTAAGGGATATACCGCGCGATGACGTCAGCGCGTGAACGTGAGCTTCACCTTGGCCTCAACCTGCATGGCGCCGGGGGACATGCAGCGGCGTGGCGGTGGCCTGGAAATCCTCCCGGAGCATTCTGCGATATTGAGCATTACGTGCGAGCCGCAAAGCTCGCCGAGCGTGGAAAGCTGGACGCGGTCTTCCTCGCCGACACGCCAGCGCTTAATCCGGCAATCGACAAGCACCCACCGCTCAACGGTATCGAACCGACGATTACGCTTGCCAGCGTTGCAAGAGAAACAAGATTTGTCGGCCTGATCGGCTCGGCATCCACCACCTATAACGAACCTTATAACCTCGCGCGCCGATTCCAGTCGCTTGACGTTGTCAGTGGCGGCCGTGCGGCCTGGAACGCAGTTACGACATCCAATGTCTATACAGCGAGGAGCTTTGGTGGCCGCGAGCTGTCACGTGATGACCGCTACCGCCGGGCCGAAGAATTCGTGGAAGCCGTGCGAACCCTTTGGCTGAGCTGGGGAGAAGGTGCTCTGATCCTGGATCAGGCCTCCGGGCGGTTTGGTGATCCGGGCAGGCTGCGGACGAGGAGGCATGCCGGCGAGTTCTTCGATATCAGCGGGCCATTGACACACCCGGGCTCACGACAGGGACAGCCGGTCATCTTCCAGGCCGGTGGATCGGATCAGGGACTTCAGTTCGCGGCGCGAAGTGCCGATGCCGTGTTCTCATCGACAGGCGATTTGGAAATCGCCTTGCGGGAGGCCGATCGCCTCAGGTCCTTTGCTTCTCAACATGGACGACGGGCGCCCCTCGTCCTGCCAGGTATCGTCACGTTCGTCGGCGGAACCGAAAAGGAAGCGATCAAGCGCAAGGCGGAGCTTGATGACCTTCTCAACTTCGACGTTGCCGTTGATGGGCTGGCCAGTCGTTTCGGCATTCCTGCCGAGAAGCTGAAGATCGACGAACCAATCAATCTCAGTTTGCTGACGGAACATGCGGACGCGGCTTTTTCGATCGGCCAGCATCGGACGGTGGAAGCTCTCGCGCGTTCCGGCAAAACCGTCCGTCAGATCATCGTCGAGGCGCCTGCCTACGGCCACCGCATCCTGGTTGGAACGCCGGAACAGATTGCCGCGTCCTTCGAAGAGTGGTTCCGCTCTGGCGCAGTCGACGGGTTCAACGTCATACCGGATGTTCTGTCCGACGGCACGCCTGCGTTCGTCGATCATGTTGTTCCCATTCTGCAGCGGCGCGGCCTATTCCGCTCGGATTATCGCGGCGAAACGCTGCGCGAGCATCTTGGCATTCCAATGCCGGGTGAGCGCGCCGAGCAGGTCTCCGCCGCCTAACGTTCTTCTCCCCTTGTCACATTTGGAGCTTATCATGTCTAAGCCAGCTGCCGTTCGTTCGGCGTTTCTTCTCAAAAGTCTAAATCGTCGTCTGAAGTCTCACGCCGCAATCATCGCCATCGCGATGTCGGGCCTTTCGATCGCGGATGCCGTGCAGGCTGAGGATGCTACAGCTGGCAAGCCGCAATCGGGCGGGATTATCCGGTACGGTCACTTCCAGGAGCCGCCGTGCCTTTACGGTGGTTGGGTGCAGCAATGGTACCTGCAGCGTCAATTCAGCGACAATCTGGTCGTCAGGGCTGACGACGGAAAAATCCTGCCTTGGCTTGCGACCGGCTGGAGCATTTCGGATGACCGCACCATTTATATCTTCCAGATCAAGCCCGACGTCAAATTCACGGACGGGACTATTCTGGACGCCCAAGCGGTCGTCGATAACATCAATGGATGGTTGAGCGACAATCCGGAGCTGGAGAATCCGACTGCCGGCCCTTATCTCAAGGGCGTCTTCGAATCCGCGGCGGCAACTGGCCCGCTGACGTTCAAGGTCACGCTCAACACGCCCTTCGAGCCGCTATTGAATGTCTTTGCGCAGTCCTCGCAAGGTATCCTGTCGCCGACGGCGCTGAAGCGTGGCAAGGCTGTGAACTGCGAAAGCCCGGTGGGTTCAGGTCCGTTCATCGTGGAGAAATGGAATCGTGGCAAGAACGTCATATTTCGTCGAAACCCCAACTATAATTCGGCGCCGGCGAACGCCAAGCATCAAGGCCCAGCCTATGTCGAGGGCATCGAGTGGCGTTTTCTTGCTGACCCCACGATACGCTATGGCTCGCTTCTGACCGGCGAATCCGACGTTGTCTATCATATCCCGGCCGTCAACTGGCAGGACGCCAATTCCCACTTCACGATCGTGCGTCACCTGACGGGTGGAACCCCGCTTCGGCTTGCGTTGTACTCGGAGAGACCGCCGTTCGACGACGTACGTGTCAGGCAGGCTTTTGCTTATTCTTCCGACCGGCGTGCTGCCGTGCAAGCGGCCTTTCTCGGCTCGCTGCCCTATGAGGGCAATTTCGCTTTGAGTCGAAGCTCGCCGGAATATGTCAGCGACCTCTCAAAATCCTATTCCTATGACATCGAGAAGGCGAACAAGCTGCTCGATGAGGCCGGGTGGACGGAGCGCGATGCAAACGGCATTCGAGCTAAGAACGGCAAAGCGCTGATCATACGCATCACCTACACCAACGCCTTTTCGCCTCCCGATGGCGATCAGGTCCTGCAGATCATCCAGCAGCAAGCGAAGGCTGCGGGGTTCGACGTGCGGCTCCAGCCCACCAACCAGGCTGATTTCTGGGCGGGAAAGAATTTTGGTCCAAATGACTATGAGATCGTTCCCCTGTATTGGGTTGCGCCCGGCGCCGAGATCTATCGCATCTCATACAAGCCCGACCTGAATGGTGTCCGCAATCCCTTCAATCCATCCCGCTATCAGGATCTGCCGCTGTGGGACATCATCCGGAAGGCCGAACAGGCGCCTGACAAGGTGCAACGCATCGCGCTTTACCAGCAGGCGGAGCGCCGGATCGTCGAGAACGCGCCGTCCCTGAGTTACACGGTGTTGGATGTCACCCTCGCTTTAGCCGATAATGTGAAGGACGTCTGGCTCGACAGCGGGTCGGTGGGTGAACCCGTTTTCTCGGACGCCTACTTCTCCGGCAAGAAATGAATGCGGCGAAGAGGATAGGCCACCGAAGCCTCTGGCTGGCGCGCCGGCTCTTATCCGGCGTGATCGTGGTCTGGGCCGCGGCGACATTCACCTTCCTTGTGCAGTTTCTGATGCCCGGGGAGCGCGCCCAGATCATCTTCAATGCAAATAGCGGAAGCGTGGGAGAGATTTCTCGGGGCCAGCTGCTCGCCATCAATGCCAGATATGGCTTCGATCAACCCGTCTTCGTGCAATACGGAAAGTATATAAGGGATATGATGCACGGAGACCTCGGGCAGTCCTACGTTCAATATCAACCTGTCACGGGCCTGATTGTGCGCCAGATCGGACCGACGATTGCGCTCGCCTTCGCCGCCATTTTGGCGGCTTGGATCATCACCATCATGACCACGGTTCTTTTCGCCGGGCGCGACAACATGTGGTCCAGGGCGCTCGGCCGATTTCAGGTTCTCCTGGCAATCTTGCCGCCCTATTGGCTGGGGACAATCCTGCTGGTCGTCTTCGCGATCCAGCTTCGACTGTTTCCTGTCGTCGGCGGCAACACGCTCATGGGCCTAGTTCTGCCGACAATGGCCCTGGCCTTGGAAATCTACGGCTTTCTTGGTCAGGCGGTCCTGAGTGAATTCACGCGAGTTCTCGACCAGCCCTTCATCACCTCGTCCAGGATGCGCGGGACAGGAGATTTCAGCGTCCGCCTGGGTCACGCTCTGCGCCATGCTGCCTTGCCAGGGATCACCCTTTCCGGCTGGATCATCGGCAAGCTGCTGTCGGGCGCGGTATTGATCGAAGCGGTCTTCGGCCGTCAAGGGCTGGGCGGCGTTCTTGTCGCGGCAACGTCGACACGCGATGTCCCGGTCGTCTCGGGGGTGATCTTGGTTTCAGCTTCCCTGTTTGTCGCGGCCAGCTTGGTCGTGGATATCGCGGTGCAGCTTATCGATCCCAGGATGAAGCAGGCATGAGTTTCGCCACGAGCTCCGCCGGACACGCAAAAGCGTTCCCTGGAAGAGTGCTAGGAGGCGCTCGTACGCTTCCGGTTCCGGTCCTCATCGCGACTGTCTTCGTCGTGTTCTTCCTGGTCGCAGCGATCGAGCCGAAATTGCTTCAGACGCATGATCCGCTGGCGCTGAGCTTGATGTCACCTCTCAAGGCTCCCTCATTGACCCATTGGCTGGGGACGGACCAATCCGGACGAGACCTCTATTCCCGTATCGTGGCAGGGACAGGTCAGTCTCTCTCGATTGGCCTCGGTGCGAGTGCGCTCAGCCTCGCCATCGCGCTCATACTGGGTGTGACGGCGGGCCTGTCCGGCGGCTGGATCGACAATGTGCTCAGCCGGCTCTTCGACGCCTTGTTCGCTCTCCCCACTCTGTTCCTGGCGCTTCTCTTCGTTTCGTTGCTGGGCACCTCGGTCTCGACGCTGATGATCGCCGTCGGCCTTGGAACGTCGCCCGGCTATGCGCGCATGGTGAGGGTGCAGGTTCTGAGGGTCAAAGCGACCGGGTATGTTGAGGCGGCAAAGGCGCTCGGCCACTCGCCACGGCGCATCCTGTTCAAGCATATCCTTCCCAACGCCATCAGCCCGCTTGCGACAATGTTCACGCTCGGGATCGGGCAAGCGATCATTTGGGCATCCGGCCTATCATTTCTCGGCCTGGGAGTTGCGCCCCCGTCATCGGAATGGGGCGCGCTGCTCAATGCCGGCCGCAACTACGTGATCTATGCATGGTGGCTCGAAATCATGCCCGGTATAGCGATCGCTGCCTTCGCGCTTTCTGTGACTGTCATCGGCCAGTACGTGCAGCAACGCCTGGAAGGAAGGATCGAGCTTTCATGAATGTGACCTATCCCGCAGCTTCTTTCCGGCCAAACGCCACACGGTTCCCGGCTAGCGACCCGCTGCTCACGGTACAAAACCTCAACGTTTCTTTCGGGCCGGCGCATGCGCGTCGAGCTGTGGTCAAGGGGGTCTCTTTCACTGTTGAGGAAGGCCGGTGCGTCGCGATCGTCGGTGAATCTGGTTCAGGCAAAAGCGTTACCGCCCGGACCCTGGTTGGCCTGACGGGCACGCGTTCTCATGTCCAGGCTGACCGCCTGACCTTTCAGGGACAGAATATTGATCGGCTCGGTGACAAGGAATGGAGAGCCTTGCGCGGCAAGCGCATCGGCTTCGTGTTGCAGGACGCGCTTGTGTCGCTCGATCCGTTAAGACCGGTCGGCAACGAGATCGGTGAAGCGCTGACTGTTCACCGTGCCATCAGGACGGGCGCAGACTTGACAGAACGGGTGGTTGAGCTTCTGAAGCTCGTCGGCGTGCCCGAGCCGGCGGTGAAGGCGCGGCAGCTTCCACATGAGCTGTCAGGCGGCCAACGGCAACGAGCCCTGATTGCGACCGCGATCGCTCTCGATCCGGCTCTTTTGATCGCAGATGAGCCCACGACGGCGCTGGACGTCACCATCCAGGCGCAGATCCTGGATCTGCTCAGCGAAACCCGCGAGCGCGGCAAGGCCATGATCCTCATCAGCCACAATCTTGCCGTGGTATCGCAGATGGCCGACGAAGTCATCGTCATGTGGCACGGCGAAATGGTCGAGCATGGCTCATCAGAACAGATCTTTGGCGATCCGAGACATGAATATACCCGGGGCCTTCTCAAGGCGATCCCGTCCGTCCGGTCACGCGGGAGCCGTCTGTCGTCCTCCAGAGCGCCGCGCTTCGTCTCGGCTTCAGGCGAAGAGACCAGAGAGCTGAACCGATCGAATATCGCACAGCGTGGTAAGCCGCTGCTCGAGGCGGAAAGGCTCGTCAAGCGCTTTCGCGGACCGGATGGCAAGCTGCGTACCGTCGTCAATGAGGTCTCGTTCAGCCTCGCCGAGGGAGAGACGCTTGGCATCGTCGGGGAGTCAGGCTCTGGGAAGACGACCGTAGCACGCATGGCGCTCGCGCTCGAAATGCCTGATGAAGGAGAGGTGAGGCTTGAAGGAGAACCGTGGACCTCTGCGACAGAGAAGCAGCGACGACGCCGGCGATCGGATATTTCGGTGATCTACCAGGACCCACTCAGTTCATTCGATCCGCGCTGGACCATCGAGCGGGTCATTGAAGATGCCTTGGTCACACGCCGCGGAGCCTCTTCCCTGGACAGAGGCAGTCGACAATACGAGCTCAGTGAGCTGCTTGATCTTGTGGGTCTGTCACCAGGCTTCAGGACCAGGCGTCCACTGGAGCTGTCGGGCGGTCAACGCCAGAGGGTTGCGATCGCCCGCGCGATTGCTCCACGCCCCAGGATCATCGTGTGTGACGAGCCGGTCGCGGCACTTGATGTATCCATCCAGGCGCAAATTCTCGATCTGCTTGGCGACCTCAAGTCTCATTTGGGCGTCAGCTATCTCTTCATCTCGCATGATCTCGGCGTCGTGCACCACCTGAGCGACCGTGTTCTTGTCATGAATCATGGCGTGGCCATCGAAGCTGGCGGAGCAGACGAGGTGTTTTTGCGGCCTCAACAACCCTATACGAGGAGGCTGGTCGCGGCCGTTCCACGATTGCATTTCCAGGCGGCGTAAAATCCTCATAGGCCAGCCGCTCAATCGCCGGTTCGCAGCAACAGGAGGTAGACGACTGAGCGCATTTGGGCACTTTCGTCGGGGCCCGGTAGCGAAGATCGCAGTTGTGGCTGGGAAGTCATCACTTGAGGAAGAGCCGCAAAAACCGAAGACAACGCCGAGGTGACGCGTTGACCGAGGCGGAGGGTCTGCGCCGAGATTGACGCTGGCCGGCCGGCAGACAAAAAGGCCCCAGCGTCACCAAAAGGGTAAGTGAGCTGGGGCACAAGTCACCTTCTGGCCCGGGATCACGAACCCGAGCCATCGGGAAAACTTGGCAAGCTCATCGTCGTTCCGCGACCGAACGAAACACAACAAATATTGGCTCGAGGGCCGGATATGAGAGCCGAAAGAATGGCTGCTTTGTTGGCAAAGTGATTTATCGCCGTGGGCGAGGGTTATGTTCGTTGAATAGATCACGCAGGCCACGCAAGGCGGGTCCAAGCCGAAGAGTGCCCGCGTCCTTGCCGAGATCATCAAGGGCAAGAGGCGCGAGACAAATATTCTGAGGCTCAACGAAGGTAATTTCACTTTTGCACAAACCGCGCAACCTTTCGTTGACTGCTAAGTTTCGCTGACTCTGAATGGAGCAGGTGCCAATGCCTCGCTACTTCTTTCATCAGCATGCGCGGGCGAAAAATTGAAGACCCTATTGGAGCACTATTCCCCACTGATAAGGCAGCATGTGACCGAGCCGCCCAGCGGATGCCGGCCGACCTGAAAAGAACCGCGGTGCGTTCCGACAACACCTGCGTCGCCACGGAGGTAACTGACGGCAACCGGACATTATTTGTCGTCAGAGGAACAGTTGTCGTCGAACGGCGGTAAGACGCTTCGGCGTCGGCAAACGCGCCGGGCGTCATCATGCCCCTTGATGCGGCGCATGGGTCCGAAATTGGCTCGCCTGCGAAGCTGCGCCGCGCCCTTCGCAGGTTAACCCATAGCGGTAATGGCCCTGAACCTCAGGAAGGCCGTTTAGCGAAAGCCAAACCTAAGCCAAGCATCACCATCGCTGCGCCTGACCCTTCGCGCAGTCTTTGAATAAGTTTTGGGCGTTCAGCTACACCGCTTCGGATACTGCTTGCAGCAAAAGCCACCACAATGTCTGCCAGCGTATTTAAAAAGACTGACACCGCGCCGAGAACAATAAACTGGATCGCCACATGTCCAGCGTTCAAGTCGACGAACTGTGGAATGAAGGCTAGAAAGAACGCTGCGGTTTTGGGGTTCAGCGCTTCCACAAGTACCCCCTCCCGAAACGCTCGCCGCGTCCCAATGGAGGCCGTCGCTTTGCCGAACCCCGCATCCTTACGCGCGGATCGGAACGTGCGTACACCCAGCCAAACGAGATAGGCGGCTCCCACGAACTTAAGCGCGGTGAATAGTTCTGCACTGGTCAGCACGATGGCCGAAATCCCCAAGCCTCCAGCGACGACGTGAACCATACCACCTAAGCCGGTTCCAAGGCTGGAGCTAATACCTTCGCCCCGGCCACCCGCGAGGGTCCGTGCAGCCACGTAAAAAATGCCCGGCCCCGGCGTTATGGCAAGTAGCAGCGCGGCAGTAATGTAGAGTGCGAATTGGATGGGATCAAACATGAGCGCGCTATTACCACTAAAAAGCCTCAGGCAACAGCCCGGAAATTGCTTCCGAGAAGTCGGCATTTGGCTTATCGCCGCCGGTGTCCCACCGCGAAGATATGTCGGCTTCTGTTAGGGGTAGAGGGGCCTGAACTTAAACCGGCCAATTCGTCCCGAGTACCCCTGAGCCGCAATGCTCAGGACGTGCCGTCTGGGCCGCTGTGTGCAATAGCTGCCGTAAGAACTTCGATTCTTCGGGCGATCTCGCGCATGCGCTCAGAAGCACGCTTCAGTGCAGGGAGAACGGCAACATCGCTGATAGAAGCAATCTCGTTCACCTCTCGGTCGACAACCTCCAATTCTAGTCGGTGTTTCCGAAGTTCTGCGTTCATTAAGTCCAGGTTGTCCATCGTCTAAATCCAATGCGCAGCTTCCCCGCTGCTCCCTGTTTGCGTGCGACGATCTTACAATACTAGGCCAACGCCAGTGCCGCCCGTTGCATATTCGAGGCCATGTCGGCAGTCACTGCGCTTTGTTCATCGACTGCCGCAGCGGTGCTGGTGACATATTCGTCAACGTTCACGATAGCCGATTTGATTGCATTTAGCGCACCTAACACATCACCGGACGCGCCGGTAAGTGCGGCAATCTCAGCATTGATCTTGTCAGTGGCCTGCTTAGCTTGATTTGCCAAACTCTTGACCTCCGATGCAACAACGGCAAAGCCGCGCCCCGCTTCGCCAGCGCGAGCAGATCGATAGTCGCATTCAGCGCGAGAAGATTGATCTGCCCAGTGATGTTCGCGATCAACTCGACGATCCCGCCCATCGCATCGGTTGCCATCGTGAGACGCTGCGCTTGGCCATCTGCGCCTTCGACTCGGCTGACTGCCGTGTCTACTACGCTGCGGGCCTTGACCATCGTTTCGGAAATCTCGCGAATCGAAGCAGACATTTCTTCGCTTCCGGCTGCGACGGAATGAATGAGTCCCTTAGCCTCTTCAGCCTTCATCCGTGCAACAGCTTTCTCCGTCACGTCGGTCGCGTATTTCACAACCTTGAAAGGTTTGCCGTTGGGATCGATGATAGGATTGTACGAGGCTTCGATCCAAATCTCGCGGCCGCCCTTTGCAAGCCGCTTAAATTCACCGGCCTGATATTCACCGGCTCTAAGGCGATCCCAAAACTCCTTGTAAGAGGAAGAGCCGCGTTCAGTAGGATCGACAAACATGCCGTGATGTTTTCCTTTCACCTCACCCAAGTCATAGCCCATCGCACCAAGGAAGTTTTCGTTCGCCCATTGGATGGTGCCATCCATTGCAAATTCAATAACCGCCTGCGATTTTCGAATGGCCTCAATCTGCCCCTTCGTGTCGGCGGATTCCAGGCGTTCTCTGGTTACATCAGTTGCAAATTTGACGATTTTGATGGGCTTTCCGAACTCGTTGAGGATCGGATTGTACGACGCTAATATCCAAACTTCGCGGTTGCCCTTAGCCAGGCGCTTGAATTCGCCGCTGACAAGCTCGCCCCGGTTCAGTTTAGCCCATCCCTCTTTGTACGCGGTGCTTGCCGCAAAGTTTGAATCAACGAAGATGGAATGGTGCTTGCCGGCAATTTCAGCTAATCCGTAGCCCATCACTCTCAGGAAATTTTCGTTTGCGGTGATGATGTTGCCGTTCAAGTCGAATTCAATGACGGCCTGCGCACGATCCAGCGCGGCAATCTTTCCGTTTTGCTCAACATTCTTTACGTGTTGCGCAGTGATGTCCGTAGCGATCTTTACGACCTTGTAGGGTTTCCTGTCCTTTCCAAGAATGGGGTTGTAGGTCGCTTGTAGCCACAGCGGGGAGCCGTCCTTTCTGATCCTGTGGTACTGCGCGGCCTGGAATTCGCCGCGCGCTAACCTCTTCCAGAACTCGGCATAGCCGGGCTTCTCGCGCTCGGCCGAAGGAACGAAGATGCTGTGGTGCTTGCCTTGTATCTCCGATAACGAATACCCAACGACCGCGAGGAAGTTGGCGTTAGCGGTGACAACCGTCCCATTCGGCTCGAATTCGATCACAGCTTGCGAACGATTGACCGCCTGCGCGGTTCCGATGGCGTCTTGAACGACTTTGTTGATGCGGCGAAACATGGTCCATCCCGACACGGCTGAGCAATGCCTAAAGAATAGGCAAGCAGTGTAAACGGATCGCTAACTATGCGAACGCCCCCGTATTTGTACGATGTCATTCTTTTTGCGCGAAAGAAATTGGCGGTTCTGCGAGTGGAACTTGCTGATTGTGTTTTCGTGCAGCTTTCGTCACCGACGATCACTGCCATTGATACCGCCTGTTCGCAGCCGCGCATGAGTCTGTTTCTGGCAGATGGCAGCCGCATCTCACGGCCGAGGATATGTCCGCTGTTAAAACGAGCCAAATCGTCGCAATTGATCGTGCGCCCCGAGGGCGCGAACTATCAGTGAGGGAGGATCTCACCCGGATAATTGTCGATTGGTCCGGAAGCTGGCAGGCGGCTCGGCCGGGTAACTGGCTGGGTCGGAGCCCTGCGACGAAGGCGGCCTTGGGCCGCTGAGCGATCCGATGGGCCGTAACAGAGTGAAGCCCGAGCAGGCCTCGAAAGTTCGAATGCGGATGCCGACCCTCCGGTCATTTGGGGAAGGCCGCACGTGTGGGGAAGCAATCGACACGCGCACCCACGCGATCCGCCGGGGTAGTGGGCACGGCACGTCGGAAGGGTGGTTCGCAGTTACAGGGGGAGACCCGTCGCGGACGAGGGTAGCGGCCTCAGCATCGCATCAGGCGGTGGTCACGGCGGGAGTCGGACGGGGCAATATGAGCGTTGAGGCCGGGTAACGCCGGCGGAGCAAAGGGCCCCGACTTCTGGTGCGCTTTTGAAGATGGTGAGGTGAAGGTGATTGGTGATGAGCCTGACAACGCCTGATAAGATCCGGAGCCTTCAGAGAAAGCTCTACTGCAAAGCGAAGGCGGAGCCCACCTTCCGCTTCTATCTGCTCTACGACAAGATCTGTCGCGAGGACATCCTAGACCACGCCTATCGGCTCGCGCGCATCAATGCGGGTGCGCCGGGTGTGGATGGGATGACGTTTGCTCGCATCGAGGAGCAGGGCCTGGAAGCCTGGTTGGCGGGCTTGCGCGCGGAACTGGTCTCGAAGACGTATCGACCTGATCCGGTGCGGCGGGTGATGATCCCCAAAGCGAATGGTGGCGAGCGTCCGCTCGGCATTCCGACCATTCGTGATCGTGTGATTCAGACTGCCGCCAAGATCGTGATCGAACCGATCTTCGAGGCTGACTTCGAGGACAATGCCTACGGCTACCGGCCCGCTCGCGGGGCGGTGGACGCGGTCAAGGAAGTACACCGGCATTTATGCCGGGGCTATGCTGACGTCGTTGATGCTGATTTGTCCAAGTACTTCGATACGATCCCGCATTCCGAGCTGATCAAATCAGTAGCCCGGCGTGTGGTGGATCGAAACGTCCTGCGCCTCATCAAGATGTGGCTGAGGGCGCCGATCGAAGAACGGGACGCGGATGAGATCCGGCGCATGGGTGGCGGCAAGCGAAACACGCGCGGCACGCCGCAAGGCGGTGTCGCAAGTCCACTGCTGGCCAACATCTATATGAACCGGTTCCTGAAGCATTGGCGTTTGACTGAAAGCGGCGACACGTTCCGCGCTCACGTCGTCTCCTATGCCGACGACTTCGTCATCCTCAGCCGCGGTCGCGCGGCGGAGGCATTGGCGTGGACAAAGGCGGTGATGACCAAGCTCGGGTTGACGATCAACGAGGCGAAAACTTCGTTGAGAAACGCCCGACAGGAACGCTTCGACTTCCTCGGCTACTCGTTCGGCGCGCATTGGTTTGAGGCGAACGGGAATTGGTATCTGGGCGCGAGCCCGTCCAAGAAGAGTGTGCAACGGCTCAAGACAAGGATCGGTGATGTTCTGGTGCCGAGCAATATCGATCCATGGCCAGAAGTATGTGACAAGCTGAACAGGTCACTGCGAGGCTGGTCCAACTACTTCGGCTACGGCTCGCGGAGCAAGGCATACCGTAGCGTCGACCAATACGTCTTCGAACGTGTGCGCAGGTTCCTCGTGCGAAGGCACAAGGTGCAAGGGCGCGGCAATCGCCGATTCACATTCGATGTCATTCATCGAGAACTCGGCGTTCTGTGCCTCCAACGCCTGCCCCGAGCGGCCCCGTCGCGTGTCTCGCGGTGAAGCCAGTCGGAAAGCCGGATGCCGGAAATCGGCACGTCCGGTTTGATGAGCGTTGCGCCTTGAAAGCGCGTTGAACTCTGCCGCTTGAGATGGCGGCCGCGGTAAAGCCTAGCGAGCAGCCGCGTACCGAGTCTTGCGTGGCGTCCGGTAACGGCCGCTGCGAAGCGTAGACAGGGAGGTGGTAGGCCGGAATGCAGTGAACGGGAAAATAGCCCCGAAATCGAACGTGATCGGAGTAGCCGACCCTGTCGCTCAAAGGGGAAGGCGGAATCTCAGGCCGCGCCAGAGCGAGTGGCCGGAGGTGCTCCCGGGGTTCGTACCGCCGGCATGCAACCAAGGGGATCAACGGGAACAAGGGAGATCCATTCGGTTCAAACGCAAGTTTGTAGGGCCCGACAAGCCGACAAGGTGAGGGAGGCCTGACGACCGAGTGGAAGTCATACTGACTGATAGTACTCGGAGGACGGGAGAGCCGGCCACATGGGGAAGCGGTCAGCGGTAGGTGAATTGTTCTTGGGCAACATGGGCTCCATGCAACGGGAGACACGGCCTTCTATGCAACGAGAAGATCAGCTGACCATGGAAACGAAACTTGAACAGATAGCAGCGAAAGCTCGATGTGAACCGAAACTCCGCTTCACGTCGCTGGCACATCACATCTCGCGCGACCGGGTATGGAGGAGTCTGTCACAGATTCCGAAGTCGTCGGCCGCAGGGGTGGATGGTCAGACGGTGGAGGCGGCGAAGAAGAGCTTCGATGTATGGATAGAGCCGATGCTCCAGTCCATTCACCGTGAAGGATATAGAGCGCCGGATATTCGGCGGGTCTATATCCCCAAGCCCGGCAAGACGGAAAAGCGGCCACTTGGCGTGCCAACTGTCGCCGACCGGGCGCTCCAGCGCAGCACGGCCGAAGTATTGTCTGCCATTTATGAGCGGGACTTTCTGCCCTGCTCATTCGGTGGCCGGCCAAAGCTCAGCGCTCATCATGCCTTGGCGACCCTCAATGAGGCCATCGCCGGCGGCAAGATGGGTTGGATGCTGGAGGCGGATCTGAAGAACTTCTTCGGGAGTCTCAATCATGATTGGGTTCTCCGATTTGTTGCGCATCGAGTCGGTGATCCACGCCTGATCAGTTTGATCCGGCGCTGGCTGAAAGCGGGTGTCTTGGAAGGTGGAAAGGTCCATCCGAACGAGGAAGGAACACCGCAAGGGGGATCGATCAGCGTACTTTTGAGCAACCTTTATCTGCATTATGTGCTCGACCTCTGGTTCGAACGCGTGGTGAAGAGCCGGTTGCGGGGCGAAGCCCGGCTGGTGCGCTATATCGATGACTTTGTGATCTGCTTCCAATATCGATCGGACGCCATCCGTGTTCAGGACGCCTTACGCCTTCGGTTGGGAAAGTTCGGCCTCACTCTTGAGCCGACCAAGACCAAATTGGTTGAGTTTGGCCGGTTCGCGCAGCGACACGCAGGCAAACGCAGCAGAAAACGCCCGGAGACCATCTACTTCTTGGGCCTGACGCTGTATTGCACGCGAAACCAGAAGGGTAACTTCAAGGTTGGGATGCGCACCGAGAAATCTCGCTTGCGGCGCAGCCTTTTGTCACTGCAGGAGCTCATGCGGCAAATACGACATCACGCGATCAGTGACCAGGTCGGCGAAATCAACGCCTTCCTGCGCGGCCACTATGCTTATTACGGGGTCGCCGGAAATCTTCGGTGTCTCGTAAAGGTGTACCGTGCCGTGCAGCGTTACTGGCATCGGATGTTGCGCAGCCGTAGCTGGGCGGGACGAGCCCTCAACTGGAGCATGTTCAACCAGATCAAAGAACGGACGCCGCTACTGAAACCAAAGCTGCGCCTCCCATATGCGGAGTTGCAGGCTCTTGCAGTGCTGTGAATCAACTGTCGAAGAGCGTAGTGCGGTAAATCCGCACGCTACGTTCTGTGGGAGCCGGAGGCGGGCAACTGCCTCCGGCGACCCGGTGGGATGGGAAACGGGGCGATGGCCAATGGCCCCAAGCTACCGCGCCCATCCTCGACTCTACCGTAGCGGCCCCCCGGGGTGCTCGACACGGCATATGCTCCGGGGTGCAGAACTGTCCCGCACTGCGCAAGGTTACCGCATTTGCCGGACGACCCTAGTTTCTGCGTGCCGGCCAGGGCGTTGGGGCAGGACCGCAATCAGCACGACAATGGCAACAAGGATCACAGCCGAAGCCCAGGGACGGTTCAAGGCGAGGCCACGCAATCAAGTTTTCGCCGGACGGTGGTACAGTCGATCTTGGCGTCACCGGGGAGGGCGAAATGGCGGTCGTCCAAATCGAGGATGGCGGGCCCGGTATCACGCAGGCTGACATCGTGCGCATATTCGAGCCCTTCTTCCGCGGCGGCCAGCCGAGCGGCGAG
This sequence comes from Bradyrhizobium sp. CCBAU 45384, assembly GCF_028128665.1. NCBI lineage: Bacteria > Pseudomonadati > Pseudomonadota > Alphaproteobacteria > Hyphomicrobiales > Nitrobacteraceae > Bradyrhizobium > Bradyrhizobium sp. CCBAU 45384. The sequence goes on from NZ_LBIZ01000089.1 coordinate 16,259, forward strand.
GGCTGCGGGCTCGGTCTATCGATCGCCAAACGCGCGATCGATCAGGCGAGCGGTGTCATCGAAATTGAGAATATCCAGGCTCGAAATCGCCGGAGAAATAGCTTTCCGCGAAAGACAGGCCAGGGAGCTAACTTCGCTATCGCAGCGCGTTGTTGCCAAGTGAGCATGTCGGCGCATGGCTTCGCACCTTGCTTGGGTCTGAAAAGATAACCCGCGAGCCGTCGGGACAGGGAGCGACTTGGCATACGCCTCATCGTGAAAATGTACGTCAAGGAGCCGCTGACCCTCGCTCCTTTTCAAACAGGCGCGCTGACGCAAAGATGAAATTGCCTTGAGAATATTGCGACGTGGCGCGGCATCAGAAACGAGCGTCCATGACGCCAAACTGGAATACGGCCCTAGCGCGCTCTGGGCGACCCACGCTACCCCCTCGCCCGAGCCACCTCACAGCACAATGGGAATGAAATGGTTGCAGTCACCTGTGAACTGCCGGCCTCTGGTTACGCGCTTGGAATGTATGGCTGCCTCAGGTGCGAATTTGCAACCCGGGGGGAGGGCACAAGAGCGGTTGAGAAGAACTGAAGAGGCGCTTTCCATGCTTCAAATCAGGACCAATGACGCGCAGACGCATGCGCGCGAGGACATTTAGACCCTGGGGCCAGCGGATTTTCTGCTTCGCGCGTGCGGTTTTTGCCGCGCGGGCTCTCGTCTCGTGTTGGGGTGGATGGCCCCCTTCCGCCACACTGCGTGGCAAGATGAGGTCGTCGCTGACCTCGCACGAAGGAGCCTCCCATGGAAACGAACGTTCGCATCGGTTTGGATACGTCAAAGAGTGTATTTCAGTTGCATGGCGTTGATGGCACCGAGCAACTAGTTCTGCGGCGCAATTGAAGCGCGGGCAGGTTTTGGAGTTCTTCAGGCGTTTGCCTTGAACCAGTCTTGTCGCTGCGCGCCTCAAGGCAAAATAGCACCCGGAGAGCCTGCGCACAGCGACCCGAAGGGGCACGCGACTCCGAGCGCGATGCGCCCACGCCTGGTAGGGCCTGCGCCCCCCAAAAAGCACCTCAAGGCCAAGTCCCTGAGAATGCAGCGGAAGGCGGAGCCAGCCCGAGATTTTGTATTCTGTCATTGTCTGCGGACGGAGCTCTCGCTAGCCGAACTACGCTGCAGCTTGATCACGCGCTTCGAGAGAGACTTGCGGTACGGGTCGCGGAGATTAAGGTGACATTTAAACGCTGCAGCGCGGATGTGCGCCTATCGTCTCCCCACCCGAGTCCGACCTCGCTCGACATGCTTGTGTGCTCGAGAGGCGCATCTCGCTTGAGGTAAATGCGCAGCCTGAAGGAGGCCATTCGGCGACAAATTTTGTGATGCAGCCATCTTTGAATGATCGGCGCGACTGCGTGTCGTCCAAAATTTGCTGCGAGGCGCGATGGCTCGGAAAAATTTTGACTAACCGGATCATAAATGTCCCTCCTCAAGATAGAGGGATCATGGGCTGTTGGGGAATTGGGATGTTCGCCAGATTGAAACTTCGCATTCGTGGCCGACTTGTCGCCGGCTTCTTTGTCGTGTGTACGATTTTTGTGCTCTCAGTCGCAGTCACACTCGTGTCGGTCACCGCCGTCTCTATCACCGTCAACCAGATGGTGAGCTCGCGCACGCCGGCGGCGATCGCCAGTAGCGAATTGGTCAGCAATATTCATGCGACGCTCTCGGCTTTGCGCGGCTATCTCTTGAACGGCAATTCGCAGGCCAAGCTCGACCGGCTGGCCATGTGGAAAAAAATGGATGCGATGGTGGTCGCGTTTGACGAACTGTCGAAAGACTTCGCCGGCTCCGAAACTCGAGACAAGTGGACGGATGCCAAGACTTTGATTTCAGAGTTTCATGCAGCCCAGGAGAAGGCGGAGGCGGTTGCGTTCACCGCGGACGCGTATCCGGCGACAAAGCTCATGACGACGGAGGCAGACCCCCGTGCCGATAGCATTTTTTCGGAAACCACTCGAATGATCGACGAGGAGGGAGGCCTTGAGGCGACACCCGAGAGAAAGCAATTGTTGAAAGCGCTAGCCGATACGCGCGGCAATTTCGCGGCCGCAATATCACTGCTTCGGACATATCTGATGACGGGCAAAAAGCAAGATAAGCAGAAGTGCTTCAAGCCTTGGGAGCTGTTCGAGAGGGGCCTCGCCGACGTGACCGCCCAGGCCTCGCTTCTTACGCCCAGGCAAAGGGAATCGTTCGATAAGGTCACCAAGGCCGCGCAGGAATTTTCATCGCTCTTTGAAAGGATCTTCGCCCTGCGGGACTCCCCTGGCTGGAATTTGCCCGCCGACATTCTCGCCAGCGAAGCGGCGCCACGCGCGCTCAAGATCCTGGACCTGCTCGACGGCACCACCGGCGAGGATGGAGCGCGAAGTGGCGGAATCAAGACCGTCCAGATGGGGCTGCTCGCTGACGGCGGACATGAGGTGGAAGCGGGTCTACGGCTGTTGAGAGTGACGCTATGGGGACTTCTTGTTGCTGGAGTGGCGCTCGGCATTGTCATTGCGTTCCTGACCGCGCGCGCCATAGCGACACCCATTCAGGGAATGACAGCCGCGATGGGCAGGCTGGCAGCTCATGATACGTCCACAACAGTGCCTGGGATTGGACGGCCTGACGAAATCGGCGAAATGGCAGATGCAGTCGAAGTCTTCAAAAGGGGCATGATCGAGGCTGATCAATTGCGAACCGAGCAGGCGGAGAGCGAGGCTCGTGCGCTTCATCAGCGCCGCACGGAGCTCCTACAACTCGCCAGCCGCTTCGAGAGTGCGGTTGGAGATATTGTACATACCTTGTTCTCGTCTTCGACCGATTTGGAGGCAGCCGCCAATGCCCTCAGCAACACGGCCGAGACGACGCAAAGGCTCTCTGCTCAGGTGTCTATCGCCTCCGGGGAGGCTTCCAGCAATGTGCAATCGGTCGCCTGCGCGACCGAGGAAATGAGCTCTTCGGTGACCGAAATCAGCCGGCAAGTTCAGGAAGCCGCTTTGATTGCGAGTGGGGCGGTTCGACAAGCCCACCAAACCAACGATCGCGTGAACGCGCTCTCGGCGGCGGCCACGCGCATCGGGGATGTCGTTGCGCTTATCAACAATATTGCCGGGCAGACCAATCTGCTGGCTTTGAATGCCACGATCGAAGCGGCGCGAGCAGGCGCGGCGGGCCGCGGGTTTGCTGTCGTGGCGAGCGAAGTCAAGGCTCTGGCCGAGCAAACGGCGAGGGCGACAGGCGAGATCGCCAACCAAATCGATGACATCCAATCGGCAACGCAGAAGTCTGTTTCGGCCATCAGGGATATCGGTCTCACGATCGGTAGGCTCTCTGAAATATCGTCGGCAATTGCCTCTGCGGTTGAAGAGCAGGGCGCCGCCACGCAGGAAATTTCGCGCAACATTCAGCATGCAGCGCAAGGGACAGAGCAGGTCGCCTCAAGCATCGTGGACGTGCAGCGCGGGGCCAATAAAACTGGAGAGGCTTCAGGTCAGCTACTTGCTTCAGCGCGGGTCCTGTCCAGCGACAGCTCGCGGCTCAGGACAGAAGTGGAGAAGTTCCTGCAAAGCGTTCGCGCAGCCTGAGCTTTCTCTCGCTCAATGCAAACAAGCAAAAGCTTTTGGATGAATTGCAAAACAACACAAACAGGCGCTCCGACGGAAGCAGTTCTGGCCGTTTCCCAAGCTGCGGGGTCAACAATCATCGCTCCGCCGTTTGGCCAGCCGAGACAACAGATCGTCGGCGCGATCGGAGATTGCGAAAGGTTGCGGCAATGCATCGGTATTCTGCAGCGCGTTCTCGTCTCCCTTGAAAGAGCCGCTCGAGAGCAAGATCGTCGCACCTTCGACGAACGGCGAGACCAAATAGAGCATTTGAACCTGCTGCTGATGCAAAAGCTCGATCAGCTATCCCGGATTGACGGGTCGTTACGAGATTGGCTTCGCGGCGCTTGATCATCCGCCTGCATTGATCATCTCCCACGTTGGCTTTGGCTCTGGCGATGCTTGCTCTCTTGACTTACCCAATGTTACCCAACTTCGATCGGAATGGGTGAATATGGGCGGAAAATGACGGTTAGCGTTCCCGACACTCGCGGCCCTGGAAGAGGAGGGGCACGTGAATTTCCGGGCCAAAGAGCCCAGAGGAGGGATTAATGCCAAGGACGCAAGCCGCCTCGCGCGGCCATTCGGCTCATTTGTTCAATACCGCTCTGATTTGCTCAACTCTGCTAGGCGGTGCGGCCGCATCTTTCGGCCAGGCCAAAGCAGAGGATATCAACTGGCGCCAGTTCGAGGGCGCTTCGATCGTGTGGGCATATGACATCCATCCCTATGCCGACGCGGTTGCAGCACAGCTGCCTGAGTTTGAGAAGTTGACAGGCATCAAGGTGACGCCCGAGCTTTATCCGGATGACGCCTACTGGAATAAGCTGACCATCCAGCTGAGCACAAAGTCGCCCTCCTGGGACGTCGTCGGCACGGGGATTCAGCCGGCTTGGGATCTCGCACCCGGCCAACTGCTCGAGCCGCTCGATCGCTATCTGAACGATCCCAAGCTCACCTCGGCAAGCTATGACTACAAGGACTTCTTCCCCGCACTACGTGACGCGCTGACTTGGGAGATCGAGGGCGGGCAGATCGAGGCCGGCCGGGGTCAGGTATGGGCGATCCCGCACGGCTTCGAAAACATCCAGTTGTTCTACCGCAAGGACATTCTGGACAAGCACGGTATCAAGGTCCCGGTAACCCCGCAGGACATGTCTGCAGCTTGCGAGAAGCTGAAATCTGCTGATCCCGGGATCACACCTCTGGGGATTAGGGGAGTGCGCTTCTGGAGCAGCATCCACACGGCCGCGGTCTCGATCGCCAAGTCCTATGGTGTCCACGACTTCGTCGTCAAGGACGGCAAGTTGGAAACTGGTCTCGATTCGCCTGAGTCGATCGTCTTTCACAAAGACTATGTGGAGATGATCAAAAAGTGCGCCGCTCCATCCTTTGCCAACGACAACTGGTATCAGGTGGTCGACGGTATCAATTCGGGTCGGACAGCGATGGCGATCGATTCCAACATGTTCGGGTTCTGGAACGATGTTGCCGGCAAGCCCGCTTCGGGCAAGATCGCATTCGCTCCCCCGCTGCGCGCTCCGAACAGCAAGAATTTCGAATCCAACATCTGGATCTGGTCCCTGGCCATGAATGCTGCCTCCCAGAAAAAGGGAGCGGCGTGGCTGTTCATTCAATGGGCGACGTCAAAGCAGGTTGAGCTGAACGGAGCCGTCGCCGGCAAGCTCGTCAACTCTCCGCGCGCTTCGACCTGGAGCGACAAGGTTTGGCTCGACTATGCGGCTAAACCGGAATTCGCGAACTTCGTGGATACCTTCAAAAGCGTGCAGGACAGGGCTGCGCTCGCCTTTACGCCGCGCGTAGGGTTTGCCGAGGCCATGAATGCCTGGGCAGTCGCCATGCAGAAAATGGTCAATGGGGCGGACGTGAAGGCGACGTTGACCGACCTCGCCTTCGAGATCCGCTCTTCCATGTAAGGCGATCGGGGGACGGCAAAAGGGTTTGCCGCCCCCCACCACGCCCGAGTATCTTTTGAGAAGTGAGCGATGGACCTTCGAGGCACCGACGCAACCGTGACGTTACACTCATCGGCAGGGCAACTGGCACCGTCCAAGGACGAGCAGGTGCAAGGCGCCGAGCAGCATGCGCTTGACTGGTGGAGCCTTGCTGCGATTGCGCCCGCCATCATCATCCTGCTTGGATTTCTTTTTCTGTTTTTCTATGGGGTCTTTCAATCGCTGACGGATCTGAGGTTTGGCCGTCCCCTGGTTCGCTTCATTGGATTGGCCAATTATGATGTAGCGATCAAGACCCAGGATTTCTGGAATAGCGTGCGGGCGACCATGGCGTATGCCTGCTCCGCCGTGCTCGCGGAAGCGCTGTTTGGGCTTGCGCTCGCCAAATTGTTCGCAAGTGGGGTGTTCCTTGCCCGGCTGATGCGACCCGTCATTCTCCTTCCCTTGGTTCTGCCGCCAATGAGCGTCGCTTTGATGTGGACCACAATGATGGATCCGCAGAACGGAATCCTGAACTATTTGCTTTCGCTTGTTGGGATCGGCCGGTTCGCATGGATTTCAGACGCCAGCACGGCGATGTTCTCGCTGGTTCTCATCGACATATGGACTTATACGCCGTTTTTCGCGCTGATCATCTTCGCCGGCCTGCAGGGCATCAACGATGAGGTCAGAGAAGCCGCGCGGGTGAATGGGGCGAAGGGTTGGGCAACCTTCCTCCATATCGAGCTTCCGCTCATCGCCCCCTACATTCTGATCGCCGCGGTATTTCGGCTGATCGAATCGCTCAATCAGTTCGATATCATCTTCGGAACAACGCAAGGAGGCCCGGGTGACAGTACCTCCGTGCTCTCGGTCCGCGCCTACATCACGGCCTATCAAAATCTTGCCTTCGGGCGTGGTGCAGCGCTTATGGTCGTCAATTGGTTGATCGTACTTCTCGGGACCATGGCCATGGTGAAGTTGTGGCGCTTGGTCCGGCAGCGTGTCAGCTAGAGGAGGCTTAAGATGCGTTTAAATCGCTCAACGCCCGCAAGCCTACTCCTCAATTTGCTGGTTGTTGCCTGTACGCTGGTCCTGACATTTCCGCTGGTCTGGATCGTGATGATGTCGCTGAAGCAGCAGGCGGAGGTCCTGACCTGGCCGCCGCGCTTCATCTTCACGCCGACTTTCGAAAACTTCCGCGTCTTGTTCGATACAGCGCAGGCCGGAGCTACAAGCTACGGCACCATCAAAGTTGATTTCCTAACGCCGGTCACCAACAGCGTTGTGATCTCACTTGGCGCGGTGTTCGTATCGCTGATCGCCGGGGTGCCTGCAGGCTACGTCCTGGCGCGGCGTGATATCCCCATGAAGGAGGACATCGCATTCTTCATTCTTGGATTTCGCTTCGCGCCGGCGCTCCTTGTCGTCATACCTCTGTTCAGTGTGTTCCAGACAGTGGGACTTTATGACACCTATTTCGGTATGATCTGGGTGTATCAGGTCGTCACGCTGCCGATGATCATCTGGCTCAGCCGTTCATATATCGAGGACATCCCTAAGGACATTGAGGAGGCGGCGGCCATGGATGGTGCAAAGCCATTCCGGGTTGTCTGGCACATCGTCCTTCCGCTTTTAAAACCCGGCCTGATAGGCGCTTCATTGCTTATTTTCCTGCTCGCGTGGCACAACTTCGCTCTCGGCCTGATCCTCAGTTCGACGAAAGCACCGGTCACCGTCGCTCTCCTGAAGCTGCTCAATCCGGGCGTTCAGTTCTATCCGGTCATGGCTGCGGGTCTGGTGGTGACCATGATCGTACCTGTTATTCTGATCATCCTTGGTCAGCGTCATCTCGAACGTGGTCTTACCTTCGGGGCCGTGAAATGAGCCCGAGACCATTGATGTTCTTTGGAACGACCAATCTCGATCTCTGCTTCAACGTCGAGCGGCTTCCAACGTCGGGTGAAAGCCTGATGGGAAGCTTGAAGCGGAATGCGGGAGGCAAGGGCGCCAATCAGGCGGTCGCCGCCGCTCGATTGGGCCTTCGGCCGAGCTTCTACACCCGGCTCGGCGATGACGATGCCGGCCGGTCGTTGCTGCAAGCGTTGCGTGAGGCAGGCGTCTGTCTGGATGCAGTTACGGTGTGCGAAGGGGAGATATCGGGTTCAGCTCTTGTCCTCGTCGGTGACGACGGCTCCAACATGATCGTCATAGACGCTGGAGCCAATGCAGATGTCACACCTAGCATGGTCGAAAGGGCCGCCGAATTCATCGGGCGGGACGCAATTGTCGTTGCCGAGATGGGCTTGCCGGTCTCCGCGCTCAATCACCTCTTTGCGATGAAGAGCGTCAAAGGTTTCGAGCTCATTTTCAATCCGGCCCCCGTGAGGGCCGGCTTGTCGGCTGCGGCCTGGAGGAGTGTCGATTTCGTCACTCCAAACCAGACCGAGGCCTTCGAGCTCACCGGTGTCGAGGTGCATGACTTCGACAGCGCCGCTCATGCGGCCGGAAAGCTCCTCGATCTCGGCCCGAAAGCAGCCCTGATAACGCTTGGCGCGCAGGGGGCCTATTACGCCGATGACAGCTCGTCTTTTGCGCTCCGGGCATTTCCTGTGAAGGTCGTTGATACGACCGCAGCGGGCGATGCCTTCAATGGAGCCTTCGCAGCCTCCCTGGCTCAGCGGCTACCGATACGGCAAGCGGTCAAGAAGGCCCTTGCTGTCGCGGCGCTGTGTGTAACCCGACGCGGCGCGCAAAGCGCAATGCCGAGCAGCGAAGCCGTTGACGAGTTTCTCAAATCTCAAACTATCCTGGAGTTGGAATGACCGAACAGTTCTCAGTTGCAGACAGGACCGTGCTCGTGACCGGTGCCGGTGGAGGCATTGGCTCAGCCATTGCCAATGCTTTCCGTCAAGGCGGGGCGAACGTCCTGGCAACTGACGCAAATGTGGAAAACCTCCGGGACATTCTGACGCGCTTGCCGTACGGAAACGGCATCTTGCCGCTGAGCATGGATGTGTCGCGAGAAGACGATGTCGGCAGGGTGCTGGATGAGATCGCCAAGCGCTTCGGCAGGCTCGATGTCCTGATCAACAACGCCGGAATAAAATCGGCTCAGCCGCTTCTGACCGGCGACGCCGACAGAATCGAAAAAACCATACAGATCAATTCCGTCGCGGTGCTTCGCTGTGCCAAGCTGGCGATCGAGCGCTTCATGAAGAGCAGGGGCGGCCGCATCGTCAATATCGGGTCCTCGTTGTCATCTCAGGGCGCGGTTTTCAACTACCAGGCTGGGGGTGCCGACTATTGCCTGTCAAAGGCCATCGTTCACGATGTGACAAAGCTGCTCGCTTATGAATGTGCGCCGCTCAAGATCAACGTCAACGCAATTGCACCCGGGATTATCGACACACCCATGCACGGCCGCCCTCGAGAAGAGACCGAAGCGCGCCACAGTGGCCGGATTCCACTGGGCCGGGTCGGATTGCCGGAGGATATCGCAGGGCTCGCGGTATTCCTGGCCAGCCCCGCAGCCTCCTACATGACCGGGCAGATCGTTCATGTGAATGGCGGGATGCTGATGAATGGCTAGCACCGGCTCCAACATCAACTGGCCGTCAATAGAAGGGATCATCTCCGACCTCGATGGCGTCGTCTACCGCGGCAGCACTGCAATCGCGGATGCAATAAAAGCGTTCACGCGATGGCAGAAGGCCGGCGTGCCGTTCTGTTTTGTGACCAACAACTCGACGCATACCCCGGAGGATGTCATCCGCAAGCTGAGTGGATTCGGGCTTGCGATCGCACCATCTCAGGTCGTGACAAGCGCCATCACGGCTGCAGAACTCATCCGAACGAATTATCCGCAGATGACGCGAGCCTATGTCATCGGGGCTTCGTCGCTTGTCACGGCCATGCTCAATGCCGGCCTGGAGGTCACTGATCGAAGCCCCGAAGTTGTTGTGATGGGGCTCGACCGGGATATCACGCACGAGAAGATGCGAATTGCCGTTGAGGCGATCCTCAATGGCGCTGTCTTCATCGGAACCAATCCCGATCTTCTGTTGCCGACGACCAGCGGGTTCGAGCCTGGGGCTGGTGCGATCATTGCAGCTGTGGCTGCCGCGACACAAGTGCAGCCTTCGATCGTCGGAAAGCCGCAGGTGCCGATGATCGAGACAGCGCTCTCACGCCTCGGGACCAACCGAGCTTCGACGGTCATGATTGGGGACCAGGTTCCTACGGATATTCAGGCCGGAAAGAGGGCGGGACTTGCCACGGTGCTTGTGACAACCGGCGTGCCGATGCGTCAGGATTCGTCCCTGATGGCCCCCGACTTCATCGTGTCGAGCTTGCATGACGTTGAGGTGAGCGCCGCGCGCGCGGCCCGCCCGCAACAGAGGAGGGCATAATGGCCGATGTGCGCCTGGAAGGTCTCAAGAAGGCCTATGGGACGATCGAGATCCTGCGCAATATCGACCTTGCGATCGATCACGGGGAATTTGTTGTCTTCGTCGGTCCATCCGGGTCAGGCAAATCCACGCTTTTGCGCATGATTGGCGGGCTCGAGCCCATCAGCGGCGGGCGGCTCCTCATCGACAATGAGCTCGTCAACGATATCGATGCGGCCGATCGCAACCTGGGCATGGTCTTTCAAAGCTACGCTCTCTATCCGCATATGACAGTGAGAGAGAACCTCGCCTTTCCCCTGCGCATGGCCAAAGCCTCGAAAGCTGAGATCGCCACCAAGATAGCCAAGACTGCGTCGCTCTTGCAGATTGATCATCTGTTGGATCGCAAGCCGCGACAATTGTCGGGCGGCCAACGCCAGCGCGTCGCAATCGGGCGCGCCATCATGCGCGAGCCAAAAGTGTTCCTGTTCGATGAGCCGCTCTCAAACCTCGACACCGAGTTGCGCGTGCAGATGCGGGTTCAGATCGCCAAGCTCCACAAGCAGCTCGGAAATACCATGATCTACGTGACCCATGATCAGGTCGAGGCGATGACCATGGCCGACAAGATCGTCGTTCTCAAGGACGGCAACATCGAACAGGTAGGCAGCCCGCACGATCTGTATCACAACCCGGCCTCGCGCTTTGTGGCTGGATTCATCGGTTCGCCCAAGATGAACTTCCTGGGCGGCATGGTCGCCGCAGCCCATGACCATGGCGTGGACGTTCGGTTGGACGCCGGTCTCACGATCTCCGTTCCGGTCCAGCCGGACCAGATGCTGGTTGGCAAACCGGTCACCGTCGGAATTCGCCCGGATGACTTCTCCTCAACGGTGCCTGGGCAGGGGGAGATCTCGATTGAGCTTGGGATCGAGTTCGTCGAGCATCTCGGCAGTGTCACGTACATCTACGGTAATGCTGGAAACGAGGCTGTCGTTGCCAGGGCAGCACAATCCGGTTGGCCCAAAGGCGCCAGCAGCCTCACCCTCACCGCCGCTCCAGCCGATTGCCACTTGTTCATGAGCAATGGAAAGGCGGTACGGCGGTTGCACGCACCTGCGAGTTGGAGCTAGTCTTGACGTAGAGCCGTGCAATGATGCGCGGCTCAAAAGGGGCACGCGGACGGCTGAAGTGAAGGGAGCCGGTATCAGGCAATTCTTCCGTAATTCCCGTTCGTTTGTCCTTGGTGCGGGGATCGGGTCGGGCATGACCGCAAGGGCCGCCGAGCGGGCGGGCGCCGATTTCGTGCTCGCGCTTAATGCAGGCCGTTTTCGTGCCATGGGTGGCGCCTCGCCCGCCTCGATCCTCCCAATCCGCAATAGCAATGAATTCGTGGCAAGCTTCGGACGGACCGAAATCCTTGCAAATACGAAGCTACCGGTCTTCTTCGGGGCCTGTACCTTCGACCCCGAGCTCGATCTTGATGGTTGGCTCGACCGGATCATCAAATGGGGATTTGCCGGTGTCACCAACTTCCCATCGGTCATCCATATCGACGATGAGCGCAGGTCTTTGCTCGAGAAGTGTGGTCTTGGTTACTCCCGTGAAATCGAGCTGCTCGTGAAAGCTGCAAAACGCGGCCTGATGACGATTGGCTATACGCGCAGCCAATCCGAAGCGCGCCGCATGGTCGAAGCCGGCGCCGAGGCCATTTGCATCAACTTCAATCTCAACCGTGCCGTTGAAAGCGGGTCCGATCCATCGATCAGCCTGTCTGAACTTGCAGCGCGTACGAATGCCGTTGCGCGCGTTGCTCAATCCGTCAACAAGAGCGCCATCTGCCTGCTTGGAGGCGGCCCGATTACAAAGCCGGATGAGCTCCTGGACATCTGCCGCGAAACCGGAATCCAGGGGTTCATCGGAGGCTCCTCGCTTGACCGCGTGCCTCTGGAAATGTCGGTGCTTGAGGTGACGTCGGGGTTCAAGACCATCCATCTGTTGCGCGAGAAGGTGGATCTGCTCGAACGGCAGCTGCAGTTGAGTGGCTTCAGACACGGCGTGGTCGCGCAGTCCTCGGCAATGAAGCGCATCCTCGAGATCACCAAACGCGTTGCGGCGACCCCCAGCCCAGTCCTCATCTGGGGAGAGGCCGGCTCCGGCAAGCGTAGGATAGCAAACCTGGTCCACGCGTTCAGCGACCGCAGGCAGGCCAAGGCGGCGCTATTTCATTGCCGCCCCGGTCCGGCGATGGATACACTTGGTCCGTTGTTCGGCGCCGAGCGCCTTGAGAGCGGCAGACGCCAATTGTCGCTCCTGGAGACGTCGAGCGACGGAGCCGTCGTGCTGCTGCATGTCGAGCAGCTTTCGCGCGATGGACAGGAGCGCCTCGCCGATTACCTCGAGACAGGCGGATTTACCCCTCTGAACGGGGTAACTGTCATGCGTTCCCATGCCCGGATCATTGCGACCACGACGGTCGAGCGAGGCGCTGGTCTTGAAACGGTTCTGTGCGCACGGCTTCTCGCCCTTTTTACCGGCCTGGACGTCCGCTTGCCTTCGCTGCCCGACAGGCTTGAAGATCTGCCGCAACTCATTCAACACTTCACGGTGGAAGCGAAGGGGGATTCCAGCGCCCAGACGCTCACAATCGAAAACTCTGCATTTCTTGCGCTCGCCGGGCACGGCTGGCCAGGCAATTTGCGCGAGCTGCGGCAGGTCGTGAACCAGCTCGTGACCCTCCCATCAAGTCACATCACCGGTGAAGTGCTAAAGCCGCTGCTCGAGGCACCTTCAGGCGCCAGGCCTGCGGCCGCGCTGTCCGAGCGAGACTGGATTATCGAGGGCCTGAAGAGAAATCGGCTTCACCGCGGCAAGACTGCTCGCTCTCTCGGGCTTTCGCGCAAAACCCTCTACAACAAAATCAAGAAGCTGCGGATTCTCGACTAGGGCCTCATGGCTGCCGCAGCGACTGCTTTGGCCTGGCCGCATGCTCCAGAGAGAACCTCGGTATGGACGAGGATCGATGAAAGCCAAGGCTGACGAGGCCGATATCCGATCCGATCGACAGCGCAAGCGCGTCGGACCCCAGATAGACGAGTCCATCCAGCTGCGAGCCTAGCCGTTGCTCTGCTGCTGCCATCTTCGCCTCGTCCGCCGCGACAAACAGGACTTTGAACCCGCGGCTTGCAAACCATTCCATTCGCCGAAGCTCGAGCTCCTGCCCGCTATCGAGCGGCACTCCGGCCGGTGTCCGTTCAATCATGGAGGCAGGCGGAAAATTCGTCACTCCGGTCATCTTTGCATCCTGTAACAGATCTCCGAGATCTTCCCAGCAGGCAAAGGGATCGATCATGACGACGGCCGCATAGCAGCAAGGGGGCGCCTTGGGGCTCGCGTGCAAGTCCCGCACGAGGCAGTCGTTCCAGTCGATGACAGGAAGTGTAGCCATGACGAGCATGGCATTCTGCGGAAGAGTCCGCAGTGACGGCGCATAGATCGTTATCTGATCACCGCGAGGCGAGGGGAGACTTGCCGCAATGCGACCTAAGACACTGGTTCTCACGGTTCTACCCAATCCTACCCATTTGAACCTTTCGCCGATCTTACACGCCATTCCATCGAGGTCTAGACCACCACTCGTCGATGTTTGGGGAAGCAATGTCATGTCTTTCTTCGGCGGGGGAGCCGGGCTCGGCTGGATGCGATGAATGCTAACGCCGTCATAGCCGTTCTTGCTTGAGTAGCCTCTTCGCGCCTTGCTGTGAGCCGGATACGATTTGCCGATGCTGCCCGAGTTCGGCTCGTTCTGAAAAAGCGCCCGTGAAGCGTCTCGGGTAGAAAATTCCGGGCGAGCTATCGCTGCGTCCTACGGATCCGCTAGCAGACCGGCTCGTCTGCTTCCTCCCTGACTCGCGCCGCTGCTGGAAAACTCCGGCAGCGGCATCTTTTTGTCTCGGAGCGCGCCGACGATGCGGGCGGCCCAAACCACAAAGCTCGCCAGCTGACGTTCGCCTCCTTGCACAGGGGAGAGGCGGCTTCCCTCGTCACGGTGGCGCTCAGGATGAAGCGGCTGCTGCTATGGCCGCTTGGCAGCTACCCAACTTTACCCAATCGCGCTCGTATCCGGGCTTATGGGCCATTTCACTCCGATCTAGACCTCCAGGTGTCCAGAAACGTCCAGGAGGAAGATCGTGTCTCACCATTACGCGGACGACGAAAGGTCGATCCGGGATGGTCAGCGGTCCGATCCTGCGGGCATGGTCGCGATCGTCGCAACCCTGGACACAAAGGGCCGCGAAACCGCTTATCTCGCGCGCGTCATCGAACAGTGGGGCCGCAAGACTCTTACGATTGATGTAGGCACATCAAACCGGCGGAACAGCAGCGATGCACGCGTGGCTTCACCCGCCGAGGTCTTACGGGAAATAGCTGCAAGCGCTCGTGAAGAGGTCAAGGAGCTCCTCCGATCAGGTGCGATCGACGCCATTGTCGGCGTGGCGGGCGGCAAAGGCAGCGCGGTCTTCGGTGAAGTTGTATCGGATTTGCCGTATGGATTTCCGAAGCTGCTGGTGAGCAGCGCGAGGCCGGCCCTCCTGGCCGAATTGGCCCTCCACAACGACATCATCCTCTATCCGACCCTGGTCGATCTTTTCGGGATCAACGCGTTCACCGAACGCGTTCTGGACAATGCGGGGCGGGCCGTTGCGGCGATGCGTTATGTACCCGCTCAAGATCGGCAGAAGAGAAAGACTGTTGCGATCACGGCCTTTGGGGTCACGACGCCGGCGGCAAATCGTTGTGTCGCGCGGCTGGCAGAGGCAGGCATCGACGCGATTGTCTTTCCGGCCAATGGCGCGGGGGGCCGCAAGATGGAGCAGCTCGTGTCCGCCGGTGAGTTCGATGCGGTGCTCGATCTGACCACAACCGAGCTCGCTGACGAGCTGGTCGGCGGCACCGCCAGTGCGGGTCCGGATCGGCTCAAAGCAGCATCTCGCCGCATGATTCCGCAGCTCATCGCCCCGGGGGCCGTCGATATGGTGAATTTTGGCCCTCCCTCGAGCGTGCCTGCCGAGTTCAAGGAGCGCCAATTCTATTCGCATACCCCCTTCACGACGCTTATGCGCACGACCGTCTCGGAGAACGAGCGCATAGGCAGGTTGACTGCCGAGCGCCTTTCGCAAGCAAAGGCGCCCGCCCTCGTTCTGTGGCCGGCCAAGGGGGTCTCTGACTATGACCGGGACGGCGGCATCTTTCGAAACCCTGAAGCCGATAGGGCCTGGTTCGACGCGGTCAGGCGACGTCTGCCGCGATCGATCATCGCCCGCGAGCTGGATTGTCACATCAATGATCCGGAATTCGCGGAGGCGGCCGCATCGTGGATCGTCGAACAATTGACACCAGGAGGTTCATCAGTTGCGGATGTTTGACCGGGCCGAAATACTCGCAAAGATCTCAGCTCAAGTTGCGGCTGGAAACTCAGTGCTTGCCGCTGCGAGCAGTTGCGGCCTCGTCGCAAAATGCGCAGCTCTCGGCGGCTCCGACATGCTCGTGGTCTACAGCACCGGGCTGTCGCGGTTGATGGGGCTGCCGACGAGCCGGATCGGCGATTCCAATGCGCGCACGCTCGAGCTCGCGGCGGAGATCCGCAACGTCGTCTCCTCCGTTCCTGTGATAGGCGGTGTCGAGGCCTGGGATCCCCTTCGGCTCGACCTCGATGATCTCTTGGACAAGTTTTGGGCTGCCGGATTCTCCGGCGTGATCAATTACCCGACCATTTCAACGATGGGCGAGAAATGGCGCGAGCGTCGTGGCCGCGTCGGGCTCGGCTTCGAGCGCGAGGTCGAGCTGATCGCGGCGGCCCGCCAGAAGAACATCTTCTCCCTCGCCTATGTCGCAACCCCGCACGATGCCACGGCGATGGCAGCCGCGGGAGCCGACTGCATTGTTCCACATGTCGGTGCAACGCGCGGCGGGCTTGTGGGTCATGAGGAGGGACAGTCGATCGAAGAGGCCATCAGGCGCATCAACGAGATCAATGCTGCCGCTCAAGCCGTCCGGCCGGAAGTCATCCTTCTCTGCCATGGCGGGGCAATCGCTGAGCCCCAGGATACCTCGGAAGTCTACCGATCGACCGGATGTGTCGGTTTCGTCGGCGCCTCTTCCATCGAACGGATTCCGATCGAGCGGGCCGTGAAAGCTGCAGCCGAAGAATTCAAAGCCGTTCCGCTCCCGCGAAAGGGCCAGCATTCACTGCATGATCTGCACCGAGGCACGAATGAATAGCCCAGTCACCGGATTGAAAGCCGATACCGCCTCCTTCTCCAAAGCGAGCAAGCCCACGCACGATTGGGAGACGGACGTGCTCGTGATTGGCAGCGGCGCCGCTGGACTGTCCGCGGCGCTCTATGCGGCAAAGGCCGGACTTCGCGTGACGGTATGCGAGAAGTCTGGCCGGCTCGGTGGCACGACCGCCCTCTCGAACGGCATGATCTGGGTTCCATGCTCAATGCAGGCTCGAGCGGCGAAAATTGATGATTCGATCGCGAAAGCGAAGACCTATCTGCAACACGAACTTGGCAATTACTACCGCGCCGAGTTCGTCGACGCCTATCTTGAAGACGGTCCAACAGCGCTCGCCGGCCTGGAGAATGGGAGTGAAGTCAAATTCACACTGGCCTCCGCCCCCGATTATCATTCGAGCCAGATCGGCGGGGTCGACAAGGGCCGGGCGCTCAGCCCCGCGCCTTATGACGGACGGCTCCTCGGGAAGGATTTCGACCTCATAGGTGATCCGATCCGTGTCGTGCTCGGCGGGATGATGATTTCATCCAGCGAGGTCAGAAGCTTCCTTAATCCCTTGCAGTCGGCTGACTCGCTCAAGCACGTCCTGCGCCGGGTCGGCCGCTATGCAAGCGACCGCCTGCGCTACAGGAGGGGCACTGAACTCAGTGGGGGCAATGCGCTGATCGCCAGGTTACTGGTAAGCCTGCGTACATATGGCGTTGAAATCTGGCCAAACTGTCCTGCGGTGGATCTGACGAGGGAGGGCGGGAGAGTGACTGGCGCCATCGTCAAGCGGGATGGCGCGGATTTGCGCATCCACGCCTCGCACGGAGTGATCCTGGCAACCGGCGGCTTTGCACGGAACGGTCAATTGCGAGCGCAGCTGAGCGGAGCTCACCAGCACCATGATACGCTGGCCCATAGCGGCGTCACTGGTGATGGCATTGCGCTCGCAGGCAAGCTCGGGGCTGCGATCGATAATGACGTTGCATCGAGCGGCTTCTGGACGCCCGTCTCTATCCTCAGGAACGGCCGCTCCTCGCAAGTGGTCCCGTACGGCTGGCTCGATCGTGGCCGTCCAGGTGTCATCGCCGTGGGACCAAATGCCAAGCGCTTCGTCAATGAATCCAATTCGTACCACGACATCTGCCTTGCAATGTTCAACAACGGCTATCCGGCGGACAATCGGTTCTATTTCATTTGCGACAAGGAATTCGTCCGCCTCAGAGGCATGGGGCACCTGCTTCCCTGGCCATGGACTTTGAGCATCAAGAAATATGCCCGCTTGGGCTACATCGAGATTGGCCGGACGATTGCGGAGCTTGCGGCGGAATTGGGGCTCGACCCGAAAGAGCTGCAAAAGACAGTTGAAGAACATAATGCCCACGCAGCTGAAGGACGCGATCCGCTTTTCAAACGCGGTGAATCGGCTTTCAACCGAACCCTGGGAGATCCCGCCGTCGGAAAGAAAAACCCGAACCTTGGAGCGATAAAAAACGGACCATTTATCGCGCTTCCGATTGTCCCGGCAACCCTAGGAACGGCGACCGGCCTGTCAACGGATCCCGGCGGAAGGGTCCTGAATGGAAACGGTGTGCCGATCGCAGGTCTTTATGCCTGCGGCAACGACATGACCTCGCCGATGCGCGGGATCTACCCCGGGGCAGGCATTACGATCGGACCAGCGATCGTGTTCGCTTATCGTGCAGTGAACAGCATCGTACAATCCGCGCATCAGGCACAGACGGCGGCGGCATCCGGAGCTTAAGGAGGTGTTTTCACCTGCTCGCCCAACAACGACGGACAGCGAAGAAAGCGAAACTGCGCAACGTCGGCCAGCTCGCTTTTGAGTATATGAGCGGCCCAATCTCGTTTGATACCGGGCTTATCTTCTGACCTGGAGGGGCACGATGCGCCGCTTACGCCATGCCAAGATCGTCGCCACAATTGGGCCGGCAACCGCGTCACCTGAAAAGCTTCGCGCACTCTATCTTTCGGGGGCCGATACTTTCAGGCTGAACTTCAGCCACGGGACCCATGACGACCACGCTCGTGTGCTCGCCTCGATCCGTGCGCTGGAGCGGGAATTCAATCGACCGATCGGCGTGATGCAGGATCTGCAAGGCCCGAAGATCCGCATTGGCCGGCTTGATGAAGGCAAGCTCGCGCTGGATGCCGAGGAGACCGTCTGCTTCGTGCTCAGCGAAAGGACAGGCGGGAGGCAGTCAATTCCGCTGCCTCATCCAGAAATATTCGCAGCTGCCTATCCCGGTCAGGCTCTGCTCATCGACGATGGGCGCGTTCGTCTGATCGTCGAAAAGCTGGCTTCCGACCAGATTGTGGCGCGCGTTGCGACCGGCGGCGTCATCCGTGATCACAAGGGCGTCAACCTGCCAGGCGCGCTGCTCAACATCTCGCCTCTAACCAAGAAGGATCGAGCCGATCTTGCATTCGGCCTCGAGCTTGGCGTTGACTGGGTTGCATTGTCCTTTGTTCAGAAACCATCTGACCTTATCGAGGCACGCGCATTGATCGGTGAGGCCGCCGGTGTCGTTGCCAAGATCGAGACCCCGATGGCGCTTGATCGTATTGGGGATATTATCCACTTGTCAGACGCCATCATGGTTGCGCGAGGCGACCTCGGGGTTGAAATCCCCCCTGAGGAGGTGCCGGGCCGGCAAAAGGAGCTGGTCAGGGCGTGCCGGCTAGCTGCCAAGCCCGTCATCGTCGCCACTCAGATGCTGGACTCGATGGTCACTGCGCCGACACCGACGCGCGCGGAAGCCTCTGATGTCGCCACCGCCATCTATGATGGTGCGGACGCGGTGATGCTCTCGGTTGAATCAGCCAGCGGCGCTTATCCAATCGAAGCGGTCGAAATGATGGATCGCATCATCAAGAGTACGGAGCAGCATCATCTTTACCGCTCTCTGATCGACGCCTCGCGAGGGGATGAAGACATGACGCCGCCCCACGCCGTCGCGGCTGCGGGGGCTGACCTTGCAGCCGCCATCAATGCCAAAGCGATCATAGGCCTCACCGCTAGCGGGACGACGGCGGCCAGAATAGCGCGCAAGCGGCCGCCGGTGCCGATACTTGCTTTGACACCGGATCAGAACGTAGCAAGGCGCATGTGTCTGTTGTGGGGCGTGCACAGCGTCGTCTCCGGCGATCCCGCAGGCCATGAAGAGATGGCCAGGATTGCGACGAATGCCGCGCAGCAGCAGGGCTTTGCCACGTCAAGCGACCTGGCTGTGGTGGTGTTTGGACTGCCTTTTGGGCTCAGAGGCGCGACGAACAATGTGCGGGTGGCCGTCTGCTAGAGCATGATCCGGCAAGGCGCGAAGCGGTTTTCCAAAAGGATCATGATCAAACAAGGAGCTAAAGCGCGATGACGATTCAACCCAATCCCTCGCGCGTTAGCGGTAAGGTTGGGGTTCAGCTGTTCGAGCTCAGGCCCGCAGCTCTTTCTCGATGGACACGACATGAAGGTGTCCGCAACTGATTGCAGCTCGCCTGATCAGGAGCTCACATTGCTTGAGTTCGACGACAGCATCAGCCTCGCCGATATACTTCCCTTTATCGAAGAAAAGCTGTCGATCGGCCTGTGGCGAAGCAATGACAAAGGGCAGATGCAATGGTCCCGCGGATTCTACGAGTTGTTCGGCCTGGACCCGCGCCAAACAGGACCGTCCCCTGCCGAGATCGAAAGAAGGATTCATCCCGACGACCGCGGCCGGGTCCGCTGGCTCAATCAGCGATCAATCGAGCATGGGATGCTCGAGGACGAATTTCGTATCATCCGGCCCAACGGCACCTTGCGCAGAATCTGGGCCCGAGCCGAGCCGTTGCTGGACCCGGCCGGCACGCCGCAATGGCTGCTTGGGCTTGCTGCCGATGTCACCGAAAAACGCAACTTGTCGGAGGCTCTCAATATTGCAACGGAGCGCTGCGTCGCTATGGCCCGAAGCGCTCGGGGACTGGTCTGGACGGCCAGTCGCGACGGTCACATAAGCGCATTTTCCGAACCAGATCAATGCGTAGACCAGGTTGGGCCTGGATCAAGCTGGGCGGACCTTCTCCATGACGAGGAACGCGAAGCCGTTCTCAGGCAGTGGCAATTCTCCTTAGCAACGGGACAGCCATACGAGGTGGAGTCCCGGTTGCGGCAGGCAGATGGAGCTTACCATTGGCATCAATGCAAGGCTGTACCGCTCGGCAACGGCAATGGCGGTGTAAGGGAGTGGCTCGGCGTCTGGGTCGACGCGCATTACGATATACTCGCAAGGGAGCGAAAAGGCTCATCGAAGCTCACGGGAAGGCAGTTGCGAGCCGCACGGGGGATGCTGAACTGGTCGGTGAAGCAGTTGGCCGAGCGAAGCGGGGTGTCATGCGCCGTGATCAGGCGGCTGGAAGAGTACAATGACACGCCTCCCGCGTCCGACGATCTGCTACAGACTCTGTGGAACACGTTTGCGGGTGCGGGAATTGAGTTCACATTTCCGCTGGTCGGCAAGCCAGGTGTTCGGCCAAAATGACTTGATGCTTCCTCGCCGCTGAACCAACTGCCTACGGCCATCGCCGAGTGGTACGTCAGCTCGTTTGGTTTACTCCGATAGTGTGGCAAGCACCAGCGACGAGCGCAGTTGCGAGCGCGTGCGGTGAGGGCATGCGGATAGCTCGATATCGGTTTTGGCTGCATCAAAATTGGGCTGGCGAGAACGGCCGGCGACTCGTCGGAAGCCCGCTTCAACGCGGGCGCAGTGTCGCTTTCCCGGCCAAATTTGCCCAACATTACTCAGATCTCCCTACGTTGCTCTAGGCAATCTCGCGCCTGATGTCGTGAATGAAGCGCCGAAAGGCGGGCCGCCCAAGAAGCCCACCATCGCCTGCAAATCCCATTGCCGGGATGACCTTCCAGGAGCGCTCTCGTGCCAGCAGCCCTTCGCATTTCAACGTGCGGCTTACGCCTTCGAACGGTCGGCGTGAAGATGATGTGCTCGCAATCGCTTGCGATGTGACACAGCAACATGGATACGCTCCTTATCGCGACGTTCGAGATCTTGAGCTTTGGCGCGATCGTCGTGCTGGTCGTGCTCGGTCTCGGGATCATTGCCAGCATGATGGGCATCTTCAATTTCGCCCAGGGCGAGTTCGTCCTGCTCGGCGCTTACATCACCTATCTCGTGCACAGCGTCGGTTTGCCGGTCTCGCTCGGCATGCTTGCCGCGCCCGTCGCGGTCGGAACGATTGGTTTCGTCCTGGAAAAACTCGTGGTGCGACGGTTCTATGCCGCTCCCATCGTCGCCATGCTCGGAACCTATGCGCTCGGGCTGATCATTCGCGAAGCCGTGCGCGGCCTGACCGGTGGCCTCTATCTCTCGGTGCCGGAGCCAATCAGTGGCTCGATCACAATCGGTAATCTGCATTTCGCCACCTGGCGCGGCGTCATCGTCATCATCACTTTGCTGGTCATGGCCGCGAGCCATGCGCTGCTCGCCTACACTTCGTTCGGCCTGCGAGTCCGCGCCTCGCTGGAGAACCCACAGCTGGCGCGTGCCTCCGGTATCTCCACGGGCATGATCTACAGCGTCACCTTTGCGTTTGGTGCGGCACTCGCGGGTCTCGCCGGCGCGCTCATCGTGCCGGTCTTCTCGCTGTTTGCCGATCTCGGCATCCGTTTTCTTATCCAGGGTTTCGTTGCCGTCATGGTAGGTGGCGTCGGGTCCTTCGCCGGCCCGGTCGCTGGCGCCAGCGTTATCGGCACGTTCAGCGCCTGGCTGCCTTGGCTGATGTCACCGGTCATCGCCGACGTTCTGGTGTTCGTGCTCGCCATCGTTTTCATCAAGTTCCGGCCGCAAGGCCTTGTTTCGGGAAGAGGGGTCAACCGATGATCAATACCAGCCGTCAACTGAGCCGCCGCCGCTTTATCCGCAATTTCGCCTTCGCCTCCGCCGCCATCGCAGTGGGGCCGGGCAGCTGGGTTATCCGCCCGGATTGGGCAAATGCTGCGGAAGGCCCGATCAGGCTCGGTATTGCAACGGATCTTACGGGCTCACTCGGCTTTGCCGGCAATACCGACGCCAATGTCGCTCGCATGCTGGTCAAGGAGATCAACGACTCCGGCGGCCTGTTGGGGCGTCCGATCGAGCTCCTGATTGAGGACACTGCCTCCGACGAATCCGTCGCTGTGGGCAATGTGCGCAAGTTGATTCAGCGAGACAAGGTCGATTTGGTGATCGGCGGTATTTCGAGCTCGATGCGCAATGCAATCAAGGACGTCATTATCTCTCGCGGCAAGACGCTCTATATCTATCCGGAAGGGTACGAAGGCAAAGAGTGCACGCCCTATCTGTTCTGCACCGGGCCGGTACCGGCACAGAATTGCGACCAGTTCATTCCCTGGTTGATCAAGAATGGTGGCAAGCGTTTCGCGCTGCCTGGCTCCAATTACGTTTGGCCGCAAACGATCAACGCCTATGCGCGCAAGGTGATCGAGAGCAGCGGTGGCGAAGTCGTCTTCGAAGAATACTATCCGCTCGACCAGATCGACTTTTCCTCGACGGTTAGCCGCATCATATCCAACAAGGTCGACGTGGTGTTCAACGCTATCGTCCCGCCCGGCGTCAGCCCGTTCTTCAAACAGCTCTATCAAGCCGGCTTCTCCAAAAACGGCGGGCGGCTGGGTTGCGTCTACTACGACGAAAATTTCCTGGAAATGAACCAAGCCCAGGAGATTGAAGGGCTCGCGAGCAGCCTCGACTACTACAAGGTGCTTGCGGCGGAGGATCCGGTAAGCGCCAGGATTCAGTCGGCTTACGACAAGCAGTTCCCTGCCAAGTTCCGGTTCTCTGCAGGCAGCGCCGCGACCGGCACCTATCGAGGACTGAAGCTGTGGGAGGCTGCAGTGAAGGAGGCCGGTACAATTGATCGCGACGCGGTCGCCGCCGCCCTCGACCACGCGAAGATAGCGGAAGGGCCGGGCGGGCCTGCGGAAATGGCGCCCGGCAAGCGCCACTGCAAGATGAACATGTACATTGGCGTGGCGAAGGGCGGCCAGTACGAGATTGTCGCGCGTAGCGCCGGCCTGGTCGATCCAAAGGAGTGCTGATGTCATCGACCGGCACTGGCATACAGCCCCCGCCTCACGTGATTGAAGCTGCTCGTTCGCCCGTCATGGCATCTGCCATCGCTGGGCGAATGAAAGTGCTTCCGATTCTCGAACTGGCATTGCTGGTTGCCGCTTCGATCGCACCGCTCGTCCTGCGGGATTACATCACTGTCTATGCAACGCGAGTGCTCATCCTGTGCCTCTTTGCGTTGTCGTTCGACCTGGTGTGGGGCTATGCTGGGATATTGAGCTTGGGTCAGTCGTTGTTCTTCGGCATGGCCGGCTACGGTGTGGCGCTGCTGTCACGCGATTTCGGGGTCGGATCGATTTTTGCTGTTCTTCCGGCGGGAACCCTGATCGGCTTTGTCGCGGCATTGTTGCTGGCAGGTTTTTTGCTGCTCGGCCGTCACCCCTCCAGTGTGGTCTTCGTTTCGCTTGGTACCATGACCGGAGCTTACGCAGCTGACCGGCTGGCTCGGGGTTCTCATTATCTCGGCGGCCAGAACGGTATCCCTTCGATCCAACCGATGACAATCGGCTCGCACGAACTGAGCGAGGGACCAGGATTTTACTACCTGGTTCTCGCCATTTTGGTTCTGATCTACCTTCTGTCGCGCTTTTTGCTGCGGTCGCAGTTCGGTCTGGCGCTGGCGGGATTGCGAGAGAACGAACAGCGCATCGCCTTCTTCGGGTACAAAGTGCAGCATTTAAAGGCGATCATATTCGCAATCAGCGGAGCGATCGCAGGGACTGCCGGCAGCCTCTATGCGTTTCACGAGGGCTTCGTCTGGACCAACATGCTGGGCGTGGTCATGTCGACCCAGGTCGTGCTCTACGTATTGTTCGGCGGCTCCGGGACATTGATCGGTGCGGTCATCGGCACCGCGATTGTCGAGGGCCTCAGCTTCTGGCTCTCCGACAACTATCGGGACATCTGGCCGATCATTCTTGGCGTTTTGCTGTTGCTCGTCATTATGTTCCGGCCCCTCGGCTTGATCAGCCTCGTGCTGGGAGAGCGGGAACGTGTCGGTCATTTCGGCCCGAGCCTGAAGGAGAAGCGCAATGCCGCTCCTTGAAGCCGTGGGCATCTCCAAGGTCTTTGGCAAGCTCACCGCGCTGGACGCAGCGGCGCTCACCGTGGGCGAGAGAGAGTTTCATGGCCTGATCGGGCCGAACGGCTCTGGCAAGAGCACGCTGATGAAGTGTGTTGCAGGTGCGCTCGTGCCAACGCGGGGCAAGGTGACGTTCATCAATACCGACGTCACATTGTTGACGCCGCCAGAGCGCGCGCGAGCGGGCATGAGCCTGAAATTCCAGATCACCGCCGTGCTGCCGACCCTCACGCTTTACGACAACATCCTGCTCGCGCTGCAGGCCCGGTCCTCACTGCTGGATCTGGCGTTCTCGCGCAGTCGGGGACGACTGCGGGAGGAGGTCATGACACTGCTCCTCCAGTTCCGGCTCGCCGATCGCGCCTTTGATGCTGCGGCGACCCTGTCTCACGGGCAGCAGCAATGGCTGGAGATCGCGATGGCGCTTGCTTGCCGGCCGCGCCTTCTGCTGTTGGACGAGCCGACCGGTGGCATGAGCCTCGAGGAGCGCCGCGTCACGGGCGAGTTGCTGCAGCCGATCAAAAAGCATTGCTCGCTCGTCATCGTGGAGCACGACCTGGATTTCATCCGCGACATCTGCGACCGGCTAACCGTGCTCGATCAGGGCAAGGTTCTGGCGTCGGGGACGGTTGCCGAGATCCAGGCCAACAGAAGCGTCCAGGAGATCTATTTGCGCCGTGCCTGAATTCCTCAATATCAACCATCTCGACGCCGGCTATGGACGCAGCCAGGTCTTGTTCGACGTCAATATGGCCGTCCCGCCGCGCGGCGGTGTGGCCGTCCTTGGCCGCAACGGCGCCGGAAAGAGCACGCTCATGAAGGCGATCGTGGGCGAACTGCCGGCATGGAAGGGCGGCGTGCAGTTCAACGGCCAGGATATCGACCGCCGCCGCACCGAGGAGCGGGTACGGGCGGGCATCGGATATGTGCCGCAAGAGCATTCAGTGTTTGCGCGCCTGTCCGTGCGCGACAATCTCGCCGTCGGATCGCTTTTGCACCGCGACGGATCGGCAGTGGACCGGGTGATGAGGACGTTTCCAAAACTCGGCCAGCGACTGGATCAGCCGGCCGGAACACTGTCCGGTGGCGAGCGCAAGATGCTCGCAATCGCCCGGGCGATGCTCGGCAACCCTAAGCTTCTCCTATTGGATGAGCCGACCGAGGGGGTCTGGATCGGCGTCATCGAGGAGATCACCGAGCGCTTGATGGAGCTTGCCAGAGAGATCGCCATCATCATCGTTGAGCAACATCTCGATCTCGCAATGCGTGTCGCGGAGAACGCCTATGTGCTCGATCGCGGCCGTGTTGCGCTTTCGGGCCCGTCGCAGCGGCTGCGCGACGACCCGCGACTCCTGACATATCTGGCTCCGTAGAGGCGTCCGCCAGCGGCCATCTCCCAGCCGAAGGTGGCGCATTCAAGTTCCTTGCGATGGCTGAACAGAGAGGGACGATGTCTGAGACCATGAGCGATTTTGTAAATGCCTGCCAGGTCGTCGATGTCCATGAGCATCACATGCCCGAGGTCGCACATAGCCGGGACGTAAATCTGTTGAAGCTATTCCAGCAGAGCTATGCGGCCTGGACAAGCAACGTTCTGCCATCCGACCCCAAGGCGACGGGCGATATTTTATCTACCGCTACTCAGCCGACCACCTGGGAAGCCCTTGCGCCGTTCCTTGAGAGGAGCGGCTCAAATGCATTCGTTCGCAACCTTGCGGACGGTGTCGCCGAGCTTTACGGCGTCGCCGACACCGGAATCACGCGCGAAAACTGGGAGGCGGTGGACGCTACCGTGCGCTTGCGCCACAAGGAAGTGACATGGCCAGGTGAAGTGATTAAGCGCGCCGGCATCAGGAGAATCGTAACGGACCCTTTTCTGGATCCGTTGATGGATCCGCGTCCGGGTCTTGGGCAAAGCTACGATGCGGTCCTGCGGATCAACGCATTCGCGCTCGGCTGGCATCCTGAAGCCCGCGATCACAACGGAAATTGCGGCCAGGCGTTGCTGCTGCGCCTCGGCATGGAGGTGAAAACCTTCGACGACTATTGCGCCGCGATCCGCGAGCTCGTAGCCGGCTGCGCCTGGCGCAATCACGTTGCGCTTAAGAACGCGCTCGCCTATGACCGCGACCTGAGCTTTGACGAACCGAATGAGGAACTGGCCCGGCAGGCCTGGGGACAAAGGGCTCCATCCCCTGCGGCGCGCAAGGCTTTCTGCGACTTTGTCGTCGACCTGTTTTGTCAGCTCGCAGGCGAGGCCGATCTGCCAGTCCAAACGCACCTTGGAACGGCAATCATCAGCGGCTCCCACCCGCTAAGGATAACCGGGTTGATTGAGCGTCATCCTCGGACCCGCTTTCTGCTGATGCATTTGGCTTATCCGTGGAGCCGGGACTTGTTGGGAATGGCCTTTGTGTACCGAAATGTCTGGCTCGATCTGTGCTGGTCGTTTCTGTTGAGCCCGTCACATTTCAAGCTCGCCTTGCACGAGGCTATTGAAGTCTTGCCGGATGAATCGCGAATGATGATCGGAGGAGATTGTCTTCACGTTGAGGAGACCTTTGCCGCGATACAGGGCGCGCGCCGGCTGATCGGCGAGGTTCTGAACGAAAAAGTCGCGAACGGTTACTTCCGATCCCAAGACGCAGAGCGCCTGGCCGTCAGAATCCTTGGCGAGAACGCGAAGGAGTTTTTCAGACTGCCCTGAATGCTGCCCCTCGTTACGCGATTTTACCCAAAGTCGGCGGAAGAGGCTGCTCGAGGCCCACGAATGACGGTTAGCTTTTCGGCTATCGCGCCGCCGGAACGAGCAGGGCGCGCGGATCGAAGGCCAAGAGCCAAGGGGAGGTCAGTTCGATGTTGAATGATCACCGGCACCTCAGCCGCCGCCGCTTTCTTAGCAATTTTGCCTTTGCGTCTGCGGCCATTGCGGCCGGCCCGGGCAGCTGGGTGATCCGTCCTGACTGGGCCAACGCTGCCGAAGGTCCGATCAGGATCGGCATTGCCACCGACCTTACCGGAGCACTTGGCTTCGCCGGGAATACCGACGCCAATGTTGCTCGCATGATCGTGAGCGAGATCAACGAGAACGGTGGTCTGTTGGGGCGCCCGATCGAGCTCCTGATTGAGGATACCGCGTCCAACGAGTCCGTTGCTGTCGGCAACGTCCGCAAGCTGGTTCAACGAGACAAGGTCGACCTGGTGCTCGGCGGCATTGCCAGCTCAATGCGCAACGCGATCAAGGACATCATCATCTCTCGTGGCAAGACGCTCTACATCTATCCGCAGGCCTACGAAGGCAGGGAGTGCACGCCCTACCTGTTCTGCACCGGGCCGGTACCGGCGCAGAATTGCGACCGGTTCATTCCGTGGTTGATCAAGAATGGTGGCAGACGCTTTGCGCTGCCTGGATCAAACTACGTCTGGCCGCAAACGATCAATGCGTATGCGCGCAAGGTGATCGAGAGCAGCGGCGGGGAGGTGGTTTTCGAAGAGTATTACCCGCTCGACCAGATCGATTTTTCATCCACCGTGAGCCGCATCACGTCCAACAAGGTAGACGTAGTATTCAACAGTGTCATCCCTCCAGGCGTCGGCTCGTTCTTCAAACAGCTTTATGAAGCGGGCTTTTCCAGGAATGGCGGACAGCTGGGCTGCGTCTACTATGACGAAAACACACTCGAAATGAACCAGGCTCACGAGATCGAAGGCCTCGCCAGCAGCCTCGACTATTACAAGGCGCTCGCGGTGGAAGATCCGGTGAGCGCCAAGATTCAGTCGGGCTACGAAAAGCAGTTTCCCGGCAAGTTCCGGTTCTCAGCAGGCAGCGCCGCGACCGGCACCTACCGAGGACTGAAGCTGTGGGAAGCCGCAGTGAGGGAAGCCGGTACAATTGACCGCGAGGCCGTCGCCGCAGCCCTCGACCACGCCAGGATTGCGCAAGGGCCTGGCGGGCCGGCGGAGATGGTGCCGGGCAAGCGCCACTGCAGGATGAACATGTACATTGGTGTGGCAAAGGCCGGCCAATACGAGATCGTCGCCCGTAGCGCCGGCCTGGTCGAGCCGAAGGAGTGTTGAATATCGCATGTAGCGCGGGCGAGCTTCGCCGGCGCCGCTTGCGAGCAGAACTCGCCTACCTCCCCCGATAATTCGGCGGCCTCTTCTCAAAGAAGGCGTTCATTCCCTCCTGCTGGTCAGCTGTGCTGAAAGCGTGGCGTATCGCTTGCCGCTCGAACTCGAGCCCGGCGTCCAGCGTGGTCTGAAACGCGGCGAGAACGGCCGCTTTGGCAAGTTCAGCCGATCGGGGAGGCTTTTGCGCAATCAGATCGGCTATTTCGAGGGCTCGCGCCTGTGCCCGGCCGCTTTCGACAACTTCGGCCACGAGACCGGCCTGCATCGCCATGCGGGCCGTGATGGACTGGCCGCTCAGGATCATCAGCATGGCAAGAGATTTGCCAGCCACGCGTGTCAGCCTCTGCGTTGCGCCGTCGCCCGGCAATATCCCGATGTTGATCTCGGGCTGCGCAAATACCGCCTCTTCGCCTGCTATCACGATGTCCGCGAGCAGGGCCAATTCGTGGCCACCGCCGAAGCAAATGCCCTCGACCGCGGCGATGAGGGGCTTGGGGAAATTGGCGATGTCCCGCCAGGCCGAACGTCGCGCCGAATTGTCGATGGCCTCAAAGCCGCGCTCTCGCATCTCCTTGATGTCGGCTCCGGCAGAGAAGAACCCAGCGCTGCCACAAAGCACCACACAGCGGACATCCTCATCGATTGCGGCACGGCGCAAAGTGGCGCCAAGCTCCACGATCAGCTCGTTGCTCAAGGCGTTTCGTTTCGATGTCCTGTTCAGCGTCACAAGGCGCAAACGGGGCGCGACAGATGTCGACAGGATGAGATCGGACGTGTTGGTCATGGAGCGGTTCTCCGGAGGGGAATAAGAGAGCTCGGCCTTAGACTGAAATCGATTTCTTGGCAATGAACCTTCTTTTGCGCTATTTTTTTGAGTGCTCAGCTCCCGCAGCCCGACGGCATGCGCTCAATGCGGCGTTGACGGCGAGCGTTTAGGCAGGTCCAGCGCTTGAAATGAGCTTGACTCCGCGGTTCCGAACACGTATTGAGTTTGAAATCGATTTCAGAAATTTTATGTAGAAATAGACAATACTGCGGGAAACCGGAAGCGGCCGGCGAGAGTGGGCTGCATCTGAGGGATCTCCATTGACGCTGCGAGGGTCCCGTGACCCCGAGCCGTCCAAGAAGACTATCAGCTTCTTCGGAAGCGGGCTGAGAGCAACAGGAGGAAGGCTAGCCATGGGGATGGCATGGAATCCCGCGCGCGCTTCATGCGAACCGCAGCGCAAGTCGCAAACATCGATGGAGGCGTCCTGCGCGATTGAGCTCGTGCAATCGCCGCTGGTGAGGCGAGGCCCGCAAACAAGCGAAGCGAGGCGGGGCTTGCCGCCAGCATACGGGGCTCCTTTTACGCCAGAGCTTGCGCGGGCCGGCAGACTTAAGGCCGCAACTCTCGTGGACCCCGCCGCGGCGGGCGCAGTCGAGCGGGCGAACGGCTGTTCGTTGTCGCCCGGCCCGCAACATCATTGACGTCATCATCAGAGCCCGAGGACCCATGAACATTGTTGCTCAGCCCAGCGCCGTATCCATCCAGCTTGACAATCCAGTTGCGGACAAACGGATGACCGCCGGCCTCGGAGGAGGCGTAGCTCTGGAGTGGTACGACTGGAATATCTATGGCGCGATGGCGGCGTTTCTCTCGCCCCACTTCTTTCCCTCTGATGATCCCACGACCTCGCTGCTCGCGGGACTGGCCGTATACGGCGCGGGTTTCTTCGCGCGGCCCCTGGGCGCAGCGCTGCTGGGCCCCGTCGCCGATCGCATCAGCCACAAGCGCGTGATGCTGATCTCGGTCACGGCCATGGCGGTTTGCTCGCTTTTGATATCCTTGTTGCCGACCTACAAGGACATTGGCGTCATGGCGGCGGTGGCGCTGCTCATCATGAGACTGATTCAGGGGCTTGCCACGGGCGCTGAAGCGGGTGTCGCCAACGCCATCGCGATTGAACTGGCGCCGCCCGGAAAGGAAGGACGTTTTCTTGGTCTGATCGGCGGCACGTTCATCCAGCTCGGGAATCTCGGATCCAGCCTGGTGGCCTTCCTGGTGAGTGCCTCGGTGGCTCCCGATGTGATGCGCGAGTGGGCCTGGCGCATACCCTTCGCGGTCGGTGGCGTGCTGGGCCTGCTGATCATCTATCTGCGCACCGCCGTGCCGGAAACCTTGATCCATCGAGCCATGCACCGGCAGGACGAGGCTTCGCGCATTCAGGAAACGACGAGCGGGGTGTGGAAGACGCTGTGGAGCGTGCGGCTATCCCTACTGACTGTCATTCTCGTGATCGGGTCGATGCAGATTGCCAATTATGCCTGGAACGCAGGTCTGCCCAACATGGCCAATACCGTGTTCAAGGAGAACAGCACGTCGGTGTATGGGATCATGACATTGATGATCCTGACCTGGATGCTGTCCGCTCCCCTGGTCGGCGCCTTCGCCGACAAAATTCGGCCCTCGCGCGCATTCACGCTGCTGCGGCTGCTGCTCATCCCGTGCTTCTTCCTGACACTGCTCTACTCCGAAAAGAGCATCTCTACCTTCTTCTTTGTCACGGTGTTCGGCGGCGCCATTGTGGGCTTCAACATGGCCCTCTACAACTTCATCGCGACCACGCTGATGCCGCGGGCGGTACGGACGACGGGCGTAGCTCTTGGGTATGCGCTCGGTGTTTCGCTGTTTGGCGGAACGTCACCCTACCTCATGGTCTGGCTACAACGCGAGCATATTGCCTGGATGTTTCCCGTGTATGGCTCACTGGTAGCGCTGCTCAGCGTCGTGGTCTACCAGATCGCCAAGAAACGCGGCCGCGTCTACATCGGTGATTGAAGGCGCTCTGCCTGCTGCTTTTCGGCTGCGCCAAGGCAGACGCAAGCGTTTCTTGTCCGGTGCGGTTGATCACGGCACGGCTCGCACGCGGACCGGCGAATTCCTGAACTGGAGTCCAACGAATGAAAACACCTTCATCGCCGCACTTCACGTCCGTGGACTTGAAGCCATATTTCAACGCGAGGCGTGTAAATGCCGGTGAAGGTTTCGCCAGCCGCCCGGGCGATAATGGCTGGATCGATTCGCTTCGCGGGCTGAAGACCCATCGCGGCATGCCCTTTCTTTTCGGCAGCGAAACAGGGCCGGACGTGCTGGAGCTGCGTCCAGGGGCACCTCCTGTCGTCATCGCATTGCCGCCGAGAATGGCGAGCTATGTGCTGTTCGTGCAAGTGGCGGCAGACCGCCCCAGCGCAAGCCCGCAAGGTTTCGGGGAGATCGGCCCGGCCACGCTGCCTGTAGAAGGCAATCCACTTGGCGATCGGGTAGCCACTTATGGGCTCCGCTATACCGACGGCAGCGAGACTGACGTGCCGGTGCTGCGCAGGTTCGCGATCCAGCAGAACCACATCTCCTGGAGTGCGAGTGCGTTCGCTGCACTGCCGCTACGCGCACCGATCGTGCACGCAAGCACCGGCGAGGAGTTCGTACTCGGCAGAGCGCCGGGAGCGAGCTTCTTCCTGGGCGAGGCCCGCACCGAATCGGGACGCATGGATCGGCAAGGCGAGAACCTGTGGCTTTACGCGCTCCCGAACCCCTATCCGGACAAGGAGCTTTCGGCGTTAAGTTTGCGCGCGGAACAGGAAATCTCGCTGGTCTTTGCGGTGACCACGACAACGCTCACCGAGCATCCGCTGCGCCTTCAGGGCCGCCGCAAGCTCAAGATGCAGCTGCCGCTCGGAGTCCATCTGAACAAGCTTGGCGAGCTCGACGTCGACGATCGGGACGAGCAGATCGGCATGGACCTCGGCACGGTCATCTCGGCCCGCGCAGTGCTGGAGTACTCCAAAGCGGATTGGCTCGGCGCCAAAGTTGATGTGCAGCCCGTGCGCTCCGGGAACGAAGTCATCGTCGAGTACTCCGCACATTCGGAGGCAAGGCTCTATCTGCGCTCCGACGATGGTCGCTTGCACGTCTTTGAGCTTCGATCGCTCGAAGTTGCCGGCAATGCAGGAGGCGCATCGCTCAATGCGAGCACAGTCGAACCGGCCACAAGGCCGGTCAGGATCCGCATCGTGGAGAAGGCCAGTGGCATGCGTGTTGCCGCGCGCCTGCATCTCCACGGTGCGCAGGGGGAGTATCTGCCGCCCAAGGGACATCACCGCAAGGTCAACACCGGCAGGTTCGAGGACTTCGCCGGCGAGTTTGCCAATGGGCTGAACCAGTACGCCTATGTGGACGGCAGCTGCGAGGCGGACCTGCCGCTGGGGCCCGTGTTCGTCGAGATCTGCAGGGGCTTTGAGGTGCATCCGCTGCGCACCATCGTCGAAATCACCGCGACCACCGACAATCTCACCTTTGAGCTCGATCGTGTGCTGCGCTGGCGCGAACAGGGATGGGTCAGCTCCGATACGCACGTCCATTTCCTGAGTCCGCAGACGGCTCTGCTCGAGGGCAAGGCTGAGGGTATCAACGTCGTCAACTTGCTCGCGGCACAGTGGGGCGAGCTATTTACCAACGTCGCCGATTTCGACGGCCGCACGACGATCGGGGCAAAGGATTTCGGAGGGGACGGAGAGTTCCTCGTTCGCGTTGGCACGGAAAACCGGATGCAGGTTCTAGGGCACATATCGCTGCTCGGCTACGAAGGCGAGATGATCAATCCCCTCTCTTGCGGCGGGTCCAACGAAGCTGCGATCGGCGATGTCCTGGAAGCGACCATGGCCGACTGGGCGGAGCGCTGCCGCCAGCAAGGGGGACTGGTCGTGATGCCGCACGCCCCGAACCCCCAAGCCGAGCGGGCGGCCGACATTGTGCTCGGCCTTGTCGATGCCATCGAAATGATGTCGTTCAACCCGCGAACAGCTCAGATCAGCGCGTTTGGCCTGGCCGACTGGTACCGCTACCTCAACATCGGATACCATCTGCCGCTGGTCGCGGGCTCCGACAAGATGGATGCGGCCGCACTTCTCGGGGGCTCGCGGACCTATGTGCGGCTGGGCGAACGCGACTTCACCTATCGCAACTGGATGGAGGCCGTGCGTCGCGGGGATACGTTCATCACCGTCGGGCCCCTGGTTGAGATGACCGTCGAAGGCCTGCGTCCTGGGAGCACGATTTCCCTGTCCCGTTCAGGCGGCACGCTTGTCATCGACTGGCGCATCGAATCGGTCAGCGTCGCACCGACACGGCTGGAGCTGATCCGGAACGGCACTGTGGTCGAGGAAGTCCGATGTGCCAGTCTGTCCTGCAAAGGTCAGCTCTCGCTGCGCATCACCGAATCCTGTTGGATCTCGCTCCGAGTGCGGGGCAGTGTCGCCGGACGCGAGGCCGACATCGCGGCGCACACCAGTGCCGTCTACGTCACGGTTGGCGAGCAACCCATCTTTGCCACTGCGGACGCCGTGTCGGTCCTTGCGCAAATCGAGGGATCAATCGCCTACATGGACACGCTTGCGCCGAAGTCGAATGAGGCGCGGCACGCGCGGCTTCGAGCCACCCTGGAACTTGCGCATCATCGCCTGCATCACAGACTGCACGAGCTTGGCGCCGGCCATCACCATGCGCCCGTTCACTCCGTTCACGTAGAACGCGAGCATTAAAACCCTCGTATGCCCTAGGCTTTGGGGCAGCTGTCATGGCCTCAGGCGCATCTACTCTTCTCGCTAATCAATGATGTGGGCGAGAGCAGCCACTGCATTCCGACCGGCTCCTAGGGCCCTGGGGAGAGTCATGTGAAATCGTTTTCATGATGTCGGATCAAACATCCCGACTGCGCCGCCGGCGGGCCGGGCCTTCGCCGGAGCGTGGCGGCGCGCTCGATGAGCGCATGACCAGGCGGTAGGGCAACAGGACGCTTTTGGGAACCGGGCTTCCGGCGATGGCATTGATCAGATAATCGGCGGCCCCCCGGCCGATTTCAGCTGCCGGAACACTGACGGTTGTGAGCGGGGGGTCCATTTGCGCCGCGAGCTCCACATCGTCAAATCCTGTGATGGAAAGCGCGACCGGGACCATCAGCCCCATCTTGCGAGCCTCAGCCATTGCACCGATGGCAAGCGTGTCGGTGGTGCAGATCACCGCCGTCGTATCAGGGTGGTCGGTCAGGAGCTGACGAAGGGCGCTGCGGCCCTGGGCAAGCGAATAATCGGCCTTGATGATCTGGGTCGGCTTGAGCGGGAGGCCGGCCTCGGAGAGCGCGCGCTGAATTCCCTCGAGCCTGGCGCGAGATCTGTCGTTGGAGGTTGCCACAACATTGGCGATCGCGCCGAATCGGACATGTCCGAGCCTCAGGAGATACTCGGTCATTTCCCGGGTGGCGCTTTCGTTATCGATCCCGATCGCGGGGATGCCGCCGCCGGCCTTGGAAACATAGGTCGTGATGACAGGTACGCCGGCCTGTTCAATCAGGCTCCTCAGTTCACGTCCATGGGAGCCGCCAACCAGGACAATTCCATCGATGCCGCGTTCGACGAGGCTCTGCAGTTCCTGGAATTCACGCCGCTGGTCATACTGGGAATTGGCAATGAACAGCGTGTAACCGCTTTCGCTGAGGCGGTTCTGCAGCGCCTCCACCCCCTCCGCAAAGATGCCGAGCGCCAGCGTCGGGACGATGACGCCAACGGTGCGCATGCGTCCCGATTTCAATGCCCTGGCCGCGCTGTCGCGCGTATAGGACAGGTCATTGATATGCCGCATGACCCTGTCGCGAAGCTCCGGCCGTACGATATCGGGGTGATTGAGGACGCGCGAGACGGTCGCCGGCGAGACATTCGCCTTCCGGGCGACGTCCTCGATCTTCACGCGCGGTTGCTGGCGGCCCTTGGTGTCGATGACGGGTTTCTTGTCCATCTGCTCTAAAAACAATCGGGAGAAGGAGAGGGTCTCCGCTCAAAGCTTTAACCACCCCGAGCGCCACCTGCTCAACCCCCGTATGTGGACGATCTCGCGCTATTAGTGGTCCTCCTCACGCAGACGGCATTGGTGAGCTGGTCGAACGGCATTCGAAAAGTCTGTCGGTCCGCTTGACTCCATCCAAATGAGGGAATATTTCTGAAATCGATTTCAGAACTGAAGTAAGAAAATACCGTCAATCTCAGGAAACCCGAAGGCACAGACGTATGGTCGATCTCTTGAAGGGCATTCGTATCCTGAGCTTCAATCACTTCCTGATGGGTCCGGTCGGGGTGCAGTTTCTGGCGGACCTCGGCGCCGACGTGATTGCCGTCGAACCTCCGGGTGGTGCCTTCCAGAGGAAGTGGGGCGGAGCGGACAAGCGGGTCGACGGCCAGTCGATGTTGCTTCTCACCGGAAACCGCAACAAGCGCAGCCTCGCGCTCGATCTGAAGAAGCCCGAAGCGGTCGCCATCGCCAGGCAACTGATCGCGCAATCGGATGTGATCACCGAGAACTTCCGCCCGGGCGTGCTCGACAAGCTTGGCCTTGGCTATGAGGATGCGAAGAAGATCAATCCTCAGATCATCTATGCTGCCGCCTCCGGCTACGGTCCTGACGGGCCCTACGTCAATCGGCCCGGCCAGGATCTCTTGATCCAGGCGCTGTCAGGGCTTGCGATGATCACCGGAAGTCGCGAGCAGGGGCCGAGGGCTGTCGGCGTTTCCGCCATCGATCATCACGGCGCTGCCTTGTTTGCGGCGGGGATCCTCGCTGCCCTGGTGAGGAAAGCGCGCACGGGGCAGGGCTGCCGGGTCGATGTCAGCCTGCTGTCGGCAGCGCTCGACCTGCAGATGGAATCTTTTACCTGCTACCTGAATGGCCAAAGGCCTGACGACGTCCGTCAGCCCGGCCCCGTGGCCGGTTGGTACTACGGAGCGCCTTACGGCATCTATGCAACGCGCGATGGACACATTGCGATCTCTCTGGGATCGCTGGAGGCGCTCTCGGAAGCGCTCGGCCTTCCTGCCGATCAGCGAATTCCTGACGAGGAGGCGTATCGAAGGCGGGATGAAGCCTCGAGTCGGATTGCCGCCAACGTCGCTAAACGCTCGACCACGGAATGCATCGCCCTGTTCGAAGCGCACGGGATTTGGCACGCCGCAGTCAACGATTATGCCGAGGTCGTTGCCGATCCGCAGATCGCGCACAACAAAAACTTCCAGGTCGTCGCTGGCGCAACGGGGACTCCCATCACGCTTGTCAGCCATCCCGTGCGCTACGACGGAGAACTGCCGGACGTGCGTTTGCCGCCGCAAAAGCTTGGTGCGCAAACGGAAGAGATCCTGAAAGAGCTCGGCTATGACGCCCGGCAATTGAAGGATCTCTACGAGACGGGCGCCGTCGGCGCTGCAGAATAGCATTACCAAACAAAAATAAGCTTCACAAAAGAAGCGCGCTTTCTCAACCGGAGGGACCATGGGAATGGGACATGAGCCAACTGGCGCGCGCCTTTTCGGCGACGCTTCCAGCGACGTTTACTCTTCGACATCAGCGCAAGCGGCGATGCCGCTTGGTGGAGACGTGAACACCTTCGTTCACGTCAGTCCCGTGTCCGATGGGCATGAAGCTCAAATTGCGAGCAGGACAATGACCGCGGGCCTCGGCGGAGGCGTTGCGCTCGAATGGTACGATTGGAACGTCTATGGCGTGATGGCGGCGTTTCTGTCGCCTCATTTTTTCCCGTCCAATGATCCCACCACCTCGTTGCTCGCCGCACTCGCCGTCTACGGAGCGGGCTTCCTCGCGCGGCCGCTGGGCGCAGCCCTGCTCGGTCCGGTCGCCGATCGCATCAGCCACAAACGGGTGATGATGATCTCGGTCACGGCGATGGCGCTGTGCTCGCTCTTGATCGCGCTTCTGCCGACTTACAAGGATATCGGGGTCACCGCGGCGGTTGCACTGCTTCTCCTTCGTCTCGTTCAAGGACTTGCGACCGGCGCTGAAGCCGGCGTCGCTAACGCCATCGCCATCGAGCTGGCACCGCCCGGCCAGGAGGGGCGTTATCTGGGCCTGATCAGCGGTACGTTCATCCAGCTCGGCATCTTCGGATCCAGCATGGTCGCCTTCCTCGTGAGCGCGTCGGTCGCCCTCGAGGTGCTGCGCGAATGGGCCTGGCGTCTACCATTCGCCGTCGGCGGCGTGCTTGGCTTCTTGATCATTTATCTGCGTAGCACCCTTCCAGAAACCTTGATTAGTCGCGCGATGCACCGCCAGGATGAGCTGTCGCGAATTCAGGACACGACAGGCGGTGTCTGGAAGACGCTTTGGAGCGTCCGGCTCTCGCTGCTCGCTGTCATCCTGGTGATCGGGTCGGTGCAGATCGCGAACTACGCTTGGAACACCGGCCTACCCAACATGGCGAACACCGTGTTCAAGGAGGATAGCACGTCTGTCTACGGCATCATGACGCTAATGCTCCTGATCTGGATGTTTGCCGCTCCTTTGGTTGGCGCGTTCGCCGACAAAGTCCGGCCCTCACGTGCTTTCACGCTGCTGCGCCTGTTGCTCATCCCGTGCTTCTTCCTGACGCTGGTCTATTCGGAGAAGAGCATCTCCACGTTCTTCTTTGTCACGGTGTTCGGAGGCGCCATCGTGGGCTTCAACATGGCCCTCTACAACTTTATCGCCACAACGCTGATGCCGCGTGCCGTGCGGACCACGGGGGTGGCGCTCGGCTACGCGTTAGGCGTGTCGCTGTTTGGCGGCACATCACCCTATCTGCTCGTGTGGTTACAACGTGAGCAGATCGCCTGGATGTTTCCTGTCTATGGATCGTTGATCGCGCTGCTCAGTGTCGTGGTCTACCAGATCGCCAGGAGGCGTGGCCGCGTCTACATCGGCGACTGACCCCCGCGCCGCCTCACCGCGCCTTTTGGCGTAAAGAGAATTCTGTCGGACCAAGAATGATGTCGAGAAGCGAATATCTTTCCGCGCGCGAGCGCATGCTGACGCGCATTGCACAGACCCGGGACGCTGCACGCTCTGGCCTGCCACATTGGGCGAGCACCGTCGACGGAAACTGGACGTTCACGCCTGACGGCGATTGGACCGGCGGCGCGTTCGTCGGCGAGCTCTGGCTTGCGCATCTCGCCGATCCCAGGCGCTTTTCAATCGAAGATGCGCATGCCGCGCTGGCGCGGATGTTGCCACGCGCCGAGCGGCTTACGGCCTTCAAGGGTTTCGGCTTCTATCACGCCGGCGCCCTCGGCAGCATTGTCTTTGCGGATGAAACTGCGCGAGCGGCGGCTCTCACGGCAGCAAGGTCGCTTCGGGATATGTTTGATCCTCGCCTCGGACTG
This sequence comes from Bradyrhizobium sp. CCBAU 45384, assembly GCF_028128665.1. Lineage (NCBI taxonomy): Bacteria > Pseudomonadati > Pseudomonadota > Alphaproteobacteria > Hyphomicrobiales > Nitrobacteraceae > Bradyrhizobium > Bradyrhizobium sp. CCBAU 45384. The sequence goes on from NZ_LBIZ01000089.1 coordinate 55,115, forward strand.
ATCCCGTTGGGCGGGGATGCCGAGGAGGCGAGCGCAGTCGGAGCCTCCGAGAGCAGCATCGATACGCTCCAGGCGATAGGCCTGCTCTATTGGGCCGCAGACGAGCTTGGCGATGCGCGGATGGAGGAGGTTGCCAACGCGCATATGCGGCGCGTCCTGGAGATCCACGTGCGGCCGGATCATTCGGTGATCCAGTCCTCCACGCTCGACCCGCACACCGGCAAGGTCCTCAGAACGCACACGCACAAGGGATATAGCGATATCAGCACCTGGGGCCGGGCGCAGGGATGGGCGATGCTCTACACCGCTCACGCGGCCATGGTTCGCCCGAAAGAGCCGTTATGGCGCGATTACGCGGTGCGGGTTCTCGACTGGTGGATCGACCATGTCCCTGCCGACCTTATTGCCTACTGGGATTTCGACGATCCTGCGATTCCCAACACCAGCAGGGATACTGCGGCCACTGCTATCGCCGCTGCCTCGGCGCTGCGGCTCGCATCCGCACTCGGTCCTGAGGAGGGCGCCAAGTATCGAGTGTTTGCGGAGCGCACGGTAACGCAGCTGTCGACATACCTGACACCGATTGCTCCCGATGACCGGCGCCCGCCTGGAATGCTCACAGGGGGCTGCTTCACCCGGAAGGCGGTCGTGCGTGATATCGATGCGGCGGAGAACGTCGAGCTGATCTTCGGAAGCTACTTCCTGTTTGAATGTCTTGTCATCCTGACGGGGCTGCTCCCATCTGGGCGGATCTAGGAACGATGAGCGAAACGTCCGACCTCGATCAACAGCATCTTCGAGCAGTCTTGCTCGGGCGCCCCGCCGCTCAATCTGTCCAGGAAGTTCGACGGCATCGGCTCCAATCCTTGAATGTTCCGAAGTTTTAATCGGGCCCGAGAGCAACTGACTGCCTTCAGTTTGGAATCCGCTGCATGAGAAATGCGAAAACTCCCGTCTATCGCGGCCTGTTCCCGGTCGCTCCCACGCCCTTTACGGACTCTGGAGATCTCGATCTGGAAGGGCAGCGGCGCGTGCTGGATTGCATGATCGATCAAGGCGTCGACGGGATCTGCATTCTGGCCAATTATTCCGAGCAGTTCCTGCTGTCGGATCAGGAACGCGATATTCTGGTCGATCTCTGCCTCTCGCATGTCGCCGGCCGCAAGCCCGTCATGGTGACCTGCAGCCATTTCAGTACGCAGATCGCGGTGCAACGCGCTCGCTATGCGGCCGAACGTGGCGCAAGCCTTGTCATGCTGATGCCGCCTTATCATGGCGCAAGCCTCAAGGCGGATGAAAGCGCCATGATCGGGCATTTCGGCCGCATCGCGGACGCCGCCGGGATTCCAATCATGGTCCAGGACGCGCCGCTCTCCGGCGTAACATTGACGGTCCCTTTTCTCGTCCGGCTCGCTTGCGAGGTGCCGCTCGCGAGATATTTCAAGATCGAGGTCCCATTTGCGGCTGCCAAGCTGCGTAGCCTGATCGACCTCGGCGGTAAGTCCATCATCGGTCCATTTGACGGGGAGGAGGCCATCACCATGATGGCCGACCTCGATGCCGGTGCGACCGGAACGATGTCGAGCGCGCTGCTGCCCGATCTGCTTCGCCCCGTGCTCGATCATCACAAAGCGGGACGCAGGCAGGAAGCAGCTCTTGCGTATGCAAGGGTCCTGCCGCTCATCAATTTCGAGAACCGCCAGTGCGGCCTGCGTGCTGCCAAGAGCGTGATGGCTGAAGGTGGTGTGATCAAATGCGAAGCCGTGCGGCATCCGCTCGATCAGCTTCATCCGGTCACGAGAGCTGGATTGATCGAGCTTGCGCATGAGCTCAACCCGCTGGCTCTTCGCTGGGGACATTGAGGCATGAACAATCGGGAGCGAGCGCTGCAGTCACAACCTGTGTACCCCCAGGCCAGGATGTTCATCGCCGGGGAATGAACGGAAGGGGGTTCGGATCGGTCCGAAGAGATCTTCAACCCCCGCGACCGGACAGCCCATTGGCAAGTCTCCTTATGCGTCCCGCGGCGATCTTGATCGTGCCCTCGCGGCCGCCGCGGAGGGCTTTGAGATATGGCGAAAGGTATCGGCCTTCGACCTGTACAGGATGATGGCAAGGCAGCCGATCTCATGCGCTCGCTCGCGGCCGACATCGCAGCAATCATGATGCTCGAACAGGGTAAACCGCTCGGCGAGTCGAACGCTGAAACGCTCCTTGCCGCCGATGTCATCGACTGGCACGCCGAGGAAGGACGCCGAGCTTATGAGCGGATCGTGCCGGCGCGCTTTGGCAATGTCGCCCAGCTCGTGACCAAGGAGCCGGTCCGGCCGGTTGCCGCATTTACGCCTGGAATTTTCCGATCAATCAGGCCGTGCGGAAGATCTCCGCCAGCCTTGCAGCCGGCTGCTCCATCATCGTCAAGGGCCCTGAAGAGACCCCGGCAAGCTGCATGGAGTTGGCTCGTAGCTTCGCGGATGCGGGCTTGCCGGCGGGCGTGGTCAATCTCGTCTTCGGGGTACCGTCCGAAGTGTCAGACTATCTCATCCGCCATCCTATCATCCGCAAGATATCCTTCACCGGCTCGACCGTGGTCGGAAAGCAGCTCGCAGCCCTTGCTGGTGCCCATATGAAGCGCGCCACCATCGAGCTCGGCGGCATTCGCCTGCCATTGTTTTCGTGGATGTCGACGTCGAGAAGGCTGCCAGAATCCTCTCCGCGAACAAGTTCCGCAACGTCGGCCAAGTCTGCGTCTCGCCGCCGCGGTTTCTGGTGTGAGAGTGTCTATGAAGATTTCGTCGACAGGATGTTGCCGAGGCCAGCGCGATCAAGGTTGGTAATGGCCTCGAAAGGGATAGCCGGATGGGGCCGCTCGCCAACTCGCGGCCGGTCGACGCAATGGAAAACCTTGTCGCGGACGCTCTTGGTCGTAGCGCACAGTTGCACACCGGCGGCAAGCGTATCGGCAATGCGGGGTACTTCTTCGAGCCCACGGTCGTGACTGATGTTCCGCCCCAAGCGCGTATCATGAATGGAGAGCCGTTCGGCCCCGTAGCCCCGATCGCGCGGTTTAAAACCTATGACGAGGTCGTCACGGAGGCCAATCGACTGCCTTACGGCCTCGCCGCCTTACGCCTACATGCGATCCGCCACTACCATGACCGCGATCGGGGCCGATCTTCAATGCGGCATGGTCGATCAATCATCATGGGCTTGTGCTTCCCGAAGTGCCTTTCGGAGGAACGAAGGAGTCGGGGTTCGGTTCGGAAGGTGGCCTTGAGGCAATCGAGGGCTATCTCGACACCAAATTTGTGAGCCAGGCGAGCTCGGAATTGCGGACGCCAAACCGACGGAGAACGACCTCGTTCGACGGTGTCGCCGGATCTCCTCAAGAGCTCCGCCCCTTCTCCGCTTGCAGACCGGCAAGTCTGCCTTCTCCCAAGACTTGAGCCGCCGTCGAGAATTCCGGCAGCGGTCCTTTTCTTTGCTGGACTCACACCTTCTTCTCTATTCAGGCGGGAGCAGAATGAGAAACTCTGTCCGGTAAATCGGCGGGTCGCGGACAATAGCTACGTGTGCAGAAGCGCTCAAGTTTTCGCGCCAATGATAGCCGGCGAGCAACCACCAATCCCGACCCAATCTGCTACAAGCGTGACGCGTTCGAATCCGCTTTGCCTTGGCCGTGACGTGCTGAATGTGCTGCCGAAGGTCTTCAGGCGCGGGCAGCTCTAAGTCGAGCCGAACAAGGAGCCAAGGAAGCACCCGTGAGCGATGTGAGCTATTCGTTGCTTCCCCGTCCGCGTGTCGCCCCAACCGGCACAGGTCTGGATTACTCGCCAAACGCATTCCGGCTTCGCGCACGCGCATCATGATCGCTAAACCACGTCCTGCAATCGCCCGCGCCCTGGCTCAGTTCGGTGTGCTGCGCCTCCTGACGCCGCCGCCGGATTGGTTTGCGCGGAGGCCTAACGTCATACTCATCGCGCACGGGGCGGCACGCGCCGAAACACGGACGCCAAAGACACGTGGAACGATGGCCCCGCGTAGACTTATACCAATCCGTTTACGATGGCCAAATGTGGCAGGGTCAGTCCACCTTTGCCTGCGACCACCGCAAGGTTGAATTCCTGCGCGGCAGCATCCAGGACCGGCACGGAAACGGCTCTCTCGCGCGCTAGGCGCACAGCACATTCGATATCCTTTGCAGCATTTGCAATCGAGATTGCGAGTGCATCTGGTTTCTCGCCCAACAAAAAGGCGGCGAACGCTTGGAATATTCCACTGTTAGTCGAGCCGCGACCGACCAAAGAGCGTAGCGTCACAAGATCTATCTCTAGACTATCCGCGAACTGACAGACCTCAGCGGCGACGGCAGCTATGCCCATCGTCATACCGTTGTAAACAAGCTTGAGCTTGTGGCCGTCTCCGACATCTCCAACATGCAGAACGGTCTCGCAAAACGCAGCTAGAATGCGTTCGGCGACGGGAAAGAGTGTTGCATCCGACCCAACCATCGCGTTGAGAAGGCCCAGCTCTGCTTGCTCGGGGCTCCGTGTTACCGGAGCATCAATAAAGTTTAGCCCCCGGCTTCGCGCCCTTCTCGCCAATGCAATGGTCGAGGCAGGATACGAGGTCGTGCAATCAATTATCAGACCTCCTCGGCGCATGTGAACAAACAGTCCATCGTGATCGAGGCACACCGTCTCAACTTCACGGCTGGACGGCAGGGATAACACCACGACATTTACGTGCTGCGCCAACTCTGCGATCGATGTGTGCTCGCGGGCTCCTCCACCTGTCAGGCGAACAGCACCGGACCGGTTCTTGTTGACTTTGATGTGGAGTTCGCTTTGGCGTCGCAACAGGCTAATACCTATACCTGTTCCCATGCGTCCCACCCCGATAAGCCCTATGCTTTGCTTGATCGTTTTGGGAGCCGGGTTGGCTGATGATCCTTTGCTCATGTTTTAGCATTCCGAAAAGAAACCATGCCTTTGTAGGATGGGCAGCAGCTCGTGATGGTTGTTGATCGTGTAATCTGGACGGGCGGCTTGCAGGCGCGACGCCGAAACAAAGCCCCCGGTAATGGATATGCTTGTCAGCCCGAGATTACGCGCAATATCAGTCTCGACGGGCATATCGCCGATGATGAAGGTTGACGACGGATTCAAGCTATACTTGTGCATATAAAGGCGAAGGCGCTCTCCTTTGCTCATCGATTTGTATTGGGTGGCGCGGCTTTCAAAGGCGAGCACATCGGTGATGTAGTCATCCACGCCAAGTCTCCTCAGCTGGGACTGTAGAGGCGCGACTATGTGGTTGCTGACGATGATGAGCAGAGCGGATTCTCGGCGCGCCAACTCGAACACTCTGCGCGCGCCCTCACGTAAATCGGCTTTATCGGCAAGAGGCTCGTACGTGTCATGAAACAGTGCGCCCTCGTCACGCTCTACTGCCTCAATCTCCTCCTGCGACATTCCAAGGCTATGAAAGAGACGAGAGAGGGGAACATCACAATGCTCTCGTAGGGTGTCTATATTGATGCGCGGACGACCAAAGCGGTTCAAAATTACATTGGTCGTATCGAGCAGCGCGTACGTGTCATCCAGCAGTGTTCCGTTCCAGTCGAATACGAGAGCGGGTTTCATGATCCTGACCTCAGACGGGGATTGATAGAAAGAGCGGCCAGCAACGCCTCCAAGCTTCTGTCCGCGCGCTGCCGTCCAGCGGGAGTTGGCATCTCGAATGTGAAGGGTGACAAATCGATGCTGTCTAGCCTGTCAGCCAATATGGATACGAGGGCGCGGAAGGGCAGATAAGTTACCGTCGCTGCTTGGATCGCTCTCGCAATGTTGGTTTCAATGGTTCTGAGGGCTGGCAAGTGCATCCTGTGGAAGCGAAGGCACTGGGCGCGCAGTTCAGGCGGAAGTCGCTTCAATGCCTGCCAGAATGCGAGCTCATCTGGCGTGTCAATACCCATGCCGTAGTAATTTGGGGCAACTATAGGCGGCGAACCAATTGCCCAATGTACGGCTTTGGCTCCAGCGGCAAGAAGCATCGTTGTGACGGCTAGGCTGGTATCGCCTCGAATGAGTGCCTCGTCAACAACAACGATGGCTCGTCCAGCGACGGCAGCTTCCGACACTCGATACTTTTGAGCAATGCGGGATTGGCGGTCCCTGGGTCTGCCGAGCAGTGTTCGCTCGAGAAATTGCGTTGCCACTACGTCGCCACGCTCGGCACGCACGCCCTGTTCGGCGAGAGAGGCAAACAGACCATCGGCATACGGTCCTCCAGTACTTGGCATGGAGGACACGATTGGCGGCATCAAGGGTGCCTCTGCTTGAACTCGCTCGGCAACAATTCTCCCCAAGGCCAGCCCGATGCTGTAACGGGTTTGGAGATGTGAATGGCCCTCGACCGAGGTGTTCGGACTTCCCAAATATAAAGTTTCGTAGGCGCAGAGTTTGGCTTTATATCGTCGGCTGTTCAGAGCATGGTCAACGCTGCCGCCTGTCTTGGCGTCCACGCGCCGTATGCTCCCCGGCAAGAGCTGCTGGGTCTTACCTTCCGAGCCGGCGAAAGCACAATTTTCGGAAGCAAAGAGCAACAATCCATTGTTCGTCCACATAGTTTCCAACGGGCGCAAACCGCTTCGATTGCGGTATGCAACAAGATCTCCGTTGTTATCTAGCAAAAGCGCGCTAATGGCACCGTCTATACGATCATCCAGTTCGCGAAAGATAGCTTCGTAGTTTGCGGGCAAGCCGTGACGCCAATATTCTCGTTTGCAAGATCGTTCAATCCACCTCAGCAAGAGCTCGGCGTCAGTGTTGGTGTCTATCAGTTGGCCGTGAGCGATTAATTCGCTTCTGAGTTCATGAGCGTTGACCAAGGCGCCATCCAGAGAAATTGCAAAATGGCGGCTAGTGCCTGCAGCGGCGGGAATTGACTGCACATCGCCGTCACCCCCACTTCCACAGCATCCGCTACGGATGTGCGCGATTGCAACATGAGGCCGAAAGCGCAACTCCTGTTCGATGCGGTCAATGCGCACTGAACTATCGGCCGATTGAAATGCCCTTCCATATCGGATCCCACGCTTTTTCATGAAAGCAGCGACTAGGACACCTGCTTGCCCACGGAGTGCAAGTGTCGGAATCATTTTCTTCAGCTGATCAATAACACGCGGCGATGGTTCGTCTGGAGAGCAGAGAAATGCACCGGCGACACCGGACATATAACACCCAACTTCTTAAGGAGCCGATCTGGCGGGTCGCCTCCCATGTGCATATGAGGGCGGGACTTCGCTTCATCCTTAAGCAAGTGTCGTACCAGCCCTTTGGACGCACTGGCTGGCCTTGCTGGAGCGAGGAGAATTGGAGGACGAGCCATTCGAGCCGTCAGGGAGACTTCGTTCAGGCCCTCACACGTTTGTTCAAGATGCTACGGCTGTGTACGAAAAGCGCTAAACAGGAGCGAGAAAGTACGGGCCCTCTAATCTTCCCTTATGCCCTCGATCCTGCGGCCAAGCGAGTAAAGCGGCTCTTTACAGACGACCAGCACTAGAAAGGGCTCTAAGCAGATCTCGTTGCGGCGCTCGCATTTTCGGGTTTTGCGGGTAAGATTCGGCAGATGGTGCAGAGAGTGTATCCCGCGATTGCGGACACACCGACGAGCCGGGTCCTCGACAACCCAAGTGCGCCCGTCCGTCTGCGCGACAGAGTAGCGTGGAGTTATAGGTACGTGGCCCAGCGATTTTTAGCCAACTCACATGTTGGTCGCCGCCGTGCGCATGCTGCTCCGAACAAGGGTTTGAACTAGGGGCGCGCCCCGGCTTACTAGGGACTCTTGGGCGTAGCGCGCCGCCTGACCGATCTCGCGGCCCATGTTTTCATTGCTTGCGTTAAGAGCCTTCAGGCGCCTCCGGAACGGCCGCGCCATCAACCACTACCCCAAGCTAGGGCTCTCTTCTTCATTGACGATGGAGCCTGCGACCGCGAGCCGCCTGCGGCGCCAGCAGAAAGGTACTTAACGCGTAGACGGCCTCCGCTTAGCTGCTAGAGCTAACTCTGGGCGGTGTAGTGATAAGCTTGCGGGCGTTAGCGTCTCGTCGGGGCCGCTCAGAAGTGTCCGCGTCTGATTGCCTGGATCTGAACAGGCTTGCATCTGCTTTGCAGGACGAAGCTCGCGTTGGAGTGACAGATGATTTTGCAGGCTGGCTCCTGAAGCATACTAATGTGGCTTGCCTTGCGTGAGACGCTTTTGGAGACGTCAACGGCACTCTCATTCGGCGCCGCTAGATCGGTTAACGATCTCACTATCCGGTAAAGAGTTCCGTTGCACTCGTTCGCTCAACGTCAGAGAAGGCACAAGGGGCCGCAGGTCGCATGAGCGCAAATTGTCGCCGTAGGCGGGAGTGCTTGGTCCGAAACCGAACGCGTCCGGTGTCACGAATCGGGCAAGTCGCTTCAAACTCCGACTTTGATCAGACAATCGCCAGCGATTCCTCCGATTGGAACTGGCCCAGAGCGTGCATCGCGACAGGGGGAGCCCATCTGACTCTTGCGACACGAGCAATAGTTGCGGCGCCTTCAAATCGGGTGGATCATCGACATTAAGTTCGGAGACAGTATGCGCATCTGCGGTATTAAACTGACCCATGACGGAGCAGTCGCCCTTATCGAGGACGGGCGGCTTGTCTTTTGTGTCGAGCAGGAGAAGCGGGGCAATAATCCGCGATATCAAAAAATCGACAATCTCGATGCGGTTGTTGTCGCCTTGGCAGAGCACGGTTTAGATCCGCGCGACGTTGATCGGTTCGTCATCGACGGATGGTGGGGCGAGGTTGAGTCACAATTTGAGGTTTTCAGTGGGACTGCACCCATTACCCTTAAAGGGGCACCGTATGTTGAGAGCGATGCCGAAGGCCTACTCATAGCGCACGACGGCTCTGGGCTGCTGCTCAACGAGAGCGCCTTCCCTTACAAAAGCTATCCGCACGTCACAGCCCATGTGGCTTCCGCTTTTTGTACCAGCCCCTTCGCCAAGGCCGGGCAGCCCGCGTTCTGTCTGGTGTGGGACGGAGCTTCCTTTCCACGTCTCTACCATGTAGAGCGCCGCGCCGCCAGGTTCCTCGAGTGCCTCTTCCCGCTGATCGGGCATGCTTATGCTGCCGCGGGCTATCACTTCGGACCATACAAGCAGGCGAACCGGACCAAGTGGGACCTCGGTGTTGCGGGCAAGTTGATGGCCTACATTGCGCTCGGTTCAGTCGATGAAGGCATTGTCGAGGTGTTTCAGGAGCTCTACGAAAAGCACTTTAGCACGTTTACGGAGCCAGTCGGTCGTTGCAGCGAGCACGCCGCGCTTGAGCCTGTCCACGAGTTCTTCGATGCCAGCGCGCTACGGTTCAAAGCCAAAGCTCCCGAAGATGTGCTTGCTTCCTTTCATTGGTTCCAAGAGCGTCTGCTCGTTACCAAACTCGCAAGTGCTATACAGAGACATTCGAGGCTTGCCGTGCGCAATCTGTGCATCGCTGGCGGCTGCGGTCTCAACATAAAATGGAATAGCGCACTACGAGCTGCCGGCTTGTTCGATGCTATCTGGGTGCCACCCTTTCCGAATGACAGTGGCTCGGCAATAGGTGCCGCTTGCTCCGCATTGGCGGCGGACCAAGGCTTTGTACCATTGGAATGGTCCGTCTATAGTGGTCGAGCCGTGGAACGAAGCGGCGTGCCACCCGGATGGGGCGGCTCACCATGTAGCATGCGTGAACTTGCAACGATTCTCGCCAGCAACAAGCCCGTCATTTTCCTTTCTGGCCGCGCGGAGCTTGGACCTCGGGCTTTGGGTAGCAGAAGCATACTGGCCGCGGCGACATCGCCGCGAATGAAGGACCGTCTCAACGACATCAAACTTCGCGAGCACTTCCGGCCTGTAGCGCCAATATGCCTAGAGGATCGTGCGCCGGATATTTTTAGTCCTGGAACGCAAGAACCTTACATGCTCTTCGAGCACCTAATAAGAGCAGAATGGCGGGACAAGATCCCCGCTGTTGTGCATCTGGACGGATCTGCCCGATTGCAGACGATTTGTAGGACCTCTCAGCACAAAATCGCCGAACTTCTCGTCGAATACGAGGCCCTCACGGGCATTCCACTACTATGCAATACAAGCGCCAATCGCAATGGACGCGGTTTTTTCCCGAATGCGGAATCTGCCTGCCAATGGGGCCGCGTTGACCACGTCTGGTGCGATGGTGTGCTGTGGACGAAACTTCCGGGCGAAGACTCAGCGCCGGCCAACGGCATCTTTCTCTCTCAGCGCGCAGAGGCGGGACCGTACGCCGAAGAGCGGATAACTCCCGCCACAGGCCGCCTTGTTTGACGAATGTGGTCGCCGCCGGCCTATGGTAATCTTGGGAGAAACGCCACAACGATTTCGAGGGTCGAGATAATCACCTCCCTAGAGGGGCGGCGCGGTGATCGCTGGATAAGAAGGAGCGGCTTGCCGCGCCCGGCGCCAGTTTCCGAGGCAACTCGCATCGTCGGGTTTCATGTGAACCAGCTGTTCAGGTGGCGCCGGAGCTTTGGAAGCACGTTGAAGCGAGGATAGCGCCGTTCGTGGAGGGCGAGATTGGATCGTCTGTGCCGCCGCGGGAGGCGGCCGAAGCCCCATCGACGATGACGGCGGCGCGTCGATGAAAGGGCTAGGGAGTCATCGTGATTGATCCTGGTACCGGGCAACGCATCCGGATCGATGGCGAGGTCGGCGCAGAAGCAACTTCGCATTCTCCATGCTTTGATCCGGTCCAGCAAGTCGCGAATTGGAGCCTCCGCTCCGGGAGGGGAGACGCCTGCTGGCGGGTTCTGTCGGGCGATATCAGAAGGCGCGCTCTCGTACAGGCGGATCGACGCGGTCCTATCTAACCGTGCTCCTCGTACTCGCGGATGGCGCACGCTACCTGAAGCACAAGGGATCGGCTATCCCGCAGCGTAAGTGTTGTGGGCCTAGCTCAACAGTCATCAGCATTGAAACCGACCCCGAATACGACGAAGCCTGCGTCTGTTCCGGCTGCCCCGATCTAACAAAAAGATCGTCACCCACCAAGACGCAATAGACGGACTCTTCGTCTCAGCGCTGGATGAATAGGCCTCGGCTGCCGCCGATTGTGTCGTTCGACGCGAAGACGACGCGCGACAATTAGCGATCGATGCCCTCGCCCTTGCGGTAGGGAGGCTACGTCCGCCGATACCGGCACCGTCGCCGGATTCAAGGACGGCCGGGGCTCAGCGCGCCTTGTATCTCTATTGCCATTTGGCACAACAAAGCGTCAATCCACACGGTGCGCCGATCACCGCGCTCGGGGAGCTGGGACTGGCGCGGTTTGGCGACTCACGTTACCCATCATTTTAAGCCACCTCACTGCACAATGGGAATGAAATGGTTGCAGCTACCCGTGAACCGCCGGCCTCTGGTTACGCACTCGAAGTGGATGGCCGACTCAAAGCCGAATTTACAACCAGAGACGGCGCCAGGGCAGGTGGAGAAGAACTAAAGAAGCGTTTTCCCATGCTTCAAATCAGGATCTATGACGCGCAGACGCATACGCGCGAGGAAATCTAAGATCTTCAGACTGGCGGATTCTTCCGCTTGGCGCGTGTGGCTTCGGCCGCACCGGGCTCTCGTGAATCGAGCCGCTTTGCCTCTCGGTCGCCGTGCCGCTTCGATCCCTCGCGCAAGGAGATCCGGAGCTCCTTGCCGGGGGCACTCGGGAAAGGGGCTCGCCTCTCGGCGATCGCTATCACGGCCCCGTCCCCGGGTGCCGCTATTGAACCGGTCTCGTCGCTGCACTCGGACCCGCGTGCCCTTCGGGTCGCTATGCTCACGCTCTCCGGGTGCCATTTTGCGTTGAGGCGATGCGTCCTTGGCACGCGCCTGGTGGGGCCTGCGGCCCTAAAGCACCTCGAGCCCAAATCCCGAAGAATGTAACAGAAGGCGGAGCGCCTCCCAGATTTCGCATTCTGTCATTTGTGTGGGTGAGGAGCTCTCGCAAATTACGCGGCCTCTATTTCGCCTGGACAGGCTTAAAGTGGGAGTGCCGGCCGGGTTTTGCCGTGACGGGTTACAGGCTGCGAGAGAGGCTCGCGGCGCTCGTCGCGGAGATCCGTTATGTCCAGACACTATCTTCGGGCGCGCGCCGGCGAGGACCGGACCAGCCTTTATGACGAAATCACCAACAAAATTATCGGCGAGCTTGAAGCCGGCCGCGTCCCGTGGGTACAGCCTTGGGGTTCGGCGGCGGCGGCGTCGTTAGCCATGCCGAAAAGCGCCGCCACTGGCCGTCAATACAGCGGCATCAACGTCCTAATCCTTTGGGGGGCTGCCACCGAACACGCATTCACCGGTCAGAGTTGGCTCACCTTCCGCCAGGCGCTGTCGTTCGGTGGTCACGTCCGCAAGGGCGAGCGCGGCACCACCGTCGTCTATGCCGATCGCTTTGTGCCGGCCGACGAAAAGCGGCGTGCTAGCGAAACAGGCGACGAAGCGCAGGCGATCCCGTTCCTCAAGCGCTTCACGGTCTTCAACGCCGATCAGTGCGACGACTTGCCTTCGGAGATCGGAACGACGGCGCCGCCTCCGCCGCCTGGCCTGATTGAGCCAAGGGTTGAATACCTGATCAAGGCGACCGGGATCGACTTCCACATTGGCGGCAACCGCGCCTTCTACGTGCCGGCAGAAGACTATGTGCAGGTACCGTCACCGCAAGCCTATTTCGAGCCGATCAACTGGCATCGAACGGCTTTGCACGAGTTGGCGCATGCCAGCGGCCATCCATCGCGTCTCAACCGCGATTTGTCGGGCGGCTACGGCACCAAGAAGTACGCCTTTGAGGAATTGATCGCGGAGATATCGTCTGCATTCAGTTGCGCTTCGCTAGGTATTGTGCCGACGGTGCGGCACGCCGACTATATCGGCTCCTGGCTTGAAGTGCTGCGAGAGGACAATCGCGCGATTGTGCGAGCTGCCTCGCAAGCCAGCAAGGTTGCGGATTACCTCCTTGGGTTCTTGCCGGAGGAGGTTGTCGGCATGACGGCGGAGACAGCGGAGCAGGAAGCGGCGTGAGGTTATCCTCGGCGTCCGCGGGTAAGAGAGTGAGAGGCAGGGTCGTTTTTCGCGACCGGTTGAAGGCCGAGAGAGAGGCTCACGGCTGAGGATCGGCAGAATGCCGGCGACGACGACCCGCAACAACTCGATGCGGCTGAGTGACACAAAGCGGGATGGCCCCGGCCATCCCGCAGTTTTTTGGGGACCGGTGTGCAACGCCGGTCCCCATTTTTTATGGGCGAGGGCGGAGAGGGAGAGCAGGGCCGGGAAGGGTTTGAGCCGTCGGGTCAAAGGAGAGCGCCTGATGGTTCGACCCCTTCCCGCTCTCCCGAGGACTCCTGTCATGACCGAATCTCTTGCGGGCGGCGCTGCCGCCGCGCCGCTCTCGATGCGTGCCGCTGCGACTCTCACCTCTGCCGCCATCAAAGGCGCCCGACAGATCTTGACTGATCTGGAACGCGGCCGGCGCATCGATGCCGCCGTCCTGCGTGGCGCCATCGAGGCTGCCTTCGGCGCTTCGGCCGCGGCCGGCGCCTGGAACTGGAAGGCCGCCTATGACGTCTGCGAGGCGGCAACCGTTCTCTTCCTGCGCAAGTTCGGCCCGGCGATGCGCGCCAAGGCTGGCTCGACGGCCGCGATGCTGCCAATGCTCGCGAAAATCGCGTGCTGTCTGCCACCCCATACGCGGCGTTCCGAGGACAATCAGGCGCTTCAGCAATTCTCGACGCCGATCTCGCTTGGACTCGCCGCATGCACCGCAGCCGGCATTACGCCTGCCGACCGCGTTCTGGAGCCCTCCGCGGGGACCGGCTTGCTCGCCATCTTCGCCGAGCTCGCCGGCGGCTCGCTGATGTTGAACGAGTTGGCCGAGCGCCGTGCAGTGCTGCTCGATCACCTATTCACCAACGTTGAGGTCACGCGGTTCGACGCCGCGCAGATCGATGATCACCTCGACGCGAGTTTTGTACCGAGTGTTGTCCTGATAAATCCCCCCTTCCCGGCGATGGCAAACGTCAACCGACGGATGGCAGACGCCGCCCTGCGGCACATTGCGTCAGCCCTGGGACGCCTTTGCGATGGCGGCCGCCTCGTCGCCATCGCTGGCGCAGGTCTTGCGCCGGATAACCCGGCGTGGCCAAAGGCCTTTGTTCGCCTCCAAGAGCGCGGACGGGTCGTGTTTTCCGCCGCGATCGATGGCGCTGTTTACGCCAAGCAAGGCACTCAGACCGACACCAGGCTGCTCGTAGTCGACAAGTTGCCCGCTGCCGATCCGAACGCGTTTCCCACCTCGCAAGGAATGGCCGGCGATGTCGCCACCTTGCTCAATTGGGTAGCCCAGCATGTGCCTCCGAGGCTGCCCGTCGCCGTGCCGGTCGTGGCTGACGTCATTAGGCGGCCCGCAATCGCCCGATCGCCGGGCGCCGTTGCACCAAGCCGCTCGTCCATTTCGGGGTGTGCGCCAGGTGGTGGTGTGGAGCTTACGAACGAGACCGTCGAATGGTCGCCGCCTGAAGGCACCCGCCTCACCGATGCGCTCTATGAGGAGTACGGGGTGCAGTCGATCTGTATTCCCGGATCGTGCGCACATCCGACCAAACTCGTGCAGTCCGCGGCGATGGCGTCCGTTGCGCCACCGAAGCCGTCCTACCGTCCCCATCTGCATTCAATTCTGGTGGCAAGAGGGGTTCTGTCGGACGCCCAGCTCGAGAGCATCATCTATGCTGGCGAGGCGCGTTCCGAGTTTCTCGCGGGCTCCTGGACCGTCGATGCGACCCTTGATGTTGTGGCTGTCGCACGCGACGACGCAGAGACTGCCGCCCGCTTTCGTCGGGGCTGGATCTTGGGCGATGGCACCGGCGCGGGCAAGGGGCGGCAGGTCGCCGGGATCCTGCTCGACAATTGGCTCAAGCGCCGCCGCCGTGCGGTCCGGATCAGCAAATCCGACAAGCTGATCGAAGATGCCCAGCGCGACCGGTCTGCGCTCGGCATGGAGCGGCTGCTTGTTACGCCCCTGTCTCGGTTTCGCCAGGGCACACCGATCCGGCTTTCGCACGGCATCCTTTTCACCACCTATGCCACGCTACGCACCGACGAGCGTGGCGAGAAGCTTTCGCGTGTCAGGCAGATCGTTGAATGGTTGGGATCCGACTTCGACGGAGTGATCGTCTTCGACGAGAGCCATGCCATGCAGAATGCGGTCGGGGGCGAGGGCGACCGCGGCGACCAGGCGGCCTCTCAGCAGGGGCGCGCAGGCCTGAGGCTCCAGCACGCTTTGCCGAATGCTCGTGTGGTTTATGTGTCGGCGACGGGCGCTACCACGGTCCACAACCTCGCTTATGCCAAACGCCCTGGCCTTTGGGGCGGCGCCGATTTCCCATTCGCCACACGCGCCGGGTTTATCGAGGCAATCGAGGGGGGTGGGGGCGCGGCGATGGAGGTGCTGGCGCGCGACCTCAAGGCGCTCGGTGTCTACGCTGCCCGCTCATTGTCCTATGAGGGCGTCGAGTACGAGCTCGTCGAACACCAGCTTACACCGGAGCAGGTTCGCATCTACGACGCCTATGCCGATGCGTTCAGCGTCATCCAAAAGGTGCTCGACACCTATCCGGTTGCGCGCCTCAGTGAGCGGGAGGCCGCGTGATGTCCCCCGCGCCTTGCGAACTGGCACGCCGCCTTGCGCGCGAGGCCGAGGCAGTGTGCCGATACTATCTCTCCAATGGCAAGCGGGCGGGACGGTACTGGGTGGTCGGCGACGTCCGCAACACGCCGGGCCGCTCGATGTTCGTACGGCTCCAGGAATCGCCGAAGGGCGCAGCCGGCAAGTGGACTGACGCTGCGACCGGCGAACATGGCGATCTCCTCGACATCATTCGTGAATGCCGGGGGTTACGCGACTTCAGCGAGGTCACTGAGGAAGCGCGGCGGTTTCTGAAGCTGCCTCGTCCTGAGTCGCAACTGGTCTCGATACCCCTTCGTTCGGTGGCGCCGGCTGGATCGCAGGAAGCAGCCCGCCGGCTCTTTGCGATATCCAGACCGATCGAGGGGACGGGAGCCGAAACGTATTTGCAGCGCCGCGGCATAACCCGCATCCACCATGGTGGCAGTCTGCGCTTCCACCCTCGTTGCTACTACCGGCCGGACGAGCATGTGCCGACCGAAACCTGGCCGGCGATAATTGCCCGAGTCACGGATCTCGAGGGGCGGATCACTGGCGTGCACCGAACCTGGCTTGATCCAGACGGCTTTGATCGCATTCGTCTCGGCAAGGCTCCGATCGATACGCCACGACGGGCCATGGGCGACCTGCTCGGCAACGCCGTTCGCTTCGGCGTGGTGGACGACGTACTCGCCGCCGGCGAGGGAATCGAGACCATGCTTTCATTACGTTACGTGCTGCCGACTCTTCCTATGGCCGCGGCGCTCTCGGCCAATCACCTCTCAGCCATGATGCTGCCGTCTGGCCTGCGTCGGCTCTATATCGCCCGTGACGCAGATGCCGCCGGAGATGCCGTGCAGGCTATTCTCACCCAGCGTGCAAAAGCCGTCGGCGTTGAAGCGATCGCGTTGTCGCCCCGGCTGGGCGATTTCAACGAAGACCTGCATATCTTCGGTCTCGAGAGCCTCCGAGCAGCGTTGCGGCTTCAACTCGTACCAGAGGACGCCCTCCGCTTCCTGCATTCGTCGACGGTGGCCGCAGAATAGACCCGTGCTTCGATCTACGTTGATAGGTCCGTCATAATGCGGCCATTGCCGGAAAGGGACGCGACCTCGGCCTTCTAGAGGGCGATCGGTCGGCAACCGGACCGGGCCGGCAATGGCTACGCCCGGCTATTTTCCGCCGCGCGCCGGCAATGAGCAGACACAATGGCCATCAAACCGGCGCGCTTTGCATCGCGAAGCAAAATAGCCCGCCTCCGCCATCCTCCGCTGCCGCTTCGGCCCTTGCGGGTTCTGGCCCGCTCCGCCCGCCGTCTGGGTGATCGCCACGAAGGCCGCGATGGGCGCGGCCGATCCGGCAAAGGATCCCTCCAATGACCGACCACGACGACATTGAACCGCCGCACGCCTCTTCTCCAACTGACCACGTCCTCACCGAACTACAGCTCTTCGGCTACCGCCCCTTCGACGACCAGCCTGACCCACGACCGCTTCCTGAGGGCAAGATGATCGCTGGCGCCGTTGCCGATATCTTCAACGCCCTCGTTGCAACTCTGAACGACACGCGGCTTGAGCCGGACCTCGACGATCTGCTCTGGTCGATGGTCAACCTGTTCCATCGCGCCGTCGATCGCATCAGACACCAACTCGACGACAACGAACAGGCGCAGCAGAAGAGCCAGCGCGAGCAAAATGGCTCCGAAATACGATCGGTCGAACTCGAGCGCCTAACGGCCGAGGGCATCACTTTGATCGAGCGCCGCAACTGCCTGGAGCTCTTCCGCGATCAGGCGATCGAACGCTTTGAGGCTCACACCGGATCGTTCTGGCGTCCTCGATCAGGATCGCTGGTGAACCACCGCACGCTGACTGCCGCGATGATCGACTCGCGCGACTTCATCGCAGCCAAGCGTCGCGCTGAGACAGAGGTCTTGCTGCCTGCAGGACCGAAGATCGCACTCACTGGCGGGCTGGACTTCAATGACCACCACCTCATCTGGGACCGCCTCGACAAGGTTCACGTCAAGCATCCCGACATGGTCCTGCTCCATGGCGGCTCGCCCAAAGGTGCGGAGCTTATCGCCTCCAAATGGGCGACCAATCGCAAGGTGCCTCAGATCGCCTTCAAGCCCGACTGGACCAAGCACGCCAAGGCGGCCCCGTTCAAGCGCAACGACGCCATGCTCGAACTCCTGCCGATCGGCGTCATGCACTTCCCGGGCACGGGAATCCAGGACAACCTCGCGGACAAAGCAAAACGCCTCGGCATTCCCGTCTGGAGGTTCGGCGGCGCGTGAGCGCTCCCTTCTCGCCTCCAGGCGTCATGGCGGAGTTGCATGCGCCGCAACTCCGCCTTCTTTCAGTCTCATATTCAGAGTTGCGCCATGGTGGTGGTGGAAGGCGCGACTGGTACATTTATGCACATGGAGCCACCACCATGCTCGCCATTGGGCTTGTTCTCAACACACTCGGCGTCGGCTTGTTCTGCTGGGCGATTTTTGCGCTCGCTGTGTATGCCTTGCCGTTTTTCGTCGCACTGAGCATCGGGATGACGGCGTTTCAGAATGGCGCCGGCGTGTTCAGTGCAATGCTTATCGGAACGGCCGGTGGCGTGTTGACGCTTGCCGTCGGTCAGGCCGCCGTCGCCATTACTCGGTCGTTGACCTTGCGCATCGCCATCGCGACCGCATTTGCTGTCCCCGCTGCCGTCGCCGGCTATCAAGTGGCGTTCGCCCTGTCCCAGATCGGCATGCCCTCGCTGGCTTGGCGAGAGATCCTCGCTTGCCTGGGCGCGGTCTGTGTTGGGGGCACAACGTGGACACGCTTGACTGCTTTTGCAGAGCCACGCCCGCTCGAACTGGCGGGGCTGGTGGAGAATCCATCACACCCAGTTCTTCCAGCCGCTACGCGAGAGGGATGACCGTTCACAGCCTTGGTCGTCGAGCAGACTCGGATAGATCGAATTGAACGAGGGGATGATTGAGACCTGAGCGGGGAGGGGCAGTCCCCCCGGGGCCTTGACCAAGGGGCCCATTTCGGCCGGTCCACTAAGCCGCGGCGGAGCGGCGATGTCTCGATCATTTCTTCGGAGACGGCATCGCCCATTGCAGCAGATTGTTTCTCTTTCTGCGCCGAATCTTTTCCGCCTCTTGTTCAGCGCAACCGAGATACGCGACGACTTCTTCCGATTGCGGTTCAGCACGCGACCCACGTGGCCTCGTTGATGGCTTGATCTGGCCGAAGACCGGCTTCGCCTCGATCGTCTGAGCCGCAACGCCGTTGATGCGACTTTCTTCCCCTGGGCTTCGCCCATTCCTCGCGAGTCAAGAAAGTCGCCACAACGGCGTCCTCCGCTGCGCTCCGGCCCGCGGGCGGGTGCGTCGCCGATCGTCTTCGGCCTACAGAT